>JBAVIH010000538.1:0-43343 GCA_049686695.1 Bryobacteraceae bacterium | reverse complement strand
CAGTCACTTTCCGTGGAGTCCATCCGCCGGCGCCTGGCGCAGCGCCGCAGCGCCTTCGACCAGCTAAACACCCAACTCGACGCGCTCAGCCCGCTCAAGGTTCTGGAGCGCGGCTACGCCATCGTCTCCAACCGGTCGGGAATCGTCAAGGATGCCGCCGCCGCTCCACCCGCGTCCCGTATTCACGTCCGCCTGGCCAAGGGCGAACTGGATGCCGTGGTGGGCGAGTAAACGCCTGCCGGGAACGGCGCCGGCACGAGTGCCGAGGCGGCACGCATGAGTGCGTGCGCTACGTCCGAAGTATTGCGCGCGTTGCGCTACTTTACGGGTGTCAGCCGCAGCAGCACCACGTCATGCGAGGGAAGAGGGGCGCGAAACTCGCCTTCGTTGCGGCCCAGGTCCTTCTTCTGCCACACGTCGCGCACGCGATACGCGCCGTTGAGAAAAGACAGATGGGTCCAGTCGATCCTCAATTGCACGGCTTCGTCGCTGTCGTTGAAGTAACAGACCGCCCAATCGCCTCCCGATAGTTCTTTCACCCAGATCTGCTTGCCGGGGTGCTTCATGAAGCGATATCCCTGCTTGCCCAGCGGGTCCTGATTGATGGCGATGACTTCCGGGTTGGTGAGAACATCGCGGACCTGGTCGGGCATCCTGCGTGCGTCGTTACCGGCCATCAACGGCGCGGCCAGCAGACTCCAGAGGCTGAAGTGGGCGCGCGATTCGGCCGCGCTGAGGCCGGGATTGCCGACCTCGAGCATGTCGGGATCGTTCCAGTGGCCGGGGCCGGCGTATTGTTCCAAGCCCACCTGCAATTCCAGGATGAACTTCCAGCCGAGCGAGTAAGCGCCCTGGCAATCGTAGCAATCCATGATGTCGCCGGTGGTGCGCCACAGATGGCCGACGTCTTTGGCCCAGGTCCAGGGCTTAGTGTCGCCCCATTCGCAGAGGCTGAAGACGATCGGCCGGCCGGCGGCGTGCAGCGCATCGCGCATGGTCTTGTAAGTCTCCTCGGAGTTCGCCGTGCCGTGATTGCACCAATCGTACTTCAGATAGTCGACGCCCCAGGAGGCATACGCGCGGGCGTCCTGAAACTCGTGGCCGCGCCCGCCGGGCAGACCGGCGCAGGTCTTGGTTCCGGCGCAGTTGTGGATGCCGAACAGGAAACCGTGCGCGTGCAGGTAGTCGCCAACCGCCTTCATGCCGTGCGGGAAACGCGTGGGGTCGGGGACCAGATTGCCCTGGGCGTCCCGCTCGGGGGCCTCCCAGCCGTCGTCGACCACGATGTACCGATAGCCCGCCTTCTGCATCCCGCTGGAGGCGATCGCGTCGGCCATCTCATCGATCAGGGTCTCGCTAATGTTGCCCTGGAACGTGTTCCAACTGTTCCATCCCATCGGCGGCGTGGCAGCCAGGCCTTCGAATTTCTGCGCCGCAAGCGGCGCGGCAGTGCATATCAGCAGAAGTGCAAACGTGTATTTAGCTTTCATGACGTGTGTTTCCGGAGGCCTCCAGAATAGCAGGCTGCAAACTGGCGCTCCGCGCGCCTGGCAGGGCCGCATGACGTCTGTCACATTCAACTCATGACAATCTCCACTGGTAGAGCGTTCCGCGCGGCCGCAACATACTACTGGAGGCTAAAACATGCCGGTTGCGGAATTGCGGCGAGTTACTAAACGGTACGGAGCGATCGAGGCGCTGCGGGGAATCGATCTGAAAATCGAGCGCGGCGAACTGCTGGCCCTGCTGGGGCCGAATGGCGCGGGAAAAACCACCGCGGTGCGGATCCTGCTGGGGCTGGCGAAAGCCGACTCAGGAACGGCGGCGGTATTCGGCTGCCCGCCCGCCAGCCAGGAGGCCAAGCTGCGGCGGGGCGCGCTGCTGCAGGTGGCGAAGGTACCGGAGACGCTGCGGGTGCGCGAGCACATCGAGCTGTTTTCGAGCTATTACCCGAAACCGCTGGCGCTTTCCGAGACGATCAGGGCCGCGGGATTGGGCGGCGTGGAGAACCGCCTGTTCGGCGACCTTTCGGGAGGGCAGAAACAGCGCGTGCTGTTTGCGCTGGCAATCTGCGGGAACCCCGACCTGTTGTTTCTGGATGAGCCCACTGTGGGACTCGACGTGGAGGCGCGGCGCGCGCTATGGGGACACATCCGCGCATTCGTGGCACGCGGCGGCAGCGTGCTACTCACGACGCATCACCTGGAGGAAGCCGACGCGCTGGCGAATCGCGTGGCCGTAATCAACCAGGGGCGGATTATTGCGGAAGGGACGCCGGCGGACCTCAAAGCGCGAACCGCGCGGACCGGGCTCGAAGACGCGTTCCTGGAGCTGGTTCAAGAAGACCCGATGGAGGAGGTGGCCTGACCATGACACACGTTTACTGGATGGAAGCCAAGTGCGAGTTTCTGAAGCTGCTCCGTATGCGAGTCTACACGTTGTCGACGGTGCTATTTCCGGTGATGTTCTACTGCTTCTTCGGCCTGGCGATGGGCCAGAGCCCGCAGCCGGGAGCGGCCATGCCGATGGCGCGTTACCTGCTCGCGACATACGGGGCATTCGCGGTGGTGGGAGCGACGCTATACGCATTCGGCGTCGGAATCGCGGTGGAGCGCGGGCTGGGATGGCTGCAGGTGAAGCGCGCCAGCCCGATGCCGCCGGCGGCGTACCTGGTGGCGAAAGGGGCGGTGTCGCTCGGGTTCGGCGCGATCGTGGTGACGCTGCTGTTCGCGCTGGGGGCGGTGTTTGGCGGCGTGCGGATGCCGCTGGGACAATGGCTGGCGTTGGGCGGGACGTTGATCGCGGGGGCGGTGCCGTTCTGCGCACTGGGGCTGGCTATCGGCAACTTCGCGGGTCCGAACTCGGCGCCGGCCACGGTCAACATGATTTACATGCCACTGGCGTTCTGCGCGGGTTTGTGGATCCCGATCCAATTCCTGCCGGGCGCGCTGCAGCAGGTCGCGCCATTCCTGCCGACTTACCATTTCGCGCAACTTGCGCTCAGCGTGCTGCACGCGCCGACACAAGGCACTATCATGGAACACGTCGGGGCGCTCGCGGCGTTCACGATGATCTTTGCCGGAATCGCGTGGATCGGAGATTCGCGCGAACAAGAGAAAGTGTACGGTTAGGACATGATACGGCTGCTGCCAAAAGACCAGGACTGGACCCCCTATGCGTGGCTGATCTACCTGGTGTATTACGCGCTGGTGCCGTGGCTCTACCCCGCTTCCACGTGGGACCGGGCGATCACGGTGCCCGCCACTCTGGCCGCGCTGGTCTTGTATTTTTGGGGTTACTGGCTGACAGGCCGGCGCTGCCTGTGGGTGGTTGGCGGTTTCGTGGCCCTAGGCGTGATGCTGATTCCGGGCAACCCGGCGGCCTCAGTGTTCTTCGTGTACGGCGCGAGTTTCCTGGGGAAAACCCTCGCGCCAGCTACGGCCTACCGCTACCTGGGCGGCATCCTGGCCATCGCCGGCGCCGAGGCGGCGATCCTTCGCCTGCCGCCCTACAGTTGGATTCCCGCGTTGGTCTTCTCGCTGCTGGTGGGTGCGTTGGTGATTCAGCAGTATTGGAAGAAGCGGCTGACGGAGAAGTTGCTGCTGGCGCAGGACGAGGCCCAGCATATGGCGCGGGTGGCGGAGCGCGAACGAATCGGGCGCGATCTGCACGATCTGCTGGGGCACACCCTTTCGGTGATCGTTCTGAAATCGGAGCTGGCATCGAAGCTGGCAGCGAGCGATCCCGAGCGCGCCGCAAGAGAAATCCGCGAGGTCGAACAGATCTCGCGCGAGGCGCTGGCGGAGGTTCGCAGCGCGGTGCAGGGCTACCGCTCCGGCGGGATCGACCGCGAACTGGCGGAGGCGCGCCGCACGCTGGAGACGGCGGGCATTCGGATGGAAACGGCTATCCAGACACCGCGGCTCTCGCCGGTGCAGGAGGGGGTCCTCGCCATGGCGTTGCGCGAAGCGGTCACCAACGTGGTGCGGCACGCACAGGCCACGGTATGCCGGCTGAGCCTGCAACAGCAGGGAACCTGGTGTGAGCTCGAGGTGGCCGACAACGGACGCGGAGGCGCCGCCGAAGAGGGGAACGGGCTGAGCGGGATGCGCCAGCGGGTGGAAGCGGTGGGGGGCGTTCTGGAGCGGAACGGGTCGGCCGGAACGCTGCTGCGCGTTCGGGTGCCGGTATGAGCATCCGGGTAGTGATCGCAGAGGACCAGGCGATGGTGCGCGGCGCGCTGGCGGCGCTGCTGGCGATCGATAGCGGCATCGAGGTGGCGGGCGAGGCGCAGAACGGACGCGAAGCTCTGGAAGTGGTTTTGAAGGTGCTGCCGGACGTGCTGCTCACGGACATCGAAATGCCGGAGCTCACCGGCCTGGAGCTGGCGGCCGAAATCCAGCGGCGGCGGCTGCCCGTGCGGGTGGCGATCCTCACCACATTTGCGCGCGCCGGATACCTGCGGCGGGCGCTGGAGGCGGGCGTTTCCGGGTACCTGCTCAAGGATGCGCCATCGTCGATGCTGGCGGATGCCATTCGCCGCATCAAGGCCGGCGCGCGTGTGATCGACCCGGAACTGGCGGCAGAGGTGTGGACCGAAGCCGATCCGCTCACGGATCGCGAACGGCAGGTGCTGCGCTACGCCGGCGAGGGGGCGACCGGCGCCGAAATCGCGGAGCGATTGAACCTATCCGAGGGGACGGTTCGAAACTACTTGTCGGAGGCCATCAGCAAACTGGGCGCGTCGAATCGCACCGAAGCGGCGCGGATTGCGCGGCAGAAGGGTTGGCTATAGCGGATTTGCCCGTAGTGCTAGCGCCGTGCGAACCATGCAAACAATTATTGGTACTAGTACCGGTGAACCGATTGCCCCTCATAATGTGGTTAAAGTACTACTAGCGAATGTGGTACTTATAAGACTATCAGTAAGGCAGTAAACCTGTATATACTAAACATCACAATGCGCTGTAACTTAAGAGAAGAAGCGACTCGCGAGTACTTGCGGGCTCTCGATCTGGTAGACCGGGCGAAGAACAGGCTCCAGAACGCCGTAACGCGGATGAACATCGAGTGCGCAACCACGGAGCTGCGCCGGGTCGAAGAGCACAGGCTCGCCGCCCTGCGCGACATCGCCGAGCATTGCGCAAGCCACGGCTGTGGCACGCCGGAATTGGAAGGGATCTGCGGCCTCCACCTGGTTCGCCCCGAAACAGCCTCCGAACAAATGGTGGCGTAGTTCCGATTTTCACCCCAGACTCTCCGACTCCACGCCGATGTTGCGCCATGCGCCGTTCCCGGCAGCGAGACGATAGACTGTTCCACGAAAGAATTCGCACGTTGCGGCTCCCATCGTAAGAGACCTCCCGTAACGTTTCCGCAACCGTTGTGAACTGGACAGGCGCAGGTGTCAACGCGGGTCTATGCTGGGAAAGATGAGGATCGCGGTGCGGATTTGCGCGGCGTTGTCATCGACGGTCTTTGCCGCGTGTCTTCACGCGCAGACCGGCGGCTGCGAGGCCCTGCCGGCCACGAAGCCGGAAGAGATCAACGTTCTGGCGAACACCGGCCTTGCGCTCTCACGCGCGAAACAGTACGATGCGGCGGCTGTCTGCTACCGCAAGATTCTGGCCATCGATCCGAACATTCCGCAGATCCAGCTCAACCTCGGCCTGGCCGAGTTCAAGAGCGGGCGTTTCCGCCGAGCCACTGGGCCGTTCGAGGCGGTGCTGAAACTCGACCCGAAGAATATGCAGGCGCGGACGCTGCTGGGAATGAGTTACTACGGCAGCCGGATGTTCAAGGACGCTGCCGCGAGCCTCGAGATCGCGCTCGCCGGCGATCCGGAAAACGCGCAGCTTCACTACTACTTCGCGCAGAGCCTGCTGTCGTCTTCCGACTACCAGCGTTCGTTGCGGGAGTTCGAGTGGCTCGGGCGGCACGACCCCGATGCCGCCGCCACGCACGTGCTGATGGCCGAAGCGTTGGACGGCCTCAACCGGCCGGAGGAAGCGATCCTGGAGCTGAAGGCGGCGATCCAGAAATCGCCTGCCGAGCCCAACGTGCATTTCGCCATCGGGTATATCTACTGGTCGCAGCAAAAAGACGACGAGGCGGAACGCGAGTTCCGTTTGGAGCTGGAGCGCGATCCGGCCAATGCGCAGGCGTGGGCCTGGCTGGCCGACGTCCTGATCCGCCGCAACGACTTTCAGACGGCGAAGCCGCTGCTCGACAAGGCTCTGTCCATCGACCCGAGCGTCCGGATCGCGCATCTCGATCTCGGGATCGTGTTCGCGCAGAACAAACAGTACGACCGCGCGATTGCCGCGTTCCAGGAAGCGATACGGCTCGACGATTCCAAAACCGACGCCCATTTCCGCCTGGCGCGGGTTTACAAGGAAGCCGGCAAACCGGCCGAATCCGCCGCCGAGTTGGCGATTGTGCGCCGGTTGCGCGAGCAGAAGACCGACGACAGCCTGCAGAAGGTGACCGGCCACCCGCCCGAGCTGCGGCCCGATCAGTAGGCCGCGGCGGCGATGCCTGCCGCTATTTCTCCCCGCGACGCCTCGCGATTGCCTGCGTCCCGATGGCGGGCTTCCCCTCTTCGATCACGTAGAACCGATCGGCTTTGACATCGTGAAACTCCTGCCGGCCTCCGCTCGGCCAGCTCACTTCCACGCTGTCGATGCGCGTGCTTGGCCCCAGGCCGAAGTGCGCGCGGAGATCGCTCTGCGAAAGATAGCTGCCGCCGGCGGCAATCTCGCGGATCTGCGAAATGCCGCCGGCCTTCACCCGGATACGCGCGCCGAGGGCGTCGCGATTGCTGCGCGTGCCCACCAGCTTGAAGCTCGCGAAGTGATTGCCGCCCCCGCTGCGGTTTCGCAATATCGACGGCGGGTCGTCATTATTCCCCACCACAATGTCCTCGTGGCCGTCGTTGAACAGGTCGGCAAAGGCTACGCCACGCCCGAGGTGGGGCACCGAGAAACCGTTCCCGTGGGCTTGCGCATCCGCGGTCACGTCAGTAAACGTGCCGTTGCGATTGTTGTGAAACAGCAGATTGATCTGCTTGTAGTGACCCTTCACGGTCGAATTCTCCACGCCCTGATAGACGTGCCCGTTGGCGATGAATAAGTCCACCCATCCGTCGTTGTCATAGTCGGTGAAGCCGCCTCCGAAGCTCAGGAAGCGCGCGGTGATGGTGGCGATGCCGGCCTTACGGCTGACTTCTTCGAAGATCCCGCCTCCGGTATTGCGCCATAGATGGTGGGGCACATCCTGGAAGTCGGAAACGTAGAGATCCAGCAATCCGTCGTTATCGTAGTCGTCCACCGACAGGCACATCGCCGCCATGGTGTTGCCGTCCTCGTTCAACCCCACGCCCGCCATCAGTCCGGATTCGGTGAAGGTGCCGTCGCGGTTGTTGTGATAGAGGTAAATCTCCATGCCATCGTTGGCGGCAAACAGATCGGGCCAGCCGTCGTTGTCGTAGTCGGATGCAATCACCGACAGATTCTTGCCCTTGGGCTGATAGATCCCGGCGGCTTTGGTGACGTTGGTGAAGGTACCGTCGCCGTTGTTGTGGTACAAGACGTCCGGGCTGCCGTGATACTCGCCGGGCGGACAGCTCGATTCCGCGTCGGCGATGATACAGGTCTGCTTCACCTCCGGGCCGAAGTCGACGTAGCCGCCGACGTACAAATCGAGCTTCCCGTCGCGATCGTAGTCGAAAAAGGTGGCGCCCAGATGCAGACGCGTGCCGAAGTCGGTACCGTCCACGTGAGCCTTCGCGGTGACGTCGGTGAAGGTGCCGTTCCCGTTGTTGTGATACAGGACGTTCTTGCCATACTGCATCACGTAGAGATCGGGATGGCCGTCGTTGTCGTAGTCGCCGACTACGCAGCCGAGGCCATAGCCGGTACCCGGCACGCCGGCCTTTTCGGTCACGTCCGTGAACGTGCCGTCGCCATTGTTCCGATACAGAGCGTTGCGCGCCACCAGACCCCGCCCGTAGAGATCGCGCGCGCTGACGAAGTAGATGTCCGGCCAGCCGTCTCCGTCATAGTCGAACACGCAGACTCCGGGACCGGCTTCGTCCATGATGTTGGCGACGCCCCGGTTGCCTTTCAAATGGACGAAGCTGACGCCTGCCTGCTTGGTGATGTCATCGAAGCGCGGCGTGGAGTTATCGCCGGCGCCGGCTCCGCCGAATGCCGCGGCGAGGAGCGACATCCCCACCACTAATCCCGCCGGAATTAGAAACCGGGTGGGAGACACGCTTCTCTCCGGGTGTGATCGGATTGCATACAGGCCAAACTTAGATCTCAGCCACACTGTCGAGCGCGGCATGGAAACCTATCCTGGCCTGCCGGGCCGCTCCTCTGCGATTATCTCACGCGCGGGCGATCGCGCCCCGAATATATCGGGCGCGCCTCATGGTGCCCGTGAGGCCGGATGCGGCCACGGCACCGACGCCGAACAGTTCGAAGTTATCGCGGGCCTAGGTACCGTTAAAGTTTACGCCGCCCCGCGTGTCGCCAGAGAGCCCTGGATCTTAGGGCCCAACCTATGCTCTGGCCGCCGAACTTCAAGCTGCGCCGAGGACAAGGTCCATGAGAGAGATCCTTTCGGATCTGGTAATCCTCAAGAAGGTATTGGTTCGGAGATAATCGGACAGCTCTAAGTGGAATTGATTCGGTCATTGAATCTGACGGCCGGTAGATCCCGTCCGGCGCTCCGCATGCCCCAAGGGAATATGATAAATCATATCGAGAAAGCACTGGGTGGCTGTGGCGGCCGGTTGGCCGAAAGGCCGCCAATCTCATTAGTGAGGTTCCGCACCGGAAGGCGCGCAGGTCCGGCGATCGATCTTGGATGATGCCCCATAATCGCATGAAAGCAAGACGTTGATACCGTACGGTACCGTAATCCTCTAGTAGATAACCATTAGCCTTCCTACAATCGATGCGGTCTCGTCCAGCGCCATGGGGGTGCCTGGGGGGACAAGAGAAATCTCGCTCAAGGAGAAAAATGTGAAGCACGTCAGACTACGTCAGTTACTGATATTGTGCATTCTCGCGCTGGCCTTCGCGTTCCAGGCCGTGGCGCAGGAAGCAACAATTGTAGGAACGGTTACAGACGCCTCCGGGTCCGTTATTCCCGGGGTACAAATTACTGTTACGAACAACGAAACTTCCGCTGTTCGCCATATCGTCAGCAACGAGGCCGGCCAATACGCCGTGCCAAGCCTCGGAATCGGCAAATACGGTCTTAAGGCCGAAGCCCCCGGTTTCAAGGCGGCCCAACAGAACGACATCGTCCTGAACGTCGGCGCTGTCGCTCGCGTCGATATCCAACTGCAGGTTGGCGAATCGAAAGAGAGCGTTACCGTGGAAGCGGTAGGCACCCGGGTCCAGGCGGATTCCGGTGAAGTCAGTGAAGTGGTGACCGGACAGCAAGTGACGCAATTGGCCATGAACGGCCGCAACCTGGTCGGCCTTGCGGAACTGGTTCCGGGCGTGTCCTCGACTGTAGCGGATTTTAACGGCCCAAGCGCGCAGGGTAGCGGTTTTACCATCAGCTTCAACGGCCAGCGGGCCGACCACAACGTCTGGATGGTGGACGGTGGCGAGAATTACGATCGCGGCTCGGGCGGAAAATTCAACATCATGCCATCCGTGGACTCGGTGGCCGAGTTCCGCGTGCTCACCTCGAACTATTCCGCCGACTACGGACTCAATTCCGGCGCGACCCTCAGCCTGGTGTTCAAGTCCGGCACCAAGGAGTTTCACGGCGGGGCGTGGGAATTCTTCCGCAACAACGACCTGGACGCAGTGAACTACTTCGTCAACGCGGCGGCCGCAAAGACTCCGGAATTGCGTTATAACGTGTTTGGCTTCAACATCGGCGGCCCGGTGATTCTGCCTCACTTCAACAAGGACCGCAACAAGACTTTCTTCTTCGGCAACTTCGAATGGCGGCGCATGATCCAGGGCGGCACGAACACCGTTCAGACGCCCACGCCCACGATGGATGGCGGTGTTTTCCCGTCCAACATGACCATCAACGTGCCGAACGCCTCCGCCCTGAACCCCACGGAACTCGCGCGCTTCACCGCGCTGGGTCTTACCCCCGGTAAGCCCTTCCCCAACAACACGATTCCGGCCAGCCTGATCAGTCCGCTAGCCACGGCGTTTATCGGGCTCGGCATTTTTAATTCGCCCAACACCACGAGCGGCGGATTCCCAGCGTTCACCGGCGGAGCCAACGCCCCTACCTATGTCGGCGAACAGATTGTTCGTATCGACCATCAGTTCAGCGACAAGTTCTGGGTGTTCGGCCACTGGGTGTCGGAGCAGCTCAGCCAGACCTATGGGACGTCTCTTTGGAGCGGCGACAGTTACCCGACAGTCGGGTCGGTGTTTGTCAACCCGTCCTGGAGCGGCGTGGTTCACGCGACATACGCCATCAGCCCGGCCGTCATTAACGAGGTTGCGTTTAACTACAACGGCAACAATATCAACGTCACGCCGGAGGGGATCTATCAGCGAACCTCCAGCACCAACCCGCCGGAGCTATTCCCGGGCAACGCCGACAACCGGCTCCCGACCCTGAATTTCGGCGGCGGCGGCATCAATTCCACTTATGATGTGTCCAACTATCCGTGGAAAAACGCCTTCGAGAATTACCAGTGGCGTGACGACCTCTCCTGGACCCATGGCCGGCACAGCATAAAGTTCGGCGGCCAATATATGTTCCAGACAAAGACCCAGGAGCTGTTTGGACAATCGCAGGGCAACTACAGCTTTAACGGTACCTACACCGGTGATGGCTTTGCCGACTTCCTGCTGGGCTATGCCGCCACCTATAACGAGCTGGCTGTCCAGGACAGCGGTGACTGGCATAGCAACACCATTGCTGTTTATGTACAGGATAACTGGCGCGCGAACAATCACCTCACCCTGAATCTCGGCTTGCGATGGGAAGGTATCCCGCACACATACGAAGTCAACAATCGTATGTCGAATTTCTATCCGCAACTGTACAACGCGGCGAACGCGGCGATTCTCCTCCCCAACGGGAACATCAGCCCAAGCAGCCCGGGCCTTTCTGCCGGCGTTGGAGCGGCGTCCACCCTCAACCTGTATCAGAACGGTATGGCGATTACCGGCCAGAACGGCGCTCCCACCGATATCGTCAAGAATCATTGGAACAACTTCGGCCCGCGGCTTGGGTTTGCCTATGACCCGACCAATGACGGCAAGACCGTGATCCGCGGCGGTTTCGGCATCATGTACGAACGCGTGCAAGGTAACGACGTGTACAACATGGGTGCGAATGTCCCGTTCAGCGCGAGCCCGACCGTGAGCAACGTGTACTTCAGCAACCCGCTGCAGAGCGTCATCACGGGCCAGACCGCCACGGCGCCGATCACCACCACGTCGATCACCGGCGCGAGCGAGTACAACTACAAGAACCCGACCACATATCAATGGAGCATGGGCGTGCAGCATGAGTTCTGGCATGGAGCGGTTGGCCAGGTATCTTATGTCGGCAACGTCGGGACGCACCAGAGCGACGCGATTGACATCAACGCCCCACTGTACGTCGACGCGACTCTGCCCCTGCGCCTTCAGGTGATCGCGGGAACTTTGCCCGTCGATGCGATCCGGCCCTACCAGGGCTACGGCGCGATCCTGATGTACGAGGATGCGGGCCGTTCCAAGTACAACGCGCTTCAGGCCGAATTCCGCGCGCAGGCTGCCAAAAACCTAACCGTGCAATTCGCCTACACCTACTCGAAGAACTACGACGACTCGACCGGCGTAGCCGTCAACGGGAACTCGGGCGACCTGGCCACGATTTCGAATCCTTACAATCGCAATTACGATTGGGGACTCAGCACCTACGACCGCCCGAACGTCTTCATCGCCGACTATGTCTGGGACATTCCCCTCTTCAGCCACTCCAGCGGTGCGATGAAAACCGTTCTGGGCGGCTGGAAACTGTCCGGCATTATCACCGCGGAGTCGGGAGTGGCGTATACCGAGAGCCTGGGTGGGAACACTTTGGGCATGGGCGGCAACGTCAGCAACCGGCCGAACCTGTCGGGGGCGGTTTCCTATCCGCACACGATCACCGAATGGTTCGATCCGTCGGCGTTTACAGCTCCCACCCTGGGGAGCTTCGGCAACGAGGGCAAGGGCGTCATTCGCGGACCCGGGCGGGACAACTGGGACACCTCTCTGTTCAAAGACTTCTCCTGGGAACACGGCACACTGGAAATTCGCTTCGAAACGTTCAACACGTTCAACCACACCCAGTGGAACGGGTTGAACACTTCCTACGGCAGCGGCGCCGGCGCGATCACCTCCGCGTTCGATCCGCGTGTCATACAGATCGGTGTAAAGCTCCTCTTCTAACGGCTGTACTGCCCGATTCCTGCCCGCTCGCGCTCCCTGAAAGGCGCGGGCGGGCTTTTTTGTCCAGCAGAGTGAAAAACAATTTCATTGGATATGGCTCCTCTGTCCAATTCGGGTATGACAGGTCTCAAATCCAGCAGCGGGCCCCGTTTTCGCCTGTGAGGCAGGATTGTATCCCAATGTCACTTCACTAGTTCTCCTTGCCCTTCCTGCAATGACTTGATTCGCCATAAGTTGTAGGGTAGCCACTGAATATCGGCTGCCCCATGGAAGCGGTTCCATCCTTCCTAATCGCAACTCGATGGAAACGGTTCCATTCCTCGACCAATAACTAACGGCTGCTCGTGTGATTGCTTCGCTGAATATCGGCTGCATGTATCCCGTCGCACAACTTATCTCAATTTCGACCCAGAGGTTCCACGACCAGGTGCTATAATTCCCCGCAAGGGAGTTGTTTCAGGAGAACAGCCATGTACGCTGCGCACCCTCGCGAAGACACGCACATCTTCTTCGACGATGTGGAGAGGGAAGCTATCCGCCAGCAGTTGGAGCGGATGTTGGCGAACCCCCTGTTCAAGTACAGCAAGCGCTACCCGAACCTTCTGCGCTATGTGGTGGAACATACGCTCGAGGGCCGCACCGGGGATTTGAAGGAACGCTCGCTCGGGGTGGCGGTCTTCGGCCGCGAACCGGACTACGACACTAATGTCGACCCGGTGGTGCGAGCCACGGCGGGCGAAATCCGCAAGCGAATCGCGCAATACTATCACGAACCTGGGCACACGACGGAAGTCCGCATCGATTTGTCGCCCCGATCGTACATTCCGGAATTCGAAATGCCCTCCCCGGTCCAGCCGGCTGCCGTGGTGACGGTACCGCAAGCGGCGCCGGCGGCGACCATTCCCTGGCGCATGCTCGCGATAGCGGCGGCGATCACGCTGCTGGCCGCGGCGATTGTCTGGCTCCGGCCATGGGCAAGACAAAGCGACCTCGATCGTTTCTGGAAACCGGTCCTCGATTCCTCGAACACCGTTCTGCTGTGTATGGGGCAACGTGAGTTCCTGGGCTCGTCCCCGGAACCGGGTCAGGTGGCAGTTAGTGACCTGCCGGCCGTTTCCAGCGAGCCGATCACGCTTTTCCAGTTGTATTACCTGGGCAGTCAGAACCTATCGCTGCCGGATGTGAGCACAATCGGCAGGCTCACCGGACTTCTGCAGGCGAAAGGCAAGACTTTCCACATCCGAGGCCAGCTCTCGACGGATTTCGCCGACCTGCGAGATGGGCCGGTTGTCCTGGTGGGCGCATTCGATAACGACTGGACCATGCGACTGACAGGGCCCATGAGATTCAGCTTCGAGCGCGACCATGACACATTCTGGATTCAGGACCGCCAGAATCCAGCCAAGCAGGATCGCACCGTGAATTACCGGACACCTTACCTGAGCCTTACGGAAGACTACGCGCTCATATCCCGGACGCTGGACCCGACTACGGGTCGCATGGTCGTAGTCGTCGGAGGGCTCACCGGTTATGGGACCATTGCGGCGAGCGAGTTACTCACCGATCCCGCCTACCTCGAAGCCATGGCCAAAGGCGCGCCGAGGGGCTGGGAGCGCAAGAACATTCAACTGGTCGTGGCGACGAAAGTCATTCACGGCGCCTCCGGGCCACCCCGCATACTCGAACGGCATTTCTGGTAAGACGGGCGGCAGAGCGCCTGCTCCGCGAACCCGGCTTCGCCGGCCCGCGACACCAGTTAGAATCGTTACATACACTTATGTCTGGACAAAAGAACTCCCTTACATTTCTCGCGGCAGTGCTGCTGACAGGCGCGCTGCTCGCTCCTGTCGGACTGGCCCAGAATGCTCCCCCGCCCGCGGCGCCGCCTGCGCCTCCGCGCGCGATGGGGCCGCAGGGCCCGACGGTGGTTTCGCCTGAGGTCACGGCGGACCGGCACATCGTCTTTCGAATCCTGGCTTCGCAGGCGAAGAGCGTCACACTGTCCGCCGGCGACATGTTCGGGCTGGAAAACTCGACCGCGACGTTCACCAAGGGCGACAACGGCGTTTGGGAAGCGACTATCGGGCCGATCGATCGGGGCGCATACCGGTACACCTTCATGGTGGACGGCGTGCGGGTGATGGATCCGAACAACCCGGCGGTGAGCGAGTCGAATACCAACTCGTGGAGCCTGGTGTATGTTCCCGGCGCGGATTTCATGGACACGCAAAGGGTGCCTCACGGCGCCGTGGCATCTATCACTTATTACTCCACCGCGCTGGGCAGGCACCGGCGGATGCACATTTACACGCCGCCCGGTTACGAGAACGGCACCGACAGATATCCGGTGTTCTATCTGCTGCATGGCGCGATGGATTGTGACGACTCCTGGACGTCGGTGGGCCGAGCCGGGTTCATCATGGACAACCTGATCGCGGGGCACAGGGCGAAGCCGATGGTGATCGTGATGCCCGCCGGCCACACTTCGGCGACCTTCAACATGCCGCGTGCCGGCGACCCCGCGCCGCGCGATGAGTTCGCCGAAGATTTCGTGACCGACATCATGCCGTACGTGGAAACGCACTACCGGGTACTTACGGACCGCGCTCATCGGGCCATGGCCGGACTCTCCATGGGCGGCGGACAAACGCTCAATATCGCGATGTCTCACCTGGACCAGTTCGCGTACCTGGGCGTGTTCAGCTCGGGGGTGTTCACCATGCGGCGGCCGGACGCCGGCTCACCGCCGCCTCCGCCCGGCCCCTCGCCCGAGTGGGAACAGCAGCACACGGCCATGCTGGACGATGCTTCGCTCAAGCCCGGCCTGAAGCTGGTGTGGTTCAGCACGGGCGAGAAGGACTTCCTGATTTCCACGTCGAAGGCGACCGTGGATGCGCTGAAGCGGCACGGTTTTTCGCCGGTTTTCCAGGAGAGCCCGGGCGCCCACACCTGGATCAACTGGCGGAATTACCTGGAGCAATTCGCTCCGCTGCTGTTTCAATAAGTACGCGTGCTACCGTCCCACTAAGTGAGAAGGAGCGATACGTTGAACCGCAAATCCAAACGAGATGGAGCGCGCGTTGCGCTGATTGGCGCATTGAGCGCGCTGGTGACGGCGGTGGCGTCCGGGCAGACCCCGTCCACCATGCCCCCGGACGAGAAGGCGATGGAGAAGCGCGTGAATGCGCTGCTCGATCAGATGACGCTCGAGGAGAAGATCGGGCAACTCAGCCAGCTCTTCGTGTTCGGCCCATCCAAGCTGGTGGACGACCAATTGGCGAAGGGACAGCTCGGCTCGCTGCTGTTCGTCACCGATCCGGCACGCATCAACAGCCTGCAGCGGATTGCGGTGGAGGAATCGCGGCTGCACATTCCGCTGATCTTCGGCTTCGATGTGATTCACGGATTCCGCACCATCTTTCCGGTGCCCATCGCGATGGCCGCTTCGTGGGATCCGCCGATGGTCTCCGGGGCGCAGGCGATCGCCGCCCAGGAAGCCAGTTCGGTTGGCATCAACTGGACGTTTGGTCCCATGGTCGACATTGCGCGCGATCCGCGTTGGGGACGGATTGTGGAAGGAGCAGGCGAGGATCCGTGGCTCGGCTCCGCCATGGCCGCCGCCCAGGTGCGTGGATTTCAGGGCGAATACATCGGCTCGCCGGATCACGTCCTCGCGTGCATGAAACACTTTGCCGGCTACGGCGCGGCCGAGGGCGGCCGGGACTACGACGCATCCAATATCCCCGAGACGCAGCTCCGGAACGTCTATCTGCGGCCTTTCCACGCGGCTGTCGAGGCCGGCGTCGGCTCCGCCATGAGCGCCTACATGGACCTGAACGATGTCCCGGCCACGGGTAATCGCTGGCTGTTGCACGATGTGCTGCGCGGCGATTGGGGGTTCCGGGGATTCGTTGTCAGTGACGCCAACGCCGTGAAGAGCCTGGTGACTCACGGTTTTGCCAAGGATCTGGCGGATGCCGCCGTGCGCGCGCTGGATGCCGGCGTGGACATGGAGATGTCTATCGGCGCCACGGCTTACTCGCTGGCTCTTGCGGCCGCAGTCAGTTCCGGCAGGATCACGGTTCGGCAGATTGAAGATGCCGACCGAGCCATTCTGGGGATGAAGATTCGCCTCGGCCTCTTCGAGCACCCCTATGTCGATGAGGCGCGCGCGGCGCGAGTGTTAGCCAGCCCGGAACATCGAACCGCGGCGCGCATGGCGGCCGAGCGGAGCGTCGTCCTACTCCGCAACGAAGGCAAGCTCCTGCCGCTCGGGACAGGCGCCTACGCGAAAATCGCCGTGCTAGGCCCGCTGGCCGATTCGCAGGCGGATACGCTCGGCTCCTGGGCTTTTGCGGACGATCTCACGGAGACCGTCACGGTTCTCGCCGGTTTGCGCAACAAGGCCGGCTCGCAGGCTCAAATCGGCTTCGCGCCGGGAGTTGAGATCGACCGCAAGTATCCCTCGATGTTTGACCAGCTTTCTGTCGCAAAGAAGCGCGCTCCGTGGACGGCCGAACAGGCCAAGGATGAAATGAAGAAAGCAGTGGACCTGGCCGGCGCTTCCGACCTGGCCATTCTCGTTCTTGGCGAAACGCAGGTCATGAGCGGCGAATCGGCATCGCGCGAATCCCTCGCGCTGCCGGGCAACCAGGAACAATTGCTGGAAGCGGTGGCCGCCACCGGCAAGCCTGTTGTGCTGGTTCTGCTGAACGGGCGTCCGCTCGACATCCGGTGGGCCTCCCAGCACATTCCGGCGATTCTGGAAGCGTGGTATCCGGGCACACAGGGCGGGAACGCCATCGCCAATCTGCTGTTCGGCGACGCGGTTCCTGGAGGAAAGCTGCCGGTCACCTGGCCGCGCAACGCAGGCCAGGTTCCGATTTACTATGCGCACAACACCACCCAGTCGCCGGAGAGCCAGAGCAGGCGTTACTGGGACGAAGAGAGCACGCCGCTTTATCCCTTTGGCTATGGCCTCAGTTACTCCTCCTTCAGCTTCTCGAACCTGCAAGTGAGTCAGCCGCAGATCGGCGTCGGCCAGACCATGGAAGTCACGGCAGATGTCGAGAACACCGGCGCATCCAAGGCCGATGAAGTAGCGCAGATCTACATTCATCAGCAATACGGCAGCGCGTCCCGGCCCGTCCGCGAACTGAAGGGATTCGAGCGCATCACCCTCGCCGCGCATGAGAAGAAGACTGTTCGCTTCAGGCTGGGTAGCGACGAGCTGAGTTATTGGAGCACTGCCAAGAAGGCGTGGGGGGAGGAATCGGCCCGTTTCGATGTGTGGGTGGGAGCCGACTCGACGGCATCGCTGCACGGAAGCTTCGCGATTACGCAGTGATCCAGCCGCAAAACGGATATCTGTGATATAGTTTCGGTTCCCCCGGAATCCGGATGCGGCCAGACTTCGCCTCGCTTCGAAATCATCCTGATGTTTCCGTTCTGATCGTTGGCGGCGGCATTAACGGAATCGGATTGCTCCGCGAGTTGGCGCTGCAGGGCATCGACGTCCTGCTGGTCGAAAAGTCCGACTTTTGCGCCGGAACCAGCTCCGCCATGACGCGGATCATTCACGGCGGCCTCCGCTATCTGGAAAACGCGGAATTCCGCCTGGTGCGCGAGTCACTCCGGGAGCGAAACCTGTTGCTGAGGAACGCGCCCCATTACGTAAAGCCGCTGCCGACGACGATTCCGATCTTCAATTGGACCTCCGGAATCATTCCGGCGGTACGGAACCTGCTGGGATGGCCAACCAAGCCGGGCAATCGAGGAGCGCTGCTGATCAAGGCCGGCCTGACGCTGTACGACCTTCTCGCCGGCCGCAAATCCACGCTGCCGCGACACCGCTTCCGCTCCAGGCGGGCGGCCCTCGCGCTGCGGCCGGCTCTGAATCCAGAGGTGATCTGCACCGCGACTTACTACGACGCGAAAATCACGTATCCGGAGCGGTTGTGCCTGGAACTGGTTCTGGATGCCGAAGCAGCGTGTTCCGAGGCGCACGCGCTGAATTACGTCCGCCTGCAGAGCGCGGCGGGCGGCACGGCCGTCCTGCGCGACGAAATCTCGGGCGAGACCTGCGAAGTGAGACCGCGGATCGTCGTCAACGCGACCGGCCCGTGGATCGACTTCACCAATCGCGGTCTCGGCCGCGAGAGCGGCTTCATCGGCGGCACCAAGGGTTCGCACATCGTGCTCGACCACCCCGAACTGGTGCGAGCGACCGGAGACGAGATGATCTACTTCGTCAACCGCGACGGCCGCATCTGCATCTTCTATGCGGTTCACGGCAAGGTCATCGCCGGCGCCACGGATATTCCGGCGGAAGATCCCGAAACGGTCTGCGACGACACGGAAGTCGACTACCTTCTCGAGGCCATGCGGCTGGCCTTCCCTTCGGTCCGCGTGGACCGCTCGCAGGTGGTCTATCGGTTCTGCGGCGTCCGCCCGCTGCCGCGCAGCGATGCCCTCACGCCAGGACAGATCAGCCGCGACCACAGCTACCCGGCGCTGCCGCCGGGCGATGGCATCGATTTCCCGATCTACTCGCTGGTCGGCGGAAAGTGGACTACCTTCCGAGCGCTGGCCGAGCAGGTCTCGAGCGAAATCCTGCTCGCGTTGGGACGCCCGCGAGTGCGCAGTTCGGCGGATCTTCCCATCGGCGGCGGCAAGGGCTATCCCAGGATGGCGGAGGGCACCGGACTGCCGCAGGACCGGCTCGCGACGCTATTAGATCGCTACGGCACGGGGGCGGACAAAGTCGCCGCGCACTTACAAGCGGGCCCGGATGCGCCGCTCGCCTGTCACGCCGGTTACTCGCGCCGGGAGATCGAATTCCTGGCGCTCCACGAGCGAGTCGTCCACCTCGACGATCTGGTCCTCAGGCGGACGCTGATAGGCTTGTTGGGAGAGGCGACCCGGCCTCTGCTGGAAGAACTCGTCAGCATCGTGTCGCCGGTTCTCCAGTGGCCGGAGCAAAATGCCGCGGCCGAGGTCGAGCGAACCATTCAACTCCTGGAGAAGGCTCACGGGGTGATGGCGGCCACGCTATCGTAGCCGGCCTTCCGCTGTTGATCGGATCGTAGCGTCACGCTACACTGGCGTGTTCACCCGGACTTCGGTCGCTACTTACGGACAACAATCGAGGCCAGATGATTGGCACGACGGTCTCTCATTACCACATCCTCGAAAAGCTCGGAGAGGGCGGCATGGGCGTGGTCTACAAAGCCCGGGACCTGCGCCTCGACCGCTTTGTGTGCATCAAGGTCCTGCGCGCCGATCAATTGAGAGACGAATCGCGCAAGCAGCGCTTCGTGCAGGAAGCCAAATCGGCGTCGTCGCTGAACCACCCCAACATCATCACCATCCACGAAATCGACGAAGCCGAAGGAACCCACTTTATCGTAATGGAGTTGGTCGCCGGCAAGACGCTGCAACAGTTGATTCCCAGTGGCGGCATGCCTGTGCGGGACGCGCTGCGTTATGCCATCCCGATCGCGAGCGCGCTGGCGGCGGCCAACGGGGCGGGCATTATCCATCGCGACGTCACGCCGGGCAACATTATGATCGGCAGTAGCGGAATCGTCAAAGTGGTCGATTTCGGCCTCGCCAAGCTGACCGCCGAGGACGAGGACACCGGCGACATGACGCGGACGATCCAGGTGCAGACCGACGAAGACACCATCGTCGGCACGGCGGCCTACATGTCTCCCGAGCAGGCGCAAGCGAAACCGGTGGACGCGCGCTCGGACATCTTCTCGTTCGGCGCCGTGCTGTATGAGATGCTGAGCGGGCGCCGCGCCTTCCAGGGCGCCAACCGGATGGCCACGCTGGCGGCGATTCTCCATCAGGAGCCGAAGCCACTGTCCGAGATCGACTCGCGGATTCCCAAGGAACTCGAGCGCCTCGTCATGCGCTGCTTGCGGAAGGACCCGGAGCGCCGTGTCCAGCACATGGCCGATCTGAAGGTCGCCCTGGAAGAACTGAAGGAAGAGTCGGATTCGGGAAAGTTGACGCCCGTGCAGATTGTTCCGGCAGGGAGCAGCCATAAGTGGGTGATACTTGGCTTGAGCGCAGCCCTGGTACTGCTGGCCGCGGCCGCCGGCTGGCTCTGGTGGCATTCCAAACCCGGGGAGACCGAGACAGCGGAGCGCCCGTTCGCGCGGCAGACTGCGAACGGCGTTTCGTTCAGCCCTGCGATCTCGCCGGACGGGAAAATGCTGGCGTACCTTTCGTTGGTAGCCGGGCCGGCCCCGGACATCTGGGTCCAGCAGACCGCCGGCGGCCAGGCCATCCAGATCACGCATGAAAAGGACGGGGCCGCATTCCCGGTTTTTTCCCCGGACGGAACGCAAATCGCGTACGGGGCAAGCGGCGACATCTATGAAGTCTCGGCGCTGGGCGGCAGTTCGCGGCTGGTCGTCAGCGACGGCGTGGCCCCACTGTATGCCGCGGGCGGATCGCTGATCCTGTTCATGCGCATGCAGGAAGGCTGGTACCGCCTTTTCGCGGTCCCTCGCATGGGAGGAACGCCAATCGCGATCCAGCCGGAGGCTCGCTTCGTTCGTTTTCCAATCGTCTCACCCGATGGAAGCAGGATTCTCGCGCTGCTGTCTCGCAGCGGCCGGGAGGAACGGGACGTCAAGCGATGGTGGACGATCTCGATCCCCGGAGGAAACTTAGAAGAGATCGATCCACCGCCGTTGCGTGGCGCGAGTTACGCTCCGCCGCCGTTGGCCTGGATGCTGGACAAGAACTCCGGCCGGCAATGGGTCGTCTTCGGCCGCCATGGCGGCCACGCCAACCACCTGCTGCGAGTGGCGGTTAACGGCGATGGAAAAGCGACGTCCGACCCGGAGCGGCTCGTCTCTCCCACGGGCTCCGCCGACACTCCCAGCGTTTCGACCGACGGGCGGATGGTTTTCGAAAGCGCCACCTCGTTCAACACGAACCTCTGGACGGTACCGATCGACACCGATCATGCGCGGGTAACCGGCGACCCTCACGGATTGACTCAGGTGGAGGGAATTCACGATGACTCTCCCTCGCTTTCCCGCGACGGCAAGAAGGTCGCGTTCTTCTCCGACCGCAGCCTGGCCGTAAAGGACCTGGTGACGGGACGCGAGACGCAGTTGGCTCCGGCGCCGCTTGTCGAGTTCGGGACGCCTCCGATCATTTCTCCGGACGGCGCGAACGTCGCCTACAACTTGAGGCGCCCCGGCGAGCATGAGGCGGACCTCTACCTCATTTCGGCCGCGGGCGGAACGCCGCGGCTGGTCTGCCAGGATTGCGGAACGCCAAGAGGCTTTTCATCCGATGGCAAACGGGTGCTGACGCAGAAGGGTTCTTTTCGCCCCGGCCTGGATCAAGTTGCGCTGGTAGATGTCGCGACGGGTAAGTCTTCGGTCGTTTTGAGCGACCCCCAGCACGCCTTGTGGAACCCTTACTATTCCTGGGATGACAAGTGGATGGCGTTCCTGATGCAGACCAGCGCCCATCGGTTTCGCATCTACATAACGCCGGTCGAGAATTTCGTTCCCGCCGGAGCGGACCACTGGATCCAACTCACGGATGGCGAACACCAGGACCACCACCAACAGTTCTCACCGGACGGGAACACCATATACTTCACCTCCAACCGCGACGGCTTCACCTGCATTTGGGCGCTCAGACTGGACCCGGCGACCAAGCGGCCTCTGGGCGCTCCGTTCGCCGTTCAGCATTTTCACTACAGCCACCGGATATACGCGGGCATTTCCGCGCCGAATGACATGGAGGTATGCGTCGCCAGGGACAAGATCGTCACCAACCTCGACGAGTATCACCTCGATGTTTGGATGACTCAGTTGGAATCCGGCAGGTAGGGCACCTCAGTGCAGCCCCAACGGCGCGACCGCCCATTCGTACAGAGCGCCGGGGCCGGGAAGCGATTCGAGCAACCGGCGCAGATCCGCGGCATGATCCGGCGTTCTTGCCAGGAGCATGAGAAAACCGCCGCCGCCGGCACCGGCCAGTTTGGCGCCCGAGACGTATGGGCGCACGCGTTCGAGAAGCGCGTTGATCGGCGCGTTGGTGGTGTGCGGGTCCAGGATCTGGTTGAGTTGCCAGTGGCGATCGAGCAGGCTGCCGAGATAATCCCAATCGGATTCCTTCATGGCGTAGGCCATTTCCATCGCCAGGGTCTTGATGCTGTGGAGCACTTGCACCGTCTTGACTTCACGCGCCAGATAGCGGCCCACCACCTGCCCCAGCAGGTCCTTCGCAATCCGTCGGATCCCGGTGTAATAGAAGACGAACCGCTCGGCAAAGCCGGCGGGACACGGAACCGGCTCCACCCGGAGACGCTGGCGTGGGCCCGGGCCGGTCATGGTCAACTTCGCGCCCGGATAAATGCCGCCGGCCTGGTCCTGCCACCCTCCGCCGGTGGTCATGAACTGTTCCAGCGCCAAAACCAGGTCCGAGAGTTCCTGGACGGTCACCTCTTCCCCGCGCATCGACAGAAGAGCCTTTAACGCCGTCGCGGCCAGGATGCTGCTGGTCCCCAACCCGGAACCCACGGGCAGGCTCACCTCGGTGCGAATCTCGAGGCCGTCCATCGGTTCGCCGGATCTCACGAAGCCCAGCATCTCGAGGGCGGCGCGATGAATCGCGAATGGCGAGCCGACATCGGCGGCGGACGAAAATGACTCGGCGGTCAGCGACTCGGCGGCTTCCGAAGAAACCAACCGCACGACGGGCTCCTCGATCCGGCGGACGATGGTGCGGATGGGGTAGGCGCCATTCACGGTGATGGCCATATTGAACACCGTGCCACCCCAGTCCAGGCAAAACGGCGGAGTGTCGGACCAGCCGCCGCCAAAGTCGATCCGCGCGGGAGCCGAAATCTGCACCGGGGAGGCGGATGCCGCACCCTGGCGGCCGTTGGTGCGGAAGGACGCAGGCGTGCGTCCGGCCACCGCTTTGTGCACCGCCGAAAATGCCGCGGAGCGGGCGCGCGCCGACTCGCCAGCAAGGCCTGCCTGGTCGTAGAACAGGCTGGCCTGAAAGTGACGGCTGGCCGCCTCCGACGGCGCGCCGGCCTCGATCCCGGCTGCTTCCGTACTCAGCGCGCGGCCAGTCTCGGCCAGAGCGTTGATGCCGGGCGCGTGAATCAAGAGCGGCCGCACGTCGGTCTCCGAGCGCGCCAGCGCGACCGCGGAGGCCCGCCAGTTCGCATTCCGGCGGCGGTCACGCGCCTCGACCAGGGCTTCTCGATCCGCCCACGCGGTGCTGGAGGCCATGGACAGGCGGGGCGGCGCATGGTCGTCGAACAGGAAAAGCTGAGCGTTCCACAAGCAACGCTCGTCCGGTGGAATGCCGGGCCAGACCTCTTCCGGGTCGAGATCCAGCGTTTTCAGGACTTCCGAAATCGGGCGGCCGAACCAGGTAGGCGTCTTCGGATCGTCCTCGACCCCGTAGGCACGAATCACGAAACCCCGCCGGCCATCCGGTAGAATGACCGGAATCTGGTGCACAACGGTTTCATCGGCCACCGTGATGGAACCGGCCGAATCCGTCAGGCCGTGCGCGATGGCGCCCGCACCCACGCGGATAGGCTGCGTCGAGTGACATTCGATCACCAGCGCACCGGGCCCAAGTTCGCTTCCAGGCGCAAGGATGCTGTCCACGACTCCGCCCTGGAACAGGCGGCGGAAATGGGACGTGGTGCCGACGTGAGTGAACGTGCCTTCCACCAGCGAGCAGTGGAACGGAACCCCGTGCAGCAGGGCGGCCAACTCGGGCAATCCGCATAGCGCTTCCCCGGTGAGCGAGAGCGTGAACTGCTGATAGAGATCGAGGAACGGAATTTCGGGCAGCGTGGAAGCCAGATGAGTCAGGCTGGCGGATAGCTCCGCGTCGAAGTGAAGGAGACCCGTGTCGAGCGCCACCCGATCATGGGATGAGACGCCGCCGGGTAAGATCCCGCCGGCGGCGCGCACCTCGGCGGGAGTGGGCTTTTGCAGGAAGGAATACACCCGGCCGCGCTCGTCGAGGACATAGATGCCGTGGCGGATGCCCACTTCCATTGGCTGCCGGATGGCGGTGCCGGCGACTCCGGGACGGTCCCACTCGAGGCCCGCCGCGTCGAAGGTCAGCACGACATCGCCTGAAGAGACCGCCAGGCCGGAAGAGAACCGCTCCAACCACAACGTGGAGAGAGCCACAGTTTCGTCGAAGACGGTGCTGTTCTCGCCCCAAGGCGTGCGTGCGGGCAGGACGCCGAAGAGTTTGCCGGTCAGACTATACTCCGGCAGACGGCGAGACTCGCCGCCCGCGTGGATCACCAGGACCCGGTTGCGGTTCCACCAGGCCGGATCGGATTTGCCGATCGCCTGGAGGGCGCCGAGTGTCGCCCCGCCGCTGCCGATATGGCGGCCTTCCGGATCGGAGACGACGTGCCAGGAGACGCCGCGGGGCAAGTAGCCGCGCTCGGAGCGACGCTGGATCTCCCGGCGATAGATCTCAGCCTGGGCCTTGGACCCTGCCGTGATGACGACGGCGGACCACCAGGCGAATCCGGTTTCGTTGCCGGCCAGGCCCTGCAGGAAGGCCTGGTAGGAGCGTTGGCGGATGTCGCCCGGCTGGACGTGCGATGGCGTTGGCTGGTCTTCTTTCATGCGCACTCGTACATGCGTGTGACAACGTATTTATAGCACCCGGTGCCCGGTCAAACGAAACCCAAGAGGCGGAAGGCCGAATCCGCCGAAGACAGTCGAATCTGCTATAGTTTTGAATCTCACTGACGGAAAGGCATGAATCAAAAGCAGGCCATCATTATCGGAGCGGGTCCGGCCGGATTAACAGCGGCTTACGAGTTGCTCGCTCGAACCGGCATCAAACCGATCGTCCTAGAGAAGAGCGACTGCATGGGCGGAATCTCCCGCACCGTGAATTACAAAGGTAACCGGATTGACGTCGGCGGTCATCGATTCTTTTCGAAATCCGACCGGGTTATGGAGTGGTGGCTGCGGATGCTTCCGCTGCAAGCGTCCGAAAACCGTCCGGCGGCCATCCAATACCACGACCTGGAGCGAGCGATCACGCCTTCCGCGTCCGGTCCCGACCCGGCCGCTACGGACCGAGTGATGCTGCTGCGGCGCCGAAAGTCCCGCATTTATTACTTACGCCGCTTCTTCGATTACCCGATCTCACTCAGCAAAGACACACTCCTCAAGCTTGGCCTGTGGCGGACCTTCAAGATCGGAGTGAGTTACACCCGGAGCGCGCTGTTCCCTCTCAAACACGAGACGACCCTGGAGCAGTTCTTCATCAATCGCTTCGGACGGGAACTGTATGGCGCGTTTTTCAAGTCCTACACCGAAAAGGTCTGGGGCGTACCGTGCAATCAGATCCGGGCTGAGTGGGGCGCACAGCGCGTCAAGGGCCTCTCAGTCCGGTCAACGCTGATTCATGCCCTGGGGAAAGTCTTTAAGGGCAGCGGCAGCGACATCGGGCAGAAGGATACCGAGACCTCGCTGATCGAACAGTTCCTGTACCCTAAGTTCGGCCCCGGACAAATGTGGGAAGAGGTTGCACGCCGCATCCAAGAGAAAGGCGGAGAGATCCGCACCGGGTACCGGTTCGAGCGGATGATCACCGATGACTGGCAAGTCAGGGCCGTGGAAGCAACCGACGCGGCAACCGGGCGGACGGAGACGTTTCCGGGTGACTACTTCTTCTCCACAGCCCCGGTGCGCGAACTTATGAGATCGTTCGACGTACCGCCACCGCAAAGTGTGTTGGAAGTGTCGGACGGCCTGGCTTATAGAGACTTTATAACCGTCGGCCTGCTGGTTCGCTCGCTCCGGATCAGCGATGAAACGCCGCAGGGGAAGCGGCTGATCCGCGATAACTGGATCTATATTCAGGAACCGGACGTGCTGCTCGGCAGGCTCCAGATTTTCAACAACTGGAGCCCGTTCCTGGTGGCCGACCCGAAGAATGTGTGGTTGGGCCTGGAGTATTTCTGCAACGAGTCCGACGAGATATGGAAGCTTTCCGACGAGCGCATGGCCGCCCTTGCGAGCCGGGAACTCAGTAAGATCGGAATCATCGACGCGACCGAGGTGCTCGACTCCACGGTCCTGCGGATGGAAAAGACTTATCCGGCGTATTTCGGCACTTATGACCGGTTCGCGGAGATCCGCGAGTACGTGGACCGTTACGAGAACCTTTTTCTCATCGGCCGCAATGGCATGCATCGATACAACAACCAGGACCATTCCATGTTGACCGCCATGATGGCGGTGGATAACATCATCGCCGGCAGGACGGACAAGGGCGGCCTCTGGGAAGTCAATACCGAGTCGGACTATCAAGAAGAGAAATCGAGCGGCCGGCAGAGCTAATTCTCTCGCGGGCTGCGGTCAGACGAGAGCCACAACGTCTTTGGGGCGTTCGGACTTCAGGTAGGCGTTGGGATCGTGATAGAGCGCATCCTCGGGAAGCCACTCCATCAGCGATCCGAGATCCTGACGCACTATGTCTTTGTAGAACTGGGGAAGCACGGCGCTCTCCTGTTCGAAATAGGGCGGGAATTGCGGGTCGGTGTCCAGGCGGCCGCGAATTTCCCGGTGATACCTGGCCCTTCCCCAGCCTTCCGTCGACATCGCGCGCACCAGGTTCATCCAGCGTGAAGTCACTCCTTCGGTCCCCAGGAAGCGGCGGAAGATAGCGCGCGTCGAGAAGGAATACCGGGTCAAATCGATAAGATGGTCGTAGAAGGTCTGCCAGGAATAGTTTGCCGGCTTGACGTTCATGGCGCCGTTATTGTTCAGAAAGTGGAATGGGAAGGGCAGCACGCGGCCGGATCTCTGGTAATCCAGGTTGAGCGGCGCGGCCCGGCCGAATGCGGAGAGCAGCGAATAGGCCGGAAAGGCTCCCGGGGTCATGTCCAGAAATCGCTTGGTAAGTTCAAAAGGATCGGGCCCTTCGTCGGTATCGAGTCCCAGCACAAAGTTAGTTTGGATGTAAGGTATGTACCGCAGGATCAGATTGACGTGATCGGACACCTGGCGTACTTTGGCCAATCCGAGCAGCGCGCCGGTCTTCGACTTGTCACCCAGGGCGAACCAGGATTCGATACCGGGAAGGACGCCTTTGAATGAATTGCGTTGGAGCCGCTTGAGGTGAGGTTCGGAAAGCAGGGACAGACTGCTTTCGGCGACGAAATCGATGCTGCCGCGAGGGACCGCGTCTTCGATCATGTCCATGTAGTCGTTGAAGCGGACTCCGAAATTGGGATCGTGCCAGGCTACCAGCGGCCGTTTGAATTTGGTCAGCAGGAACCGGAGATCGTCGCGGAGAGCCTCGAAGTCCATCGGTTGATACGGCACCGTGGCGTCGATGCAAAAGGCGCACGTGTACGGGCACCCCAGGCTGCCGAGCATGGGAACCATCTTGAGGAGGGGCGCTTTCCTCAGCGTCGGGTCGATAAACTGCCAGCGCTCGCGCACTCCCGGGAGGGTTCTGGGCTGCTGCGAGGCTGCCAGGCGGACGCCGGCGGGCCGGTGTTGCGAGCAGTCGCGTAAGACGTCGCGGAGCGTAGCCCGATCCGTGAAGCCCAGCACATAGTCGAAGTAACGCGCGGCGTCTTCGGGGTAACAGCGGGCGTGCGGACCGCCGATCACGGTGATGGCCCCTCTCTGTCGAAAGAGACTGCTCAAGGCGTACGCCGTGTGCGCGGCTTCGGTGAACGCGCCGATGAAAACCAAGTCGAAGTTATCCGGCAACTCGGTCAGCAGGTCTTCAAAGCCGGTGTAACAAACGAAGGTAACCTCATGTCCCTCCTCCTTGCACCAGACTCCGACCACCTGGGGCATGATACTGGCGAGGCTGGCATTCATGATGCGCGCGTAGACAGCCCGGGTAGGACCCCTGGAAACGATGTCGACGATCCCGATTTGCAGCTTTTTCACGAACCCCTCTTTCCGCGTTTCCGCCGCTCGTGTGCAGTATTGGACAGACAGCCCCCTCGCGATGGTCTAACCTGATTTCTGCGTCCGGCCCGCCCCGCGCTGTCGTTACCCGAGCGACACGGACTCTGGGAGAGGGTCAAAAGAGTCTGGGGTGGGCCGGACCTCAGAGCTCACCGTGGAACGGCTTCGCTAAACCCGTCGCCGGCGTGCGGGAGCCGGGTCATAATCCCCTCTCGACACGACCGTGCCCCTCCTTCTTCCCAAATTGATGCGGGCACAGCCCTCATCGGGGGCTGCAGCAACCCCAACCTTCAGCCTAGCACTCTGCTGGTTTGTTTGCTGTTCGAAACTGCTCACCGCCGGCAAAGTTAGTTTGGCTGGAGGCCCGTCCGGCCCAACTTGGGGGTTTTGCGCGGCGAGGATCTGAAGCCTAGCGGGAGCGCTTCTGCTGGTACATCAGTCGATCGGCGCGGCCGAGCAACTCCGGCATGGTTTCGCCGCGCTGCCACTCGGTGACTCCAACCGCGGCGTCCACGTGTACCTTGTGCTGTTCCCCCGGGCCGCCGACGGTGTAATCGCCGAACGCCCAGCGTTTCACCCGCTCGGCGTAGTCGCTGGCCTCCGCCTGCGCGCTGTCCAGCACCACCACGAACTCGTCGCCCGCCCATCTGCCAACACTGTCCGTTACGCGGAAGATACCTTTCAGCTCCCCCGCAAACTGCTTCAGCACCTGGTCTCCCGCCAGGTGGCCATAGGTGTCGTTGATCTTCTTGAAGCCATTCAGATCCAGCATGAGCAGGGAGAAGCGGCGCTTCTGCGCCAGCCGGAACTCGATGGCGGCCTCCATTCCGCGCCGGTTGGCCAGCCCGGTGAGCGGCTCCACCAGCGCGACCTGCTCGGCCTCCTCGATCCGCGTGTGGCACTTTTTCACTTCGGCACGCAGTTGCGCCACGGCCTCTTTGCCTTCCTGCGCCATCTTCTGCACGCAGCTTTTCAGCTCGACTGCGCTCGCCAGCAATGAGGTCCGGATCTGCGGCAGATCGTGCATCTCCGCGATCTTGGAAAGCCGCGCGGAGAAATCGTGGAACTGCTCCTCGTGGCGCGAGTCGCGCTCGCCCACCGCCTCGGCCGTGGCAGCCATGACAACCAGGAGCTCTTTGAACTGGTCGGTGCACTGGCGATAGTAATCCGTCGCCGAGCGCGCCCACCCGTCCAACTCCTTCTCCACGCCCGCTTCTGTTTCGAACACCTGCGCAGGCGTCAGTTCGGCCGAAATCCGCTGCTGCAGGTTGGCCAGGCTCTGCTGCAGCGTGGTTCCGACGGGCGGGCACGCCTGCGCTCCCGTGGCGCCCATCGCTCCCAATGCGGCCCGGTAGCAATCCAGGGCCGGCTGCAGCAGCTCGTCGTGGTTTGAGTCGAGGTACTTCTTGATCGAAATCACCTGTTTCTCGTATCGGCTGGGGCCGGAAAAGTGTGAGCGGCTGCAATTGCGCGAGTGTTTCTGGCGTGAACCCGTTTGGCTACAATGGGTCGATGACCGGCGGCCAACGCCGTTGAGCCAGGAACAACCGGGTCCCGGAGGCGTTTGTGAGGCATCTAATCCTAGTCAGTCTGCTTATGACCACGGCATTCGCGCAGCAACACCCAGTCGGTTACGGCAATCTCACCCAAGGCCAAACCGTCGGCGGCTTCCAAGCCGTGGCGGTTTACCTCGACGATTCGGATCGCGCCATCGGCGCCCGTTTCCAGCACCTGCGCAGCGGGTTCACGCTCGACCTGCTACAGATTCAGACCGTGCCGCAAGCGTTCCTCTGGGCCACCACCTATCCCACCTCCGACATGGGCGAACCGCACACCCAGGAGCACTTGCTGCTCGGCAAGGGGAACAAGGGGCGGGAGCTGGCCAGCCTGGAGTCGATGGCGCTGATCAACTCCAGCGCTTTCACCATGCAGTGGCGAACCTGCTACTTCTTCTACGCGCCCGCCGGAACCGAATCGTTCTTCCAGCACTTCGAACATACGCTGGACGCGCTACTGCACCCCGACTACTCCGACGACGAGATCCGCCGGGAGGTGCGCAACTGGGGCGTCAGCCCGAATCCCCAGGACGGTTCGCTGCGCCTGGAGGAAAAGGGCACCGTGTACAACGAGATGGTCACAACCATGGACCAGGCCGGCAGCCGGTTGTACCGCGCGGCCGGGCTCACGATCTACGGCCCGGACCATCCGCTCTCCTTCAATTCCGGCGGAACGCCCGCGGCGCTCCGCATCCTGCAACCGGCGGACATCCGGAAGTTCCATGCGGAGCACTACTTCCTGGGCAATATGGGGGCCGTCTCCTCGCTGCCGAAGGACGTGGATCTGCCGGATGCGCTCGAGCGCTTCGACGCTGAACTCAACCGCCTGGAACCGCGCAAGCCAAGTTACCCCGTGGTGACCGAAGACAAGCTTCCGGCTCTGCGGCCAGCCCCGGCGGGACGCATCGAATACGTGGAATACCCTTTTCGCAACGAACAGCAGCCCGGCACGGTCATGCTGACCTGGCCGGCCGACCGGAAGCTGTCCAACCGCGAGCGCACCTTGCTCGCGCTTTTTCTGGACAACGCGGCGGGCGGCGCCGACACCAATCTTTACAAACGGTTCATCGACAGCCGCGGGCCCGACGCCGGCTTCGGAGCCAAGGGCGTAAGCGCGTTCGTGGACGCCGATCTAGGCAATGCGGTCTACGTCATCTTCGGGGAAGTGCCGCCTGCGCGTATGAACGACCATGATCTTACCGATCTGCGCACCAAGACCTTGGAAGAGTTCGCCAGGATTGCGGCTTACCGGGACGGATCTCCCGAACTCGAGGAGTTCAATACCCGCCTGAAGGGCCGCATTCTGGAGCAACGCCGCGACCTTTCGAAGTTCGTCAACTCGCCCCCGGGGTTCGGCTTCCGCCACACCAGCTCGGAATGGATGGAACATCTGCTCCAGCTCAACAAGGAACCCGGCTTCCGGAAATCGCTCACCGAGAAAGCGGACCTGGCCGCCATCGAGACGCTACTTGCGACCGATCGCAACATCTGGCGCGACTATCTGACCGAGTGGAAGATCGCCGGTGTAACTCCTTACGTGGAGGCGTCCAAACCTGATCCCGATTTGATCCGCCAGGAGCGGCAGGAGCGCGACGAACGCGCGGCGGCCGAGACGGCCACGCTGAAGACAGCGTACCACGCGGCAACCGACCAGGAGGCCTTACGGCGCTATCGCGACGAGTACGACGCCACCACCGCCGCCCTGGAGAAGTCCGCCGCCAGTATGGCGCCGCCCAAGTTCATCGATAACCCGCCGCTGACGCTCGACGACCAGCTCGATTTCAAAACCCGCACTCTGCCCGGTGGCGTGCCGCTGGTGGAATCCACCTTCGACAGCATGACCAGCGCCACCACCGGAATCGCGCTGCGCCTCGACGGCGTGCCTGAAGGCCAGCTTGTCTACGTTTCGCTGCTGCCGCAACTGCTGACGAGCGTAGGCGTGATCGAAAACGGCAAGCCGGTCTCCTATGAGGAAATGACGCAGCGGCTGCGGAACGAGGTCCTCAGTTTGCAGGCCGCCTTCAGCCTCAACCCCGCCACCGACCGCTACGAACTGGTGGTCCGCGGCGCCGGCAACAACGTCGCGGAATCCCGGCGGGCCATCGAGTGGATCAAGCTGGCGCTCTTCCATCCCGATTGGCGCGTGGAAAACCTGCCGCGCTTGCGGGACCTGGTGGACCAGACCCTCGGCAGCCTCCGCGCCACCACCCAACGGAGCGAAGAGAGCTGGGTGAACGACCCCGCGCTGGCCTACCGCCGCCAGGATAACCCGCTGCTTCTTGCGACTTCGTCGTTTATGACGCGGACCCACAGCCTGTTCCGGCTGCGGTGGATGTTGAAGGACGGCGGCTCGGACGCGTTCGCCGTCTTCCTCGCGGACCTCGGGAAAGCGGGCGGAGATCGCGCCGCAAGGAAGGCGCTGCTGGCCGCCATCCGCGATGGCAAGTACGCCGGGATGGAGAAACTGCCGGCGGCGGAGCGCGCGCTGGCCGTGGATGCGGCCCACGACCTGGACACAACTCTTGCCGACATCCCCGATTCGAGCCTGGCGGCGGACTGGACTGCCCTGTGCGGCGAGATGGCGGCCGGCCTCCGGCTCGGGCCGGTCAACGCGCTGGCCGCGCTCGATCGCGTGCGGCGCGCGCTTTTGATTACCGGGGGCGCGCGCATGTTCGCGATTGGCTCGGCGGAATCGCAGCAGGCGATCGAGCCCGGCATTCTGGACCTGGCCGCGTCGCTCGATGGTGCGCCCGCGAAAAAGGCTGTTTACGCCGCCACGCGGCGCGTCGACCAACGGCTGCGCGACCGCGAGCCGGAAGCCGTCAAACCCGTGTTCGTGGGGCTGCTGAACGCCAATTCGCAGGGCGGCGTCTTCCTCAACTCCGCGCCCGGAACCGGCTACCGCGATACCAGCCGCGACAAGCTGTTGGAGTACCTGGCATCGAATCTCTACGCGGGCCACGGCGCCCACGGCATCTTCATGAAGACCTGGGCGGCGGGTTTGGCCTACAGCAACGGCATACGCGTGAGGCTGCCGGAAGGCCGGCTCAACTATTACGCCGAGCGCACGCCCGAGCTGCCCCAGACCCTGAAGTTCGTCATCGGCGAGCTGAACAAGGTGCGGCCCGACGCCGCCCTGACGGATTACGCCATCGCGGGCGCCTTCGATGGCACCCGTTCCGCCTCGCCCTACGAAGAGCGCGGCGCATCCATCGCCAGCGACCTGGCCGACGGACTCACCCCCGCCGTGATCTCGAGTTTCCACCGGGCCATTCTGGATCTGCGCAAGGACCCGCAACTCGGCGCCGAGCTGTTCCGCCGCATGAACGCGGTGTACGGCAAAGTGTTGCCGGGCATGAACGTGAAGGCCAAGGACGTGGAAGGCGGCGTTTACTTCGTCATCGGTCCCGAGCCGCAATTGGCGGCCTGGGAGGAGTACCTGAAGAAAGCGGATGCGCCCAACGCCCGCGTGTTCCGGCTGTATCCAAGGGATTTCTGGATGTAGGGAGCGGGCCGGGCTCCAATTTGCTCAGGTGCGCCCCATTACCACGGTGTGCGGGCTCATCGGAATGGGGGTACAGGCACGAAGCTTCGCAAAGGCAGCGAAATTCGTGCCAGTCTCCGTTTTGCGGCAGTCTCAGCTCATCGGCTGCTACACTCGAACAGATGGCTTCGGGCGCGGCGGACGGGGTGAACCTCAACCAATTGACCGATCATCGCGGGGTGAAGGAGTGCCTGCAATGGTTCACGCGCGAGAAGCAGTGGATCAACGAAAAGCACCTGGAGCTATGCCGCGTGCCGGCGCCGACGTTTCAGGAGGCCGAGCGGGCGGCGTGGTTTCTGGAGCAATTCCGGGCGCTCGGCTGGGAAGCCTCGATCGACCGCGTGGGCAACGTGATCGCGGCCGCCGGCGATGGGCCGTACGTGGCGCTGACGGCGCACCTGGACACAGTGATCCCGGCGCGGTCGAAGGACGATATCGCGAGTGACGCCGACGGGCGTTTCCGCGGACCCGGCGTGTGCGACAACGGCGCCGGGCTGGCAGCGCTGCTCGGCTTCGCCCGCGCCTGGAAAATGGGCACCGGCCTGCCCGAATTCGCCCTCAGCCCGCTACTGGTGGCCAACGTGGGCGAGGAAGGCGAAGGCAATCTGCTCGGCATGCGCTATCTATGCAAGCAATCGGGGCTGGCCAGGCGCATTGCGGCGTTCGTGGTGGCGGACGGCGCCAACACCGATCACATCACCAGCCGGGCGCTCGGCAGCCGGCGCTTCGAGGCCGTGTTCAACGGTCCGGGCGGCCATAGCTGGAGCGACTTCGGCGTCGGCAATCCGGTGCATGCGCTGTGCCGCGCGGTGTCGCTCTTCGCGGAAACCGAGCTCGAAGGCTCGCCCAAGTCGGCGATCAACGTGGGAATGATCGAAGGCGGCGCGGGCGTGAACGCGATCGCGCAGGCGGCGCGCGCCAAGATCGATATCCGCTCGGAAAGCAACCGGAAGATGGACGACCTGGTTGGCGCGCTGGAGCAGGCGGTGGAGCGCGCACGGGAGACCGAGAACCAGCGCGCCACCGGCGGCCCGGTTACCTCGCGTCTCAAGGAGATTGGCTCGCGGCCGGCCGGCGTGCTGGCCGACGACGCCCCCATCCTCAAATATATCCGCGCGGTGGACGCCCACCTCGGCATCCGGTCGCGCCTGGATTGCGCCTCCACCGACGCCAATATTCCCCTCTCGCTGGGCACCCCCGCCATCGCCATCGGCGCGGGTGGGGTGGGCGGCGGCGCGCACACATCGCAGGAATGGTTCCGGCCGGAAGCGCGCGACCTCGGTCTCAAGCGCATCTTCCTGCTGCTGCTGCTGTTGCTCGGGCCCCAACTGCCCGAGCCCGGGAGCCATGGCCGGTGAGCCGGGAACGCGCGGCGGAAGCCCTGCTGGTTTGGAATGCGCTGATTTGGGGCGCCACCTTCGTGCTCGTGAAATCGGCGCTGGCGGACATCTCCCCATTGTATTTTCTGGCGCTGCGGTTCTCCCTGGCCACCGTGGCGCTGCTGGCGATGTTCCGGGGGACGGGCAAAGGCCCGCGCGACTGGAAATCGGTGGGCGCCGGGGTGACGATCGGCAGCCTGCTGTTTGCCGGCTTCGTCACCCAGACGCTCGGCCTGCGGCTCACCAGCGCGCCCAAATCGGCGTTTATTACCGGGCTGAACGCGGTCCTGGTGCCGATCCTGGCGGCGGTGGTCTACAAGATCCGGCCGCAAGTGTCCGAGGTCGCCGGCTTGCTGGTAGCTACCGCGGGGATGGGCTTGATGACGCTCCAAGGCAGCCTCGGCGCCATCAGCCAGGGCGACCTGCTGACGCTGCTGTGCGCTTTCGGCTTCGCGGCACACATCGTCGCGCTGGGTCACTACTCGGGGTCCGTGAGCTTCGAACTGCTCTCGGTGACGCAGGTCGCGACTTCGGCCGCATGGGCTTGGGCGCTGCTGTGGTGGTTGGAGAAGCCGCGCGTCCAGTGGCGCCCGTCCGTGGTCTGCGCGATACTGGTGACAGGATTGTTGGCCACGGCACTGGCGTTTACCCTCCAGGCGTGGGCTCAGCGGTATACTACTTCTACCCGTACGGCACTGATTTACATGCTCGAGCCGGTTGCGGCCTGGCTGACTTCGTACTTCCTGGCCGGGGAAGGCCTTTCCGGACGAGCCGCGGCGGGCGCGGGCCTGATCCTGGGAGGAGTGGTTCTGGTGGAGGTGAAACCATGGGCTCCGCGGCCACATCCATCTTGATTAGATTCGCCGCCAGACCGGTGCGTTATGCGCGCCGGCTGGCCTGGAGCGCAGGAGTAGGATAACCCATGAAATTCTTCGACAGGTTACGCACCGAGAAGCTTCTTTCGTTCACCCTGATTGTGTTCACGCTGGCAATCGGCGTGGTGATCGGCACGCTGATCAGCACGGGAGTGAAGGCCGCCCGGTCCAACCAGGGCAACTTCGCGCCGGACGCGACGCCGCTGACAATTCCGAACGCGGTTGAGTTGCCTTCCCAGTTCACCCAGATCGCCAAGCAGGTGGAACCGTCGGTGGTCAACATTTCGACCACTTATCTGCCGAAGGTGACGCAAAACCCCAGCCGGCGGCGGCGCCAGATGCAGCCGGACGAAGGGGACCAGGGCGAAGGCAACGGCGGGATGGACGAATTCCTGTACCGCTTTTTCGGCAACCCCTTCGGGGAAGGCCCGAACATGTCGCCGCGGGGCAAGGAGGCGTTGGGCTCGGGCGTGGTAGTGGACCGGGCCGGCTACATCCTGACCAACAACCACGTGGTGGACAAGGCCGACCGCATCCAGGTGAAGTTTCACGGCGACGTGGCCGAATACGATGCCAAGCTGGTGGGCGTGGACGGGCCGACCGACCTGGCGGTGATCAAGGTGACCGGCAAGAGCGGCCTGGAACCGGCGCGGATCGGCAACTCCGACGCGGTGCAGGTGGGCGACTGGGCGGTGGCGATCGGCTCGCCGTTCAGTTATCAGGAGACGGTCACCGCCGGCATCATCAGCGCCAAGGACCGCCAGGTGGATTCGAGCATGCAGTTCCAGCATTTTTTGCAGACCGACGCGGCCATCAACCCGGGCAACAGCGGCGGCCCGTTGTTGAACCTGCGCGGCGAGGTGGTCGGCATCAACACCGCTATCGCCTCGCGCTCGGGCGGGTATGAAGGCATCGGCTTCGCGCTGCCCATCAACACGGCGGTGATGGTGTATAACGCCATCATTAGGGACGGCAAGGTGATCCGCGGCGGCATCGGCATCAACTTCGGCCCGGCGGACGATCCGCAAACGGCGGCGGAACTGAAGGCTAGCGGCGTCAGCGAGGGAGTATTCGTGCAGAGGGTGGAGCCGGGCGGGCCGTCGGACAAGGCTGGCATCAAGGCTGGCGACGTGGTGGTTGCCATCAACGGAAAACCGGTTCACGACGGCGATCAACTGGTGGGGATGGTGACCGCCACGCCGGTCGGCAATTCGCTCGACGTTACCGTGGTGCGGGAAGGCAAGCGGCAGAACCTTAAGGTAGAGGTGGCCGACCTGGCGCAGATCTTCCCCGAACGGTTCGGCGCTGGCAACGAAGCCTCGCCCGACAAGCAGGAAGGCACTACCGTCAGCTTCGGCATGGACATCATGAACATGACCGAGCGGCAGCTCGAGACGATGGGGATCCAGGAAAAGGGCGGTGTGCAGGTGGTTGAGGTGGAGCCCAGTTCCTTTGCCGACGACATCCGGCTGCAGAAGGGCGATGTGATCATCGCCATCGCCGGGCGTCCCGTCCTCAACCTCGATGACGTGAAGAGGGTGCAAGCCACCCTGAAGCCCGGCGACGCGGTGCAGTTCCGCATCTTGCGCCGCCAGAAGCCGAATTCGAACAAATGGGACTACATGTTTCTCGCCGGATTCCTGCCGGCCAAGCAGTAGGGCAGGTTCGCGCGGTCCCCGAGGTGCTGCAGAGGTGGCCGCGAATCCAGTTCCAGAGGAGCGAAAGAAACGTAGCCCTCGGCGCACAGCCGTGGGAAAACAAGGGACATGAGCGTAGCCCCGGCACGGGGCGTGAGAGGTTCCCGGCGAGCGATCTTTCGCCCCGTTCCGGGGCTGGGAGGAAAGACCTCATATACCCACGGCTCGCGCCGTGGGCTATTCTCTTGCGCCCTCCGGGCTGACACCGGAGCCTGACGTATCTGTACGCTCGGATACGGGCAGATACGTTTGGAATCCAAGGCCCGCCCACTTTCATATCGCACACCCGGTCGCCGAGGGCCAGCCCAGGGGACCGCGGTTCCCTGCTAGAATCAAAGCACCGGATATGAGAAGGGTTGCGTGTGCTTTCGCGGCCATAATCGTGTGCGCCACCGCTGCGCGGGCGCAAACACAAGCCAAGAAACCGACAGCGCCGGTTGCGGCCAAGCCCGCACCGGCGGCGGCGAAACCGACCGCCAAACCCGCAGCCAAGACGGTCGCGGCCCGATCCGCTTCCAGCCAGCGCCCGGCGACGACAAACGCGGCGCATAAGCCCGCGGCAAGCACGGGCACGGCCGCCAAAGCCGGCGCGGCATCGGGAACCCACGCCAAGGCGGCGGCTTCCGGATCCGCTTCCGCCAGGCGCGGCAGGCGGACGCCGGCAAAGCCCCGGCGGACGCGGCAACTGGTTCCTGCGCCCGAGCGATACAAGGAGATTCAGTTGGCCCTGGCGTCCAAGGGTTACCTCAAACCGGAAGCCGCCAGCGGAGTGTGGGATCAGGATTGCAGCGATTCGCTCAAGCGTTTTCAGAACGACCAGAAGCTGCAAGCCACCGGCAAGATCGATTCGCTTTCGCTGATCGCGCTGGGCCTGGGCCCCAAACACGAAACCGCCGAAGCCAGACCGGAACCGCTCCCGGCGCCGCTCCCCGTCCCCGACCAAAGTACCGTAGACAACCGCTGAGAATCGTGTCCCGCAGCCTGTTGGAGTGAATTACCGGAATGAAACCGTATCCAATTCAATCCCATCTATACTAAAGGATCAAGGAGTTCCAGACGTGAGCCTAACCTCAATGTACGCGCCGCCCCCGCCTCAGCGATCGGGTTTGGCAATTCCCCTGCTCGCCGGCGGCCTGATCGCCCTGGTGGCAGTCAACATTTACCTTTACGTGAAGTTGGACCAGCTCCAGACCGACACTGCCCAGAAGATAGAAAAGCTGACGGCGACGATAGCGGGCATGCGCGATGCCTCCTCGGTCAACATGGCAGCCCAGATGCGGCACATCGAAGCGTTGAAGGCGGAACTGGCGACCGCAAGATCGCAAGAGCGTAGCATGTCCGCCGAGGCAAAGGTGGAGGCGGAAGCTCACGCCGACCAGTTGGCCAAGCAGCTTCAAGCGGAAGAAGCCAAGATGCAGCAGCAGATGTCGGGCCAGATCAGCGAAGTCAACCAGTCGGTGACGGCGGCCAATGCCAAGATCGCCGACGTCTCCACCGACGTGGGCACCGTGAAGTCGCAGGCCGCCATGACGCAGAGCCAGCTTGAAAAAACCATCGCCGATCTCAAGTCCGTCACCGGCGACCTGGGCGTTCAAAGCGGGCTGATCGCCACCAACGGCCACGAGTTGCAGGCGCTCAGGCTGAGGGGCGAGCGCAACTATTTCGACATCAAGCTGGGCAAGACCAAACAGCCGGTGCGCTTCGGAGACATCACTCTCAAGCTGGAGAACGCCGATCCCAAGCACTACAAATACAGCGTCTCCGTGATGGTGGACGACAAGAGATACGACAAGAAGGACAAGAACGTCAACGAGCCGGTGCAGTTCTTGACCTCCAAGGGCGGCCGCACTCCCTACGAACTGGTGATCAACCAAGTCACCAAAGACCAGATCGTCGGCTACCTGGCGACGCCGAAAGACGTCTCATCGCGGTAGGGGCCGGGCATGCCCGGTAGCGCCGGCGGCCGATGCCGCCGGTGTCTATTGACTGCCCTCCACTCGCCGGAAACACCGGCGGCATAGACCGCCGGCGCTACGTCAGTTGGCGGCGGCCTGTGCGGCCATCCGAGCACGCATGGCTTTCACACGCTCTCGCATGGCAGCCACCTGCTGCCGGCCGTTGGGGGAGGCGTCGATCAGCCGTTCCAGGTTGATCAGGTATTTCGGCCCGAAGTTGGCCCGCATTTCGGCCAGGAAGGGCTCTATTTTGGTGAAGACGCCGATGTACTCGCCATTGGTGTCGGTGAACAGATCGAGACTGATGGCGCCGTGGTTGACCAGCGCGGCGGCCATATCCCAGTAGCTCCACACCATCCGCGCATAGGCGCCATGCTCGGTGAACATCACCTTGGTGACGTCCTCGATCGATTCGGGATTGAAGTTGACAAAATACCAGTCGCGGGCCTTGCGCATGGTCGCTTCGCGGCGCAAATCGTACAGCTTCAGGATCAGATCGGCTTCTTTATGTTTTGACATGGACAGCCCCCATTTCCTTTACTCGGATTGCACGGCCCCGCCTATCGGCGGTGGCAATGCGATCATAGCAAATCCCCGCCGCTCCCAGCGGCGGCTTGGGTCCACTGGTAAGATATGGTAAGAGTGGACTCCGACATCACGCCCGACGCGCCGCCGCCCGAACCGAATCCCGCGTGGAAGCGCGTGCAACTGGCCCGCCATCCCAAGCGGCCACACTCGCTCGATTACATCGGACGCCTGTTCACCGATTTCCAGGAACTGCACGGCGACCGATCGTTTGCCGACGACCCCGCCATCATCGCCGGTCTGGCGCGTTTCGAGGGCCGGCCCATCGTCATCGTGGCGGAGGAAAAAGGCCGCAACACCAAGGAGCGGCTGCAACGCAACTTCGGTATGCCCAAGCCGGAGGGCTACCGCAAAGCCCTGCGGATCATGCAACTGGCAGCCAAGTTCGGCCGCCCGGTGATCACTTTTCTGGATACCACTGGCGCCTACCCCGGCATCGACGCCGAAGAGCGCGGCCAGGCCGAAGCGATTGCCCGCAACCTGCGCGAGATGGCGCGGTTGGCCATCCCGGTGATCGTGGTGTGCATTGGCGAAGGCGGATCGGGAGGCGCGCTCGCCCTCGGCGTCGGAAACACGGTCCTGATGCTCGAAAACGCCGTCTATAGCGTGATTTCCCCGGAGAGTTGCGCATCCATCATCTATCGCGATTCGGGCAAGGCCGAGCGTGCCGCCGCGGCGCTGCGCCTCACCGCGGAGGATCTGGATCAACTCGGCCTCATCGACACCATCGTTCCCGAGCCCGAGGGCGGCGCCCAGGAAAACCACGAGGCCGCCGCCGAAAACCTGCGCCAGGCTCTCCGCCAGGGCCTGCTCGACCTGGCCGGTCTCAGCGGGGAGCAACTGGTCGAGCACCGCTACGCCAAGTTCCGCAAAATGGGCAATTTCTTCGCGTAGGGGCCGGGCATGCCCGGCCCGGCGCCAAGTTCAGGGCACGCGGAGCCCCATTCCGCTAATCTTTTCCCCTTTCCGGCGTCTTCCGGATGGCTCCATACGCTTCCGCCGTGGAGCCTGCGGGCCAACGTTGTAAAATAAGGGTGAACTCCCACCTGCAAATTTGCGTCTAAAGCGGTGATAGGACATTGTCGTGAAAACTAAGTGGAAGGTAATCATCACATTGGCGGCCCTGCTGGTGGCCGTCGTCGGAGTTTACGCGAGCACGGTGTATAGCAAGCGCGGCGTAGTGACGGTGCAGACCGGACAGGTGACGCGTGGCGACCTGGCGGCGATCGTCACTTCCTCGGGCGAGATCAAGCCCAAAAACTACATCAATATCGGCGCCAACGCGATGGGCAACATCACGGAAATCCTGGTCAAGGAAGGCGACCACGTCCGCAAGGGCCAACTGCTGGCGCGCGTGGAAAACACCCAGCCCACGGCCGACGTGGCGGCCCAGGAGGCCAACGTCAGCTCTTCGGAGGCCGACACGACGGCTTCGGAAGCCGGCCTCAAAGTGGCCGACGAAAACATCCGCACCATGGAGGCCGGGCTGGAGCACGACAAAGCCGACATGGATCGCATGAAGGCCGATTACGATCGCGCCCAGGAGCTGTTCAACGAAAAACTGCTCGCGCGCCAGGATTTCGAGCTCAAGAAATTCACCTACGAAGCCCAGAAGGCGCAAATCTCGCAATCGGAGACCCGCATCGTGCAGGCCAGGGCGACGCGCGAGCAGAACGCGGCGCAACTTGCTTCCACCCAGCGGCACATCGCCCAGGCGCGAGCCGGGCTCGCCCGCGCCGCCGACGTCCTGCGCAAGTACGACACCACTGCGCCGCTCGATGGCGTGGTCACCAACCTGCCCGTGCGCGTCGGCGAATCCGTGGTGCCCGGCATCCAGAATACCGAGGGCAGCGTGATCATGACCATCGCCGATATGTCCGTGATCACGGCCGAGGTCAAGGTGGACGAGACCGACATCGTGAGCGTGCATCTGGGTCAGACGGCCGATATTACTATCGACGCCATTCCCAACAAGGTTTTCAAAGGGCACGTGACCGAGATCGGCGATACCGCCATTCTGCGCTCCACCGGCCTGGCCGCTTCGCAAAGCGCTATCTCCAGCCAGGAGGCCAAGGACTTCAAGGTGGTGATCGCGATGGATAATCCGCCAGCCGAGGTTCGGCCGGGCCTTTCCTGCACGGCCAAGGTGACCACCGCGACGCGCTCCAACGCGGTGACCATTCCGATTCAGGCGCTCACCATCCGGCAGCGCGGCGACCTGGAGCAGCCCAAGCCCGGCTCCACTGCCACCGCGCAAGCCGCTGCCAAGCCGGACCCCGCCGCCGAAAAAGCGCGCAAGGAAGAAATCCAGGGCGTCTTCGTGGTGACCGCCGGCAAGGCCGAGTTCCGCAAAGTCGAAACCGGCATCACCGGCGCCACCGACATCGAGGTCCTCGAAGGATTGAAGCCGGGCGACCAGATCGTCACCGGCTCCTACCAGGTAATCCGCACCATCAAGAACGGGGCCATGGTTAAGGTCGATAACAAGGCGCCGGTAGCCGCCGCGACGACCAGTTAGGATTCGGGATCCCTTATGTCAACCGTCGTCGACAACTCATTACTCGAGCGCGCCGAGCAGCTCAAGCGGGATGGCGTGGTCATCCGCACTTACGATCTCTGGAAGACCTACGTGATGGGCGATCAGGAGATCCACGCCGTATCGGGCGTGGACATCGAGATCAAGCGCGGCGAGTACGTCGCCATCATGGGGCCTTCCGGCTCCGGCAAATCCACGCTGATGAACCTGATCGGTTGTCTCGACACGCCCACCAAGGGGCAGTACTTCATCAATGGCCATCTGGTGAGCGATATGACGGACGATGAGCTGGCCCGCATCCGCAACAAGGAAATCGGCTTCGTTTTCCAGACGTTCAACCTGCTGCCGCGCGCCACCGCGCTGCATAACGTCGAACTGCCGCTCATCTACGCCGGAATGTCCTCGAGCGAGCGCATCGAGCGGGCCAAGCAGGCGATGCGGCAAGTGGACCTGGAGCAGCGCATGCTGCACAAGCCCAATGAGCTCTCCGGCGGCCAGCGCCAGAGGGTGGCCGTCGCCCGCGCCCTGGTCAACAACCCATCCATCCTGCTGGCCGACGAACCTACCGGCAACCTCGACACCGCTACAGGCAACGAGATCATGGCCCTCTTCGAGCGCCTCCACGAACAAGGCAACACCATCATCCTGGTCACCCACGAGCACGATATCGCGCAGCACGCCTGGCGCATCATCCACATCCGCGACGGCAAAATCGAAAAAGACGAAAAAATACGGTAGCGTCTGGTGCATGACCGCTGGTTGCAACGAACCGGCGGCAAAGACCGCCGGCGTTACAGGGAAACGCAGGGTCTTGCCG
>JBAVIH010000537.1:0-2965 GCA_049686695.1 Bryobacteraceae bacterium | reverse complement strand
TCTGCCCCAGGGAGCGCGACTCCCCCGGAACATCGAACCCACTCTAACCCCAACCCTCTGACCGGCCCCTCAAAACAGGACATTTCTACTTTGCTGGGAATAGGACATTTCTACTTTGCCTTGACACGGCAGGCTGACACGATTCTGTTTTTGACGATGGCGCTTGCCCGGCTAAACGAACCGGCGGCAAGGAATGCCGGCGTTACGAGGAACCGCAGTTTCTTTCCGTAGCGCCGGCGGTCTCGGCCGCCGGTGTCTTGTGGCTTTATTAGTAAACGAACTTCAGGGGACCGGATGCGTCCGGCCCGGAGTTCGCTTACACTGCTACCGGTTGCGCGGCGTATCTGGCTGCCATGGCTTCCAGGCTGATGGGCTGGTAATCGTTGGCGTGGCCGGCCTGGCCAAACTGGGTCATGCGCAGCGCCACCACTTTCTTCATGGCTTCGCGCGCCGGCTTCAGGTAGCTGCGCGGATCGAATTCCTCGGGCTTCTCGAAGAACACTTTGCGGATCGCGCCGGTGATGGCCAGCCGGCTGTCGGTGTCCACGTTGATCTTGCGCACGCCGTTCTTGATGCCGAGCTGGATCTCTTCCACCGGCACGCCCCAGGTCGGCTTCAGCTTGCCGCCGTATTTGTTGATGATGTCCTGCAGATCCTGCGGCACGCTGGAAGATCCGTGCATTACCAGGTGGACGCCGGGCAACCGCCGGTGAATTTCGATCAGCCGCTCCATTTTGAGCGTTTCGCCGGTCGGCTTGCTGGAGAATTTGTAAGCGCCGTGGCTGGTGCCGATGGCGATAGCCAGCGCGTCCAAACCGGTGGCCTTGACGAATTCCACCGCCTGATCCGGATCGGTCAGGTGCTCCAGGCCGCTCCCGCCCGAGCCGTGCCCGTCTTCGATGCCGCCCAGGCAGCCGATTTCGCCTTCCACCGTCACGCCTTTGGCATGCGCCGCCGCCACCACCTTGCGCGTGGCTTCCACGTTGTACTCGAAGCTCGAGGGCGTCTTGCCGTCCGGCATCAGCGATCCATCCATCATCACGCTGGTGAAGCCCATGTCGATGGCGCTCTGGCACGTTTCCGGACTGTTGCCATGGTCCAGATGCAGCACGGTCGGAATCTCCGGATACAACTCGGTGGCGGCCAGCATCAGGTGATACAGAAACCGGTCCTGCGAGTAGGAGCGCGCGCCCCGGCTGGCCTGAATGATGACTGGCGACTTGGTCTCGCGGGCCGCCTCCATGATCGCCTGAATCTGCTCCATATTGTTGACGTTGAACGCGCCAACTCCGTACCCACCTTTGGCGGCCTCATCGAGGACCTGCCGCAACGACACTAATGGCATATCAATTCTCCTAACTAGGAAGTTCTTCCAGGATTCTTTACACCTCACCCTAGCATGATTGTGCAAAACGGAGCAACGCGCTCATAGGTCCCGACACGATGCCGACGGGGGCGCCGGCCGCGGACCCGGAGGTCCGCCCCGCCATTGCGCGGGCTCCGCCAAAACGGTTAAGTTAGGGTCCATGGCGATTCATCCGCACGCTGGTCAACCTCCGCAGGAAAACGAGCTGGAAAACCTGCCGCGCCTGGTCACGGCCTACTACACGGCCAAACCCGATATTTCCGTGGCGGCGCAGAAAGTCAGCTTCGGCACGTCGGGACATCGAGGGTCGTCGCGCAAGTGCTCTTTCAACGAGGACCACATCCTGGCGATCACACAGGCGATCTGCGACCTGCGCCGCGAATTCGGCGCCGAGGGACCGCTCTTCGTGGCCAAGGACACGCACGCTCTCTCCGAACCGGCGGCTGCCACCGCGCTGGAGGTGCTCGCCGCGAACGGCGTGGAGGCGACGATCGATTCCGATCTTGGCTACACGCCCACGCCCGCGCTCTCCCACGCCATCCTCACCCACAACGCCGGCCGCGCGTCCGGATTCGCCGACGGCGTCGTCATCACGCCCTCGCACAATCCGCCCGCCGACGGCGGTTTCAAATACAATCCGCCCAACGGAGGGCCAGCCGACACCGGCGTTACCGGCAAGATCCAGAATCGCGCCAACGCCATCCTCGCCGACGGCTTGCGGCCGGTGCGGCGCATTCCCTACGCCCGCGCCATCGCCGCCGATACAACACACCGCTTCGATTATGTTTCGAACTACGTCAACGACCTGGGCTCCGTGCTGGATCTCGACCGCGTCCGTTCCGGCGGCCTCTCGCTGTGCGCCGATCCGCTGGGCGGCGCGGGCATCGCCTACTGGGGCCGCATCGCCGAGCGTTACGGCCTGCACATGACCATCCGGCACGACTGGGCGGACTCGACCTTCCGCTTCATGACGCTCGATTGGGACGGCGCCATCCGCATGGATTGCTCGTCGCCTTACGCCATGGCCAGCTTGATCGCGCTCAAGGACAAGTTCGACGTGGCGTTCGCCTGCGACACCGATCACGACCGTCATGGCATTGTGACGCGCAGCGCGGGGCTGCTGAATCCGAATCATTACCTGGCCGCGGCCATCTCCTACCTATTCGCCAATCGCCCGGGATGGAAGAAGAGCGCCGGGGTGGGCAAAACGATGGTTTCCTCGAGCATGATCGACCGCGTGGCCGGTGACCTGGGCCGCCCGCTGGTCGAAGTGCCGGTCGGTTTCAAGTGGTTCGTGGACGGGCTGCTCGATGGCTCGCTGGGGTTTGGCGGTGAGGAGAGCGCCGGCGCATCGTTCCTGCGGCGCGACGGCACGCCGTGGAGCACCGACAAGGACGGGCTCATCCTAGGCTTGCTGGCGGCGGAAATGACGGCGCGGACGGGCCGCGACCCCGGCGAGATCTACCGCGCGCTCACCGAACGATTCGGCGCGCCGGTCTACGAACGGATCGACGCTCCCGCCACGCCGGAGCAAAAGGCGCGGCTGGCCGCGCTCACGCCGGAGGATGTGAAGGCCACCGAGTTCGCCGGAGACCCCAT
>JBAVIH010000536.1:0-5457 GCA_049686695.1 Bryobacteraceae bacterium | reverse complement strand
GCTGCCCCAGTTGCAAGGCCAGCGGCTGGTAGAACGAAGTGTTGTAGTAGATTCCGTAGCCTGCCCGCACCACCATCGAGGAGCCGAGCAGCGGGTGCCACGCGACGGCGACGCGCGGCTGAAAGGCGTGCCGGTCGGGGCGCAACAGGGTATCGGGATAATGCTGGCCGGTGAGAGAGCCGACCGGATCCGAAGCCAGCACCGGCGCCACGGCGGAAAAATCCGGACCGACGTCCAGATTCACCATCCGTCCGTACTCTTCGGTGACGGGGGCGCCGTACTCCCAGCGCAGGCCCAGGTTGAGGCTCAGTCCCGGGCTGACGCGCCAATCGTCGGCCACGAAGGCGTCGGAAACAGAATCCCGAAAGTACTTGTCGGCGTTGCCGAACGCGATCGAGGCGGCGTCCGGCACGCCCAGCAGGAAATCCGCCAGGTCGCTGCCGGAGCCGGGAACCGGCGAACCGTTGACGGCGAGTTCGGTCGCGGCGCCGGTGAAGGTGAAGCTGCCGCGGGCATTCTGCTGCGCAAGATAGTTGAACTGCTGCCGGCGAAAATCGCCGCCAAAGGTGATGTTGTGCGCGCCGTGCAGCCAGAACAAATTGGCCGACAGGGCGCTGGTCTGGAAACGATTGTTAGCCGCCTGGGCGTCGGACAGCCCGCTGATGCCGGAGGAAAACTGGAGGTTGGGCGGTCCCCAATCGATCGGGCTCCGGTCGTTGCCGGTGATGCCGAAGTCTCCCGAAACATCCACGCTGTCGGCGAAATACGGAGTGACGCGCGACGTGTAGTGGCTGTACGAGTAGCCGAAACTCGAGGTCAACCGCTGCGAGAAGAAGTGGCGCCAGTTGACGTTGGCGTTCAAACCGAGCGTACGCGAGCGATCCACCAGGTCGAACAGGTTGGGCGTGTCGGAGTGGGTGTCCTGAAAGTTGAAGCCGCCGTTGACCATGTTCTTGCGATTGAACATCTTGTTGAGGCGCGATTGCATGCTGTCCTGATGGACCGCGCTCTGGGTGGGAACCTGGTAATTGTAGCCGGCCGACCCGGTGAAATTGGGCTTCGGGTAAAGGTTCAACAGGTCTTGCGCCTGCGAGCTGATGAGGGATTGCGGGATCCTGTTGTCCGGAAAACCGGCGATTTGGAGCGGCTCACCCGACAGATCGCCGGTGCGTTCGGCGGCGGTGGGCATCAGACCGGTTTGCACGGAGTCATTGTGATTGCGCATCCATTGATAGGCGACGAAGAAATTGGGCCAATTGTTGTGCATGCCGGGGATCTTGAGCGGACCGCCGAAGGTGGCCAGGCCGGTGATGCGGTTATAGGAGAGCTTGGGCGAGTCCTGGCCGGTGATCGAAAACGGGCTGGCATCCAGGTTCGAATTGTCCATCGTGAAGCCGAGGCCGCCGGTGTAGAGCCCGCGCCCGCCGGGCCGAAAGTTGCCGAATGCGCCCGACTGGCTGAAGGCGGAATTGGCGGCGTTGTTGACGCTGCCATTGATTAGGAAGCCGTCGTTCGACTCCTTGCTGGCCTCGGCCACGGCCTGGCTGTCGGATTCCTTGTCCGCCTTATCGGCGTCGGCCGATGCCTTCACGTCCGCCTTCTGAAAACCGTTCTGCGGCGGAGCCACGGTGGGAACCGCGTTCTTCTTGCCGCGAATGGAGGGCACGGGCGCCGGCGGGGGCGCTGCCGCGGCAGGCTGCGGCTGGCTGGGGGCCGCACTGGCCGTTGCCGGCGGGGCGGCGCTATGCATCTCCGCCAGCGGAAGCATCTGCAACTGCCATTCGGGGTTGGGCGCGGTGGGCGTCACGGCCACTTCGCGCTCAATCGGCGCGAAGCAGAGCATTTCGATGCGAATCGTCCAGATCCCTTCGGTGAGGTCCGGGAACGCGTAGGCACCCTGCTGGTCGGTCACCGCGGTCAGGCGTTTGCCGGTCTGGGTCGCGATCACGGTGACCCCAGGCACCGGCAGGCCGTTGAACATCACTCGTCCATGGTGTTCCACGGCAGCCAGATTGAAAAGCGCCAGCAGCAACAGCAGGCAGATTCTGGCGGGCCGGGCAAAGCCGGCCCCAAGCGCAGTAAGCAATGCGGGAACTCTCCGTTGCCGGGCGGAGCCGGCGCCATCCAATGATTTCACCAGTTATAGACTCCCGCTAGCCCGCAACGTTGACCTGGCATGAGATTTAGACGAACCACTCTTGAGGATATGACGCCGGTTGGCCAGAAAATGTTCGGTCCTTGTGAGACAGCTTCCCGATCCTAGGGCTGCCAGACACCGGCGGCAAGACCGATGGCGCTACAACGGCTGCGGCGCGAGGACGCGTTCGGCCATGGCATGCTTCAGCGCCTCGATTCCCTGTCCGGTCACGCTGGATATTTCGAAAAAGGGCAGGCCGCGCTCTTGAGCCAGTTGGCGCAGGCGGGCGACGCGGTCGGGGTCCTGGGCGGCATCCATTTTGGCGGCCACCACGATCATCGGCTTCTCGGCGAGTTCCTCGCTGAAACTGGCCAGTTCGCGCATGATGATCTCGAAATCTTCCTCCGGCTCGCGGCCGGTGGATTCCGATAGATCCACCAGGTGCGCGAGCAAGCGGGTGCGCTCGATGTGGCGCAGGAACTGGATGCCGAGGCCGGCGCCGGCGTGGGCGCCCTCGATGAGGCCGGGAAGGTCGGCCACCACGAAGCTGCGGAAGTCGTCGAGCTTGACCACGCCGAGATGGGGCTCGAGGGTGGTGAAGGCGTAATCGGCGATCTTGGGGCGGGCGGCGGAGATGCGGGAGATGAGCGTAGATTTTCCGGCGTTGGGGAAGCCGACCAGGCCGACATCGGCCAGCAGTTTCAACTCGAGGCGCAGGCGCTTTTCTTCGCCGGGGCGTCCGGGCTCGTGCTCGGTCGGGGCCTGATGCGTGGCGGTGGCGAAGCGCGCGTTGCCGCGTCCGCCGCGGCCGCCGCGCGCGGCCAGGAACCGCTGGCCGGGCTCGGTGAAATCGAAAAGGAGGATGCCGGTGGCCTCGCCGTAAACCATGGTGCCCACCGGTACCAGCACTTCCAGCGAGCGGCCTTCGGCGCCGGTGCAGTTGCTGCCTTCACCGTGGCGCCCGCGCTCGGCGCGGTACTCGGGATTGTAACTGAACTGAAGCAGGGTGTTCTGGTGAATGGTCGACACCAGGTAGACGTCGCCGCCGCGGCCACCGTCGCCGCCCGAAGGGCCGCCGCGCGGGACGTATTTCTCCCGCCGGAAGGCCATGCAGCCGTTGCCGCCGTCGCCGGCTTTCACCAGGATGCGCGCTTGGTCGAGAAATAGCATGTCGTAGGGGCGGCAACGCTGTAGGGGCCGGGCGTGCCCGGCCCGCGTGCCCGGCCAAACGCCGCCCGGCCCGCACGAGGGAGGAAATCTTATTGGACGGCGTTGATGCGGACGAACTTGCCGAGGCGGCCGCGGTCCTTAAACTCGACCACGCCGGTGACCTTGGCGAACAGGGTGTCGTCCTTGCCCCAGCCGACGTTGAGGCCGGGTTTGAGCTTGGTGCCGCGCTGCCGCACGATGATGGAACCACCGGGAACCAGTTGGCCGCCAAACACTTTCATGCCGAGCCGCTGGGCGTTGGAGTCGCGCCCGTTCTTGGAACTGCCTAAGCCTTTTTTATGCGCCATACGTCACCTATGCCAGAGTTTCGCCGACCTTGATTTCGGTGAAGGCCTGGCGATGGCCGATGGTTTTCTTATACTGTTTCTTACGTTTGAACTTGAACACGATCACCTTGTCGCCGCGGCCGTTGCCCACGATGGTCGCCTTCAGGTTGCGCGCCGAGACCATGGCGCCGTCCTCGAAGGCCGCCTTCACGGGCAGATTCACCTCCGCGCCCACTTCGCCCGGCAGCTTTTCCACGCGGACGACCTCACCCGGGGAAACCACATACTGCTTCCCGCCGGTTTCAATAATCAGTTGCATTTCAACCTCTTGCTTTGGGAGCCGGAACACACGGAGTGCGTCGGAACCACTGGAGTAAACTTCGAGTTTACTACAAATGCGGCGCCGGCGGCAAACTCGATCGGAGGTGTGTGTTCGTGGCCGACGGGGGAAGACAACACCGGCAAGCTAAAGCACGGCCCACCAACGCAATAGTACCAGTAGACAAGTTCATGGATTTTGCGGAGCGCTTTTCGGCCAACTATGATAAGCTGTAGACTGGGTTGTCTGGGTAGGAGTTTTTCCACGTCTTGGTAACGCCGGGGCCACCAAGGGCGTCCAACCTAGCGTGCGGTATTGGTCCAATTTTGGGGAGATGGTGGCATAAGACATGGCAGATCTGTCACATTCCAGTCCTCTCGGCACCAACCCAGACGATCACCTCGCCCGGTTGCTGGTCGACCAAATCGAAGATCCGTGGTACAGAACTTTCCTGCAGAACGTCAAGGAAGCCATATTCCCGCCCAAATTGCCGCCGCTCGAACTGACTTCGCACCCGGTGGCGGTGAAGGATATCTGGGGGCTGTACGGCCGGCAGAAGAAGTCGTTCTTTATGTCGACGGCTTTCCAAGCGGTGGCGGTAGCTGCGGCCTTCTGGATTTTCTCGATTCCAGCCGTGCAGAAAACGATGCAAAAAGGCGTGGCGGTTTTCTTGCCGGACCTGTCTACGGCGCCTGAGGTGAAGATCAATAAGGGCGGCGGCGGCGGCGGCAACCGTTCCCCGCTGCCGGCCAGCAAGGGTGCCTTGCCAAAGATCGCGCGGCGCCAGTTCACTCCGCCGTCGGCGGTCGTCAACAATACGGATCCCAAACTGGTGATGCTCCCCACCATCCTGGCGCCTCCGGACGTGCAGATGCCGAACGTCAACATGAGCCAGTATGGCGATCCGCTGGCGAAGCTGGGTCCGGCCTCGAACGGGCCAGGCTCCGGCGGCGGCATCGGCTCCGGCAAGGGCGGCGGTGTCGGCCCCGGCAGCGGCGGCGGTTATGGTCCGGGTTCGGATGGCGGTTTCGGCGGCGGCGTTTACAAGGTGGGTAATGGAGTCACTGCGCCGGTGCTGCTGTACAAGAAAGAGCCGGAGTATTCCGAAGAAGCCCGCAAGGCCAAGTACCAGGGAACCGTGGTTCTCGAAATCTACGTGGATGCCAGCGGCCGCGCCGTCAACCCGAGAGTGCTTCGCAGCCTGGGGTTGGGGCTGGACGAGAAGGCCCTGGAAGCCGTGCGCATGTGGAAATTCAAGCCGGGCTACAAGGACGGTAAACCTGTCACTGTTTCGGCCCAGATTGAAGTCAACTTCCGGTTGCTGTAGCGACTGGCCAAAATCGAAAAATGGAAATGACCGCCGGAACAAGTCCGGCGGTTTTTGTCTTATTGGGGGACACTACGGCCGAAAGGTGCGGATGGAAAAAGATGAGGATGCGTTGCGGGTGGCCGGGCTTCGCGGACTTATCGCCGTGCGTGTCGGCCACCCGATGATTCGAGTAGGA
>JBAVIH010000535.1:0-27579 GCA_049686695.1 Bryobacteraceae bacterium | reverse complement strand
GCCGCTCCAGGGCGAGGCGGTGTTGGGCTAGGGTGCGTTCGTCAAGGTCTTGCTCTCGGAGCCGTAGGTACCGCTCGATGCACTCGGTAACGGGCAGTCCGGAGCCGCTCTCGGCTCGCCCTTGCCTAATGTACGCGTCCCTCATTGCCTCGGCGCGTTTTAGATCGGAAAACCCGGTAGACTGCCTCGGGACGATATCGCCGGCCGGCGTGCGTCCGCGTATCCAGATTTGGCAGTCGCACTCCATGAAAAACTCGCGTTTCTTTTTGGGTATGCGGCTCTTGTTGACGGCGCAATTTGCGGAATGCCTCTTGAACAGGATGAGCGATTCCAGCGGGCGAGACATGACCAAATTGTAAGAGTACTTTTACACGATGTCAAATCTTGCTTGCAAGTGATTGATTCTAAAAGACGTGGCTCCCCGGCATGGATTCGAACCACGATTCACGGCTCCAAAGGCCGCTGTCCTACCATTAGACGACCGGGGAATTTCGGTGGAGTCGATTTCAGTGTAGCGTCTTCCGGAGCCGCTCCGCAATGCTGCGCGCGCGAGATACCGTTTGAGATCTTTCGCGAAGTTTTCCAATTCGGGCCACCTTGTCCCTGGAGATCGTGAACACTCCACTCACGGAGCCCGTGTTCACGCTCAAGGCAACCCGCGCGCATTGGGTACGGCACTACGCCAGAGGGTATCGGTGATCTCTTCTTTCATGACTGTGTTGCTGCCGACATCGGCGCTTGATCCATTGGAGTGAAGGAAAGGCTGAGATGGCAATAGAAGCTTCTGTAGAAAGTTCCACGTGGACAAAAGATGAAGCCCGGGAAGGGGTGGAGACTGGTTAGTCCTCGCGACAGCAGCGGGTTCACCGCGACCCTGTCTAAGAGAATCGACGTTGGCGGAGAGACCGTCGGCATTTTCCGAATGTGGCCAATGCCACGGGCAGGTCGGTGGTCCGACCCAGGCGGTCGCCGCACAAGGGAAGTACGCCTATGTGGGCGTGGGACTCCAGCTCAACGTGCTGGATGTCTCGGACCCGACCGCCCCGCGTGAAGTTGGCGGCAGCGCGCCGCTCTCCGGCTTCGTTCAGAACGTCGCGGTGAGCGGGACGGTCGGATACGTGGCGGCCGGCGGCGGCGGGCTGCGTGTGGTGGATGTCTCCAACCCGGCCCGTCCGGCCGTGATCGGATCCCTGCAAACGCGCGGCTACGCGGAAGGCGTGGCCGTTTCGGGAACCACGGTTTGTCTGGCGGACGGGCCGTACGGGCTGCGCGTGATCGATGTCTCGAATCCGTCCAACCCGGCCGAGATTGGCTCCGCGTTCAGGCGGAACTATGCCTTCAAGGTCGCCATGGCTGGGCACTATGCCTATGTCGCGGCGGCGGGCGCCAGCCTGCCGATCGTGGATCTGACCAACCCGGCCAAGCCCGTGCAGGTTGCGACCTTCGCCGCTCCCGGCTACGCGTACGGGCTTGCCGTGAGCGGCGACACTCCGGGCTATGGCGCCAATCCACAGCGAGGTGAACCTAACACTACCGGCAGTTCGTGCCCCATACTAAAAGGTGGATGGGCAGTCGGCAGAACCTCGGCGGTCACCCAAAACCGGCCAATGAGAAGTAGCGCGCCATGGGAGGCTTCTGCCAAGCTTCGCGGATTATGTATACAGGCGGCTATCTTGAGCGAGCGCCGAAAGAACTACACTATATGTTCCTCAAAACAGAAGCGCCGGACAATTCCGCGTTGCCGTCTTTAGCGGTGACCCTATTGCTTGCGTCCCTTCCCGCGCAAATGTGGAGTCGCGCCGCCGGCCAGCCCTCAACGAAAAACGGCGAATGGCCTTACTACACTGCCGATGCCAGAAGCAGCAAATATTCGCCTTTGGATCGAATCGACGCATCTCCAGACAGTGGCGGGGGAGCCATTCCGATCGCCGTGCGGCCGCGGGCCGCGGAGGTCGCCAAGAATGTCAACCAATGAACCTTCGGCGGTTCAAGAGGTTATACAGCGCATCCGACAGTTTTTAAGGCTCCGGCGCGCCGAGATCGGCGCACTCCTAAAAGAGACAGGCAACGCCTGGATCGACGACAACGCACCGCGCCTCGGCGCCTCCCTGGCCTTTTACACGTTGCTGTCCCTGGCCCCTATCCTCATCGTCGTTGTTGCCGTCGCTACGCTTGCGTTTGGCCAAAAGGCGGCTCAAGGTCAGCTCATATGGGAGATCCAGGATCTGGTCGGAACGGAAGGGGCGCGAGCAATCCAAGATTTGATTCAGTCTGCTTCCAAGCCCGCAACGGGCACGACGGCGACTGTACTTGGCGTTCTCACGCTGGTTTTGGGAGCGTCCGCGGTAGTGGTGGAACTGCGCGACGCGCTTAACACAATTTGGCATGTTCCGGCGGCGACCTTATCGCTGCCCGCTATCGGAATTACGGCGGCGCCGATAGCGCAAATCCCTTGCCCGACCGAATCGCATGCGGGCTAATTACACTGTCAAACTATGCAGATACACGTAACTCGGCTTCAGTGCGTCCATTTCCATTTCGACAAAGTAGTTACTGATCCCGCCCGTTTTGGCGGCGGTGAACAAATCCTTCCAATCCACGGCGCCCGATCCCACTGGCACGAATCTGCCTTCCGTCGCCGACCAGTCCGCCAGGTGCATGGAGAGGAAGCGGTTCGGGTACTTGCGCAGGTACGTGGCGGCTTTGTAGCCCATCCTGATCACAGCCACCTGGAACTGCAATCTGATCAGCTTGGGCTCGAACGTCTCCATCAGCTTGTCATAGATCAGCACGCCGTCGATCTCGTGAAACTCGAAATCGTGGTTGTGAAATCCGAGTTGGATGCCCGCCTTTTGTGTCTGTTCCCCTAGACGATTCAATTCATCGGCCGCTCGCGCCCAGTCGGACAGCGTGGCATCGGGGCGCAGCGCAAACGTGGCGACCACCATCTGTTTCAGCCCGAGTTCCTTGGCGAAGGCAATCCGCTCGTCCATGTGGACTTTCAATTCCTGGAACTGGTAATGACAGCTTTCGCAACCGAGGCCGGCGTCCTGAATCCTGCGCCGCATCTCGGCGGCCTTGATATTCACGAGTGTCCCGTAACCGGCGCCTGCGTAACCGGGCGGCGAACACATCTCGATAGTCTGGTAGCCCATCCCCGCAAGCTGCCGGAGAGTACCGTCGAAATCCTGGGACAGTGCATTTCGCACCGGAAACGTCTGGCACCCGATCGGAAACCCCAGCGGGTCGGCGCGTAATTGGAGTGCGCCCGGTCCGGCGCAAGCGGCCGCTGTCAGGCCCAGCGCACTTCGTTGAAGAAACTCTCGTCTGGTCGCGTTCATAGTCTCCTCGTCCGCCTCTCCGCTCACGCGGATTCCGGCTCCCAACCTCTCCGGTACTCGCGAGACAGATACTTGTTCGCGTCGGGCATGTTGGCGATCTTCATGCTCTCCGCGTCGTATTGAAGCTTACGTCCCGTTCGCAGCGCCACGGCGTACAGGTTGACCGCTTCTGAAACGGGCCATGCGTTCAGAAAACTTCCGGGGGACGGCGCACCACCCCGGCAGGCCTCCACCCACTGGAGCACTCCGGGCTGAACGTGGTCTCCACTGGGCCGTTCGGGAGCCGGAGGCATTCTGTACCCGCGCATCTTTGATGCAGGAATCAGGTGGGGGTTTTCCACCAGGAAGCCCGCCAGGATCTTGCCTTTGTCGCCGACAAACATCATGCCTTCGCGCGGCAGGTCCCGATGATCTTCTTCCAGTTCGTCCGGCGTCGGAGGTCTGATCCCACCCTCGTACCAGACCAGATCTACCGCGAGCCTTTGCCCCCGCGCGGGATACTTGAACCGCACGACGCTAGCCGTGGGGAAAGAGAAATCGTTTCTAACCGTTGTCGATACGTTCTCGGCAAGCGTGCAATTGTGAGTCAGCATCGGCTCGACGCTGACGGGGCCGCTCAGTTCCAGGGCATTGAAAACCGTCCAGAGGCTGTAGTGTCCCATGTCCGCCATGCTGCCGCCGCCGAAGTCATACCATCCGCGAAAGACCATGTGCGTGTAGCTCGGATGGTAGGGGCGGTACGCCTCCGGGCCGAGCCAGAGATCCCAGTCGAAGCCTTTCGGGACAGGAGGCGCTTCCGTCGGAAGAGTCGCGTATTGCGGCCACACGGGGCGGTTCGTCCAGTTATGGACTTCGCGAAGGGATCCTATGGCCCCATCCCGGATCCAGGCCATCACCTGCTCCATGGACCCGTTCGAGTCCCACGGCATGAAGTGCGTGGCAACGCCTTTGGCTTGGATCGTGTCGAGGGCGAGGCGGGCCTCGGCTAGACGATTGGCGATAGGCTTATGCATTACTACGTGTTTGCCGTGCTTCGCGGCGGCAATGCAGATGATCCCGTGGAGATGATCGGGCGTCATGATCTTGACCGCGTTGAGATCTTTCTCTTTGTCGAGCAATTCACGATAGTCGGCGTAGGCGGAACAGCCTTTGAACTTGTCCGCGGATCTTTGCGTGCCATAGTAGGTGTCCACGATATCTTTCGCCGTCTCTCGTCCGCCCGGGATCACGCTATCGGCGCCAGCCCACCAGTCCGGTTTGCCCAGTGTGTTTCGAATTGCACTGAGAAGGCCGCCGCGGGACCAGTCGCGATATTCGACCGCGTCCCTACATGGGTCGCAAACCGAAACAACCTGGATGTCCGGGACCGCAAGCATCGGCAGCAGTTCACGCAAGCCCTGCGTTCCCACGCCGACGTAAGCCAGGGTGATCTTGTCGCTTGGGGCGACGAATCCCGGTCCTCCCAGCACGGCCCGGGGGACAATCGTGAATGCCGCAACGCCTGCCGCGGCTCCCAGAAATTCGCGGCGGTTCTGATCGGGTGTCATCTGCTTCCTCCTCAAGTCGACGTGGACGCCAGCAACCAATAGCCGCCCGCCATCATAACCCCATTTCACCCTCTTTGTAGCAGCGGGAATCCCGTTGTGAAAGCGGCTTCCGATATGACCAGTTGCCGGCGGCGTGCACTTTCCAGAGCGCCGTCTCATCCGGAAACCGCCCATTTTGCCGCGTCGTCGCCGTCGCCGAGCGAGAGGTCGAAATCCGCTTGTACGCCTGGGCGAGGCGGACATGCCGCACAACCGGGCGAGTGTGGAGTGCGTGCTGTACCTGCGCCACATGCTGGCGCTGGAGGATGGCGCGGCGCTACCTACGCCTGCTGGAAGGCATCGGCGCGCCGGAGTTGGCACTCAAGCAGCCGTTCCGTGTGCGGCAGACACCGACGCGTTTCGGCCGCATCAACATGGAACTCACTCCGGAGGCTGTGGGCTGGCGGTTGCGTTTCGAACGCGGCAACGGACCTGCACCGGCTGGGGTGAAGTTGCCGGCGAAGCTCGGCGGGCTGACGCTGAAGAGAGTGACGGGGGCGGCCAGCCAGGCTGGTCCGGAGGGCGTCGACGTTGAACCCGGTGCAGGCGCGTGGACGGCGCAGTGGGGCGCGTGAAGGCGCTCAAGTTCGGCACCCTTGGCCGTTCACTCCCCGGCGCGCTGTCTTAGAATCGTTGCATGTCCATCTCCCGGCGCACACTGGTGGCATCCGCAACGGCTGCCGTGCCGTTGGCGGCCGTCTTTTCCCAATCCACAACGGGCCGTCCTCCGGGCCGCCTGAAGATCGTGGTCGCCGGCGGCCACCCGGGTGATCCGGAGTGCGGCTGCGGCGGCGTCATCGCCCGCTACGCGCAGGCCGGGCACGAAGTCGTCCTGCTGTACCTGAATCGGGGCGAGGGATTCTGCAAGGGCGCGGACCCGCGGCAGTGCGGCGCCGTGCGCACCGCCGAAGCCGAGAATGCGTGCCGCATCCTAAAGGCGCGCGCCGCCTTCGCTGGGCAGTACGACGGCCGCTCGATCGTCGATAACCCGCATTACGACGAGTTCCGCCGCTCGCTCGACTCCGAAAAGCCCGACGTCGTTTTCGCTCACTGGCCGATCGACAAACACCGCGACCACCGCGCGCTCTCGACGCTGGTCCTGGATGCCTGGCTCGAAGGCGGCAGGCGGTCGGCCCTCTATTTCTATGAAGTCGCCGAAGACGCCATGATGTTCTCTCCTACCGAGTTCGTGGACATCTCGGGCGTCGAATCGCTGCGGCGCGCCGCCTGTTATGCGCACGCATCCCAGCAGCCGGAGAAGTGGTACCCCGCACAGGCGGAACTCACGCGGTTTCGGGGAATCGCGGCCGGCTTTCCCCAGGCGGAAGCTTTCGTTCGCCATTGGGAGAGCAGGCGAGACGTCGAGTTGCCTTGACCGACGTCGGGCATGCGAAGATCTGAGATCTCCGCGCGGTCCGCTATAATTCGGCCATGCCGCTCAGCCGAAGGTCGTTTGTCTCGCGGTTGCTGGCCTCCCCGCTCGCCGGCGCCTATGCCGCTGCCGCCCAGACCGCCGCGCCGTCGAAGATCACGCGCATCGAAACGGTGTACTGGAAGAGTCGCGACGATGCCCCGTTCTGGCCGCACTGGACCTGGGTCAGGATCGATACCGATGCCGGTATTTCGGGTATCGGAGAAACGTATCCGCGCAACCCAGCCGAGGCGGCTGTGGTTCACGCGGTGGCCGATTCGCTGCTCGGCCGCGACCCGCGGGATATCGAGCGAATTTGGGCCGATCTCTACCGCGCCTTCGATTTTCAGATCGCCGGCGGCGCCGAAATCAGGGCCTTGAGCGCCATCGACTTGGCCCTGTGGGACCTGCTCGGAAAGCACCTCCAGGCTCCCGTGTACCGGCTGATCGGGGGCAAAGCGAACCCCCGCGTCCGCCTGTACAACACTTGTTTTCCCTACAAGTACGACTTTAACCGCGAACCGGAAAAGATCATGCGTGAGCTGATCGAGACACGCGGCATCAAGGCTATCAAGATCTGGCCGTTCGACGGCGCGGCGGTGCGCAACCAGAACCAGTTCATCACCTCTCAGGACATCGACGAGGCGATTCAACCGGTGCGGAAGCTGCGCGAGATCTTCGGTTCGGATATCGATATCGCCGTGGAGTTCCACGCGCAGTGGAACGTCACCTCCGCGATTCGCATTGCGCATGCTCTCGAACCTTACCGGCCGATGTGGCTCGAAGATATGCTCATGCCCGGTAACTACCTCCAGTATCACGAGCTATCTACAGCCACCAGCCTGCCGCTGATCGCCGGGGAACGGATGGCGGGCAAGCTGCAATTCGAGCAACTGCTGGAATCGCGCGCCGTCAAGTACGTCATGTTCGACGTCACCTGGTGCGGAGGCTTGACCGAGGCCCGCAAGATCGCCGGCATGGCGGACGCCTTCGAGTTGCCCATCGCACCGCATACGGCCGGCGGGCCACTGCTGTTCTACGCCACCACCCACCTTTCGACCGCATCTCCCAACGTGTGGATCCAGGAGAGCTGCCAGCGGTTCTACGAGCGCGATTGGCCGGCCATGCTGGAGAACCCCATCTCCCCGGAGGGCGGATTCATCCGCGTGCCCGAAGAAAGCGGCTTCGGCATGCGGATCAAGCCGGAAGCCTGGAACCACCCCGCGGCCGTGCGCCAGGTGAGCGGGCGTGGCTAGCGTCGGTACCTGTCGGCGCGCTAGCGTGCGGCCTCGGCACAGACGAAGCTGGCGGCGTCGTTGGGGTCTCCCGCGCCCTTATACTTTGCGACCTGCGGGTAGGGGCAGAGCGGGCGGGTGAGGGTCTCAGTTCGGTTGTCGCCGCGGACGCCGCTGGCGATGATCTTCTCGGGCGCGGTTCCTTTTTCGACCCATCGCTCAAGCGCGCTGACGATATTGGTTTCGGGACCGCCGGGCGAGCCGCTGCTATTGCCAAAGCGGTTGGGCCCTACGCCGCCGCCGCAGTGCCCCATGCCGGGGACCATGAAGAGGCGGTAGAAATCTTGGATCGGACGCGAAGCATCGCCTCGTGTGTCTGGGAAGCGGGCGAGGGAGGCACGCACGCTTTCGTAGTATTCGATGGAGCTGAGCGGCGCGATGGCGGCGTCGCGCCAGCCGTGATACTGGATCAGCTTGCCGCCGCGGGCGCGGAAGGAGCGAAGGTCGGGGTTGGTAGAGTTGAGAATCGGGCCAGCCTTGCGATCGCCAAAGGCGACGTCGACATCGAAGTTGAGGGTGCGGAAATCCCACTTGGGTTGCTCGAAGACGGCATGGCCGTAAAAGCTGTTGGCAAAGTCGAATTGAATGGCACGCTCCGGCGGCGCCGCAGTGTCCAGGCGGCCCAGCCGTCGATCGAGAATCCGGACGCGGAGCCGACGGACTGGAAGATGAAAACCGTGATGAAGGACGACAGCAAAGTGATGGTCGGCTCGACGGTAATTCAACAGGGCAACTATGTCTACGTCTATTGTGAAAGCGAAGGCGTGGCAGAGAGTCGGATGGTGAAGGTGATCCCGACAAGATCCACGTCACTGGCGAAATCAAGCGGTTCGGCGTTTTCATCCACAATCCTGACTTCATGCCGGCGCGGCGTCAGCGCCGCCACGATGGTCAGTGAGAGGACGCTGAATCGCAACACCGCGCTTTCGGCACTTCCGGCCGCCCAGGTGTGACGCGCACATTCTCGCCGGCGGGAAGAACCAGCAGGATTCTCATCGGCTTACTCCCTATTGTTGGGCATAATGACTCCCGAACTGCTTTCCTACAAGTACCGCTGGATGCGGTCGCGAAAACGGGTATAGATCCAGGAGACGCTGACCAGAATCACGCCCAGGACGAAGAACGACAGGATACGGTACAGCGTCTCGAGCTCGCGGAGATCGTAGAAGAACAGTTTCCCGATACAAATCAGGAACAGCGCCAGGCCGGACAGGCGCAGCGTACGGTCTAGCAGCGGAAAGCCGGCCGCCAGCAGCACTGCGCCTTCGATACCCCAGGCGACGGTCAACATGCTGCCGGAAACCTCTTGATACAGCAAAACCGTCGCGAGACCTGTGGCGAGCAGCGAGTAGAGCAGGCGCCCGCCCGGTTCCGATCCAGGCTTCTCTTGCGTCTGCGGCAGAAGAAGCTGCGCGACGAACAGGCAGCCGATCACCAGAGCTCCCGCCGCGATCCGCTGTTCGGCGTTCGCGAAGATCCCAGCCGGGTATAACTCTACGGCCATTGCCCGCCAGGAGGTGACCGCGGCGAGCGCGTAACTCTGGTATCGCAGATCGGGCAAATCCCGGAAGCGGCCCGCGACGAGCAGCAGAACGGTCAGAAGTGCCCAGCCGATCTCAATGTATGGCGGGCGCAGTTCCAGGTACAGCATTCCTGCCATGAGACCCGCCGCAGAGTATAGATACGGGCGCCTCACAGAGCGCTCCCAATCCCGAAGGCGTTCACTCCAGCGGCCCTGCCGCCACCATTCGAAATACTCGGCGGCAATCACTATTCCCGCGTTTAACAGCCGATGGGATACGCCGTAAGAGTAGCCAGCAGGCTCCAGGTTGGCGTAGAACAGCCGGCTGAATGCGGTGGCAGCCGCCAGATGGCCTTGCAATCGCAGGCCGGGAAGGTCCGTGCGGAGACCGACTTCCATCAGCAACAGCGCGAACAAAGCCCAGGCAGGAGCGACGGCCACCGGGTTCAGCAGCGCCCACAGTTCAATCAATGCGAACAGCGAGCCGCAAGCGGAAGCGAGGTTAACAGCCCCACGCGATTCGCGCTGCGACGCCTGGTCCGTCCTTGCCGCGAAGAAACGCGCGGCGAACGCATAGGCCAACACCGCTACGCACCCGATGGCGATGAGTTCATCCGCGCGGCCGATCGGGTGGAACGGCAGCACGGTTACCAGCAACACGCGCACGGCGCCCATCGTCGCGAGAACATGGGCGTGCGTCCGAAAGTCCGAAGGCCAGCCGCGCAAACCCAATTCGAGCGCCAGAATTCCCAGCGCCATCCAGGCCGGACCCAGGTACTCGGCCGGCACGACTCTCCAGAGCAGAGCGGCCGCGGCCGCACTGGCGACCGCACTCGCTATCGCCTGCAACGCCTGTCGCTCCGTTTCCTTCAAGCGGCCCGCGGCCGACCGCAGCGCGCACAGTGCGGCGCCGTAGCCAATCACCGCCGCAACGGCCAGCGGAATCCAGGGATGCGCCCACGGCGCCGCCGTGCCGGCAGAGACTTCGATCTGGTGCAGCCACACCGCGCCGATTGCAAGCGCACTTGCGAGGTAACCCTGCATTCTGAAATCGAACAAGCGGAATTGCCATCCGAATAGGAATAGGAGAGCGCCGAATCCCAGCCAGGTTATCCCGAGGTGACGCAGCGAAATCTCGAACCCGATCGCCAGCGCGACCAGGGCGGATGCGGCGAATCCATAGATCCTGCCGGATTTGCGGATTCCGCGATTGATGTAGAGAAACAGGGCGGCTAACGCTGCCGTAGGTGTCCAGTCCTGCAGAGTTCGGCCCGCGAAATGCGCGGTTCCCGCATCGGGGATATCGGTCAACAGGAGTTTCGCTCCCAGCCCCGCGAACAGCGTGCCGGCGAGACGGCGAGGGTAGTCTTGACGGAACACCAGACCGGTAAGAAAGAGCAGTTCCGCTTCGGAAAGAAGCGCGACGTTCGCCGTTTGGCCGTGAAGCTTCAAGACCGCCGCTACAACGGAACAAGCCGCGGCCAAAGTGATGGGGCCTTCGTAGCCGCCGGCGAAGATGCGTTCGAGCGTGGTCGTCTCAGACGCAAAGCTCGCCGGGGGGCGCAGAATGGCGCGCAGGATGGTATCGGCCAGATAGGCCACCGCGATGCCTGCCGCGAGTAGATAGATTCCCGCCGGGTCCGCGGCTGACCATTTTGCGTATGAGAGCGAGGCGAATCCGAGCGCGTTGAGGGGTAGGATGGGCTGCTCCGCGCCATGGTTCGAGCGGCGGTGGGTCCGCAGAAGATCATAAGCTTCGAACAGGAGCCAGTAGGCGGCGAACACCGTCTGCGCGGACCAGAGCGGCGCGCCGTTGTCGCCTCTCGACGCGCAGGTGGCATAGGTGGCAACCAGGCCGAACAGGGCCATGCCCGACCATGAGAAGCGGCAAGCGACGATCAGCAACGAGGCGGCCAGCGGAATCAGCGCAATCACGGAAAGCGCGGTCACATCCGTAATGGCCAGCGTTGCGAAGGCCATGAAATAGGCTAGACCTGTAAGCGCCTGGACCCGGTATCGCAACGAGTGCAGCACCATGCCGGTCGCAACCGCCAGCAGCAGAAAGTCGCCCAGCAGCGGATTGCGAATGACCTTCGCGGCGTCCACGGCTTGCATGGCATAAACGGTGAAATACAGGCCGGCCCACCCGCCGCCAAGAAGGCCGCGTGCGAAGATGACGTAAGCCGGGCGCCGTTCCAGGACCACGCCGCCGATGAGCAGCGTGAAGCTGATCGCCAGGCCGATGGCGGATCGTCCCGCGGGCCCCATCTGCGTAAACGAGTAGCCGAGAAAGAGCGCGATGGCGATGACCAGGACGAAGATACCCAGCTTGTTGAGCCAGTTCCCGCCGACAATGGCTTCCCACTCCTCACTACTCCGGCTCGGGGCCGGCGCTTCCGGAGCGGCAAACCGCGGCACGAAATTTGGTGGAGGAGGAACGGCGGGCGCCGGAGTCGGTGCAGGTTCCACTGAGGCGTCGGGAGTCTGCGGAGAAACGTTTTCGACCGCTCCCTCGCGGTCGCGGCTCCGAAAGGCGATCTGCGATTCCGCGGCGCTTACACCGCGCGCGTCAGCGAGCGGTTCTTCGGAGATATCTGCCCTCGTAGCGGGAAGCGCCTCCGGAGTTGGGGGAATCTCCACGCGAATCGGCGGCGGCGCCACGGGCGCCGGTTCCAGTGCCGGCTTTGGTTCCGGAACGGACACTGGCACGGGCTTTGGTTCCGGCGCCGGCACGTGTACCGGTTCCGGCGGCGGAGCCTCAGCCGCGGTAGCGGTGTGCTCGGATTTCAGCCCGGCCACAACGCCTTCCAGTCGGTAGATCCTGCGGCGCAACTCAGCGACTTCACCGGGTCTTATTCGGTCCTGCGATACGCCATCGATCCGGCGTTCCAGTTCGGCAAAGCGCCGCGAAAGGATCCACCAGCGGACCAGCAGGATCGCCGGCACGGCCAGCACTGCCAGTGACGCGAGCATGGCATACATTTCACCCGTGTCCATTTACGGTTGCTCCTTTTCCGGCTGCGGAACAGTCAACTCGTGCTGCATAGAGCCTTCCATCAGACGGGCTGCCTGCGCCTTGATGGCGCGCAGGTCGAGCTTGCCGGTGCCCAGCAGCGGCAAAGTCGCTACCTGGAAAATGTCGTCGCACTTGGGAATCCACAATGCGGGCAGGCCGCTCTGCGAGAGGCGTCGCCAGAGATCTCGCGGCGCAACGTTGGCGTCCGTATATAGAAGTGCGAGTCGCTCGCCGCGGTGCTGGTCCGGCACGCCGGTCACCACGCAGGCCGGGCCACCCAGAATGTCCGCGACCGCATCTTCGATTCTGAGGTGCGGCACCATTTCACCACCGATCTTGCTGAATCGCGAAAGCCGGTCCGTGATCCGGATGAATCCTTCATCGTCGACGGCAGCAATATCGCCCGTGACGTACCAGCCATCCCGAGTCACCGAACTGGTCAGCTCGGGATTCCCGAGATAGCCCAACATGCGATTCGCGCCCTTCGCCAGCAGCAGTCCTTCCGTATTTGGCGGCAAGATTTCCCCGGTTTGCGGATCCACCACCTTCACGGCGACGCCCGGCAAGGGATGGCCGACCGTGCCTGGCTTGGACGCGACCTGCGTGTCGTTTCCCGCGCGGAAGTCTGGCGCGTTTACCGAGATCACCGGAGCCATTTCGGTGCACCCGTAGCCCTCCAGTAGCTGCACGCCGAACTTCTGTTCGAACTCGCGCGCCGTCCGCTCGCGCAGTTTCTCCGCGCCGACCAGGACGTAACGCAAGGAGGCAAGTTGATCGCGGGAGCACTTGCGGACGTAGCTGCCGCAGAAGGTCGGCGTGGAGAGGAGGAATGTGCCTTTGTGCTTTTCGATCAGCGCCCCGATCGCCTTGGCATCCAGTGGGTCGGGGTGGTAGACCGCACCGCACCCGCTCACCAGCGGGAACCAGATGGTCACTGTAAAGCCGAAGGAATGGAAGAACGGCAGCGTGCCGACAATGCGGTCGTCGCCGTTGATCCAAAACACCTGGGCGATCGCCTCGATGTCGGAGATCACGTTGTAGTGCGACAGCATCACACCTTTGGGAATGCCTGTGCTGCCGCTCGAGAAAACGACCGTCGCGAGCGAATCCGGCGTCTGCGGTTGCCGCGAGTAGCGGCGTAACAGGAAGAACTCGGGGCTCAGGCGCGCCCGCAACCAGGCGGCGGCCTTGTCGGCCGAGGTAGAAGATGCCAGGATGTCTTCGATGTAGACCACGCCCTCCACAGCCTCCAGTTTCGCTTTGGCGAGAAACGTCCGCGAGGTAATCGTCGTTCCGATCCGGCACTGCTCGACGACCCTGGCCATGCCCTCCCGGCCGGCGGTGAAGTTGAGGTTCACGGGCTTCTTCGCGGCTAGCGTGAGGCCGACGTTGACCAGCGCGCCGGCCACCGATGGCGGCAACAGCACCCCGACCATTTCGTCCTGGCAGCGATTCTTGCGAAGCCAATCCGCAATCAGCAGGCTTCCAACGAGCGCTCTGCCGTAACTCACTTGGCGGCCCGTCGAATCCGCCATGGCGAATTTCGAACGGTTTTTCCGTGCGGTGCGAATGAACCGCCCCGATAACACGTCGCGGCGCGATTTACGGGCTTCAATCGCGTCGCCGCCCAATTCCAGAATGGCCTGGCGAACCTCCTGCGCGGTGGCCGTGGATGCGAGCGGGCGACCGAAAGAAACCGTAACCGGATATGGAATGCGTTTCGGCCACTTCCAGAAAAACTTACCGCGCTCAAAACTGAAGATGCTGCCCCACAGGCGATCCAGATGCACCGGGACGATGGGCACGGCGGTGCCGGCCACGATCGTATGCAGGCCGCTCTTGAATGGCAGCAGGTTGCCGGTCCGGCTGATGGCGCCTTCGGCGAAGATGCAGACCACTTCACCAGCGGCGAGTTCCTGGCGGGCCCGCCGGACTGCCTCCAGCGCCTCGCGTGGCGACCGCGTTCCGACCGGAATTGAATTCGTCAGACGGAAGAGCCAACCCAGCGCCTTCATCTCGAAGAAAGGCCGCCAGACCATGAAGCGGATAAAGCGCTGCACCGAGGCGCCGATCAGCAGGCCGTCCACATGCGACATATGGTTAGCCACCAGCAACGCGGGCCCGCGGAACGGCACGTTCTCCGGGCCGACGATGCGGATTCGGAACACGGAGTGAGTCGCCATCCAGAGCGCGAAGCGAATCAGGAAATCCGGGACCACGGTCACGATGTAGGCGGTGACGCCCAGCGTGGCCAGTCCGAAACTCAGGATCAGCTTGTCGGGCGAAACGTGCAGCCGGTCATGCGTCAGCCACAGAGTCGCCGAGGCCAGCAGCAGGCCGATGGTGTTGTAGAAATTGTTGGTGGCGATCAGACGGCCCTTTTCGCGAGCCTCGGCTCGCTGCTGCAGATACGCGTTCAGCGGCACGATGAACAGACCGCTCGAAGCTCCCAGCAATGCGAGCATGGCCGCGGACCAGTTGTATGATCCTCTCGCGGTATAAAGCAGGGTGGAGAAGACCGCCATCAGGATGGACCCGAGCGGCACCAGTCCTAGTTCCACTTTGTCGCCGGACAGTCTCCCGGCCAGCATGCTGCCCACACCGATTCCCACCGCCAGGCACGTCACCATCAGGCCAATCCGCAGGTCGCTTACGTGGAGAACCTCGCTGCCGAACAGCAGCAGGTCCATTTGGAAAAGGGCGCCGAGGAACCAGAAATACGAGATGGCGAGCACGGTCAACCACAACGGGCGGTCCGCCAGCAGGTGCTTGGTCCCGGTGATGACTTCGGAAAACGGGTTCAGGCGAAACCGTGCGGTGCCGCCGGCCGGGCGAACGCGCGCAATGCGCAGGCTGGCGGCCAGACCGACCACCGCCACGGCCACCATGACTAGACCCATGTTCCAAGGCCGATGTTTCCAGGTAACGAAAAGGAAGGAGCCGATCGACGTGCCGAGGACGATCGCGACGAAGGTGCTCATCTCGAGCAGTGCGTTGGCGCGTGAGAGATCCTCATCTTCCAGCATTTCCGGCACGATGCCATACTTAGCCGGGCTGAAGATGGTGGAGTGCAGCGCCATCAGGAACAGCACGCCAAGCATCAGCTCGATGCGCGTGGAGAAAAAAGCCGCCAGGCCCAGCAGCATCGCCGCGATCTCGAAAACCTTCACCGAGATCAGCACCGTGCGCTTGCTGATCGAATCCGCCAGGTGACCGGAGTAGCCCGAGAACAGCAGGAACGGAATGACAAACACCGCTCCGGCCAGCGAGATGTATTCACTGCCGGAACCCGTGGTGGCCGCCACGTGAACGGCTCGCATCGAAACGACAATCTTGTAGACGTTGTCGTTGAACGCGCCCAAGAACTGCGTCCAGAGGAACGCCTGAAACCCGCGCTTCTTGAGAAGATTGCCGAAACTGCCTTCGGACATCGTCCGTGCCATTGAATCACCAATCACGCGAATTGAGTAGTACACGTGAATCACCGCTTCGGCGCGACCGTGATTGCAGTGGTTTAGCCGTGGCTTGCACCGACGAAAAATCGAGTCATGTACATTTGATGCTCATGCCTGTACAATCAATGCATATGGCCTTCCTCTCGTCGTCGGAGCGGGCTTTTCTCCGCGCTGCTTCCAACTTGGCGTTCTGCAATCCGTTTCTGCCGGAGCGCATCCTGCATGAGCGGGCAGCGCTCGGCGCCGAGTTCGTGGATGACGAGCCGGTATGGAGTTTTTCGGTTGACGAGCCGGACCGGCGCCGCTCGAATGTCTGGCGAATCGCCGCCCGCCTGGAGGAACTCTGCCCCCGGCTGAGGCAGAAGCTCGCAACCGGAGCCGCGGCAAACCGGCAAGACCTGATTTTGTACGAGGACGCAGTCCTCAACCTGCTTTACCAGCGCTATTATCCGCGCTTCCTCGATGCCGGGTTCGGCGCCCATCGGGAGGCGGGTCCGGCCCGCTGGCGATTCTACGAGCAGTTCCTCGCGGACTGGCGGCACTTTCTCGAGATCGACACCAGGTCGCTGCCGTCGTGTTACGAGCCCGTTCACACGTTCGCCTGCTTCCGGCAGATCCAGTGCGCGTTCGAACGCATTTTCCAGAACATCATCGGCAACTCGGTTGCCGCCGCGCGGCTGCGGGCCGCCGTGTGGCAGTCGATCTTCACCCACGATATGCGGCGCTATCGCCGGACGCTATTCGAACGGATGAGCGAATTCGCCACTCTCGTCACGGGCCCGTCCGGAACCGGCAAGGAGCTCGTGGCACGAGCCATCGCGCAATCGCGCTATCTCCCGTTCGACGGCCGCCGGATGACGTTTCCCGATGATGATGCGGCGCCGTTTTTTCCGATCAATATCTCGGCGCTTTCGCCGACTCTGGTCGAATCCGAACTTTTCGGCCACCGCCGCGGTTCGTTTACGGGGGCGGTAGCGGACCGGAAGGGTTGGCTGGAAACCTGTTCGGCCCTGGGATCCGTCTTTCTGGACGAACTGGGGGACATGGATCTCGCGATTCAGGTGAAGCTGCTCCGCGTAATCGAGACCCGGACGTTCCATCCGGTGGGCGATACGGGCAGCCGCCGATTTCAGGGCAAGCTGATCGGCGCGACCAACCGGGACCTGGCCGCCGATATTCGAAAGGGCCGTTTTCGTGAAGACCTGTATTACCGTCTCTGCTCCGACCAGATCTCGACGCCGTCGCTTTCGCAGCAGCTCTCGGACTCACCACAAATGCTGCGCGAGTTAGTCATTTACATGGCCCGCAAGGTCGCCGGGGCGGAAGCGGAAGAGTTGGCGTCCGAAGCGGTGGCCTGGGTCGAGCAGAACCTCGGGTCCGGTTACTCCTGGCCCGGCAACTATCGCGAGTTGGAACAGTGCGTGAGGAACGTTCTGATCCGCCGCGACTACAAGCCGTCCGCGCAGCCCAGTCAGGTTCCCGAGGACGAACTAGCTCGCGAGTTTCACGGCGGCCAGCTCACCGCGGAGCAACTGTTGTGTCGCTATTGCGCGTACGTCTACGGCCAGACCGGCAGCTATGAAGAAACGGCCCGGCGGCTGAAGCTTGACCGCCGCACGGTGAAAGCGAAGATCGATCTCGCCGTGTGAGACGCTCCGCGCCAGGACGCCGCCGATTCGCATTCAAGATCACCAGCCATGGTGCCATGGTCAGTCCGGCTGCCTTCCTGGGGCGACCCGAAGTGCTAGTCTCGCCGCCCTCGGATGGCGCTGGAATCGAAAGGACAGCGTACTTGCGCTTGCTGGCCCCGCCATTGGCGATCCAAATCACGCCGACTTCTTCAGTGAACATCCTCGTGAGCGTCTTCGCGAAAGGGCCCCAGAGTTCTGCCAAATCCTTTGCTCGGCAATGTTTCTCGAATGCCCATGCAGACTCCGGTATATCCTGCCTTTCACCAGTTGCTACCCTTATTTGTTGACAATGGCTGCGCGCGCGAGAAGAAGAAAGGTGGCCGCACAGACGCACGAGCCCCCGGTGCGCGCGGGCCTGTGATACAGTGGCGGAAAACCATGCCCAACATCCCCGGATGGGACCAGTATTACCTGGATATCTGTAAAGTGGTGGCGGCTCGCAGCAAGGATCCGAACACGCAGATCGGCTGCGTCGTGGTGGGGCCGAATCACGAGATCCGTTCCACCGGTTACAACTCGTTTCCGCGCGGCATTCGCGACGACGTGCCGGAGCGTCTGGTGCGGCCCACCAAGTACTTATGGATCGAGCACGCCGAGCGCAACGCCATCTGCAACGCGGCCCGCGCCGGCACGGCCACCGAGGGCTGCACCATTTACGTCGAGATTATGCCCTGCATGGATTGCGCGCGCGCCGTGGTACAGGCGGGCATTGTCCAGGTGGTTGTTTCGCGCGAACGCATGACCCAGTACTCGAGCCAGTATTACGACCAGCATTTCGGGATGGTGGAAGTGCTGTTCGGCGAAGCCGGCGTGGTCGTCCGCCGGGTTTGACCCTGGCCTCGCGCCGGCAGACACTCAGCGCCGGATGTCGGTTCCGCGAGGGCTCTCGGCGGGCGTGGTTTCGGCGTCCCGGTCTACTTCAACTTGATCTTCGTCGGCCGCCACATACCGATAGAACCGGCGGGAGCACGCCCGGCAACGAAACGGGAACCTGCGGAAGTTGGACATGAGATCGTCCAGCAAACCCCGCAAACGGGACCGCCGGACGTCATGCCCTCCGCAACTGGGACAGGAAAACATGCAAACTGGTACCACTGGCTCTATCAGCCCGCTGTCGCATTGTAACAACAATCGACGCGACACCCCAACCGGGAATGCCGGCGCCGATTGCATCAAGACTGCGCCCGTCTTGAGTTTGCGGCCGTCCGGGTTACTAGGAATTGCCCAGGTACATCACGTGAACGTAGGTGCCCAAACGAACGTTGTAGGCCAGGTACCAGCCATCGTGATCGGGATCCGGGTACAGCACGATCTGGTCCGTGGTCCACAGCCAGCCGTCACAAAAGGCTATGTCGGCGAGCGCCACGTTGAAATAGAATCCGCCAAACTGAAACCGCTGCGGGCCGCCGCCGACCAGGCGGAACGCGTGCCCGCGCCCTGTGCTTCCGGGAAAGTGGCCGTGCTCCCACGGTTTGTCCAGATGGTACGCCGCGTCGCCCTTGCCGGAGTCGTGCCCGACCCATTCGCCGTTAGTGTGAACGTGAGGAGTTTCCGGATGGCCGGGCTTGTCGGCGACTCGATTGCCCTTCGGCGGAGCCGGAGCCGGCGCTGCCTGATGCGGGGCGGGACCGTGCTTGGGAATGTAGCCGCCGCCCACTTCCGGCCTCGCGCCTTTCTTCTCCTGCGCCAGACCAACCAAGGAGAACCATAACACCACTGAGAGGATTGCCAGCGTTTTCTTCATAACTTCGATAATAGCCTGAAGCCGCGTCCTCCGTCGCATGGTTTTTTCCGCCGACGCTGGTTGGCCGCCGCAGCCTGCCGCGACGGCCCGCTATTGCGCGGTCCATCCACCATCGATCAGAATGTCGGTTCCAGTGATAAACCCGGCTTCCGGAGAGCACAGGAACAAGGCGAGTTGGCCCACCTCCCGCACTTCCCCCCAGCGGCCGGCCGGGATTCGCGAGACGAAATAGGAATTCAGGTTCGGGTCCTCCAGCAGCGGCGTGTTCATCTCCGTGACAAACGGCCCCGGGCTGATCGCGACCACCGTGATTCCCTCCGCGGCAAGCTCCAGCGCCAGCGCCCTGGTGAACCCCAGCAGTCCGGCCTTGCTGGCGGAATATGCCGCCCGCCCGGGAAGAGAAATGTGGCTCATGATCGACGTCAGGTTGAGAATGCGCCCGTATCCGCGCCCTTTCATCTGGGGCACAAAGGACCGGCATAACAGGAACGCGCTGGTCAGGTTGGTCGAGATCACGCGGTTCCAGTCTTCCAGCGTGAACGCTTCCACCGGGCAGCGCACGTTGGTACCGGCATTGTTCACCAGAATGTCCACGCGCTCGAACCGGGCCAGGACATCGCGCTCCAACTGCCACACCTGCCGCTCGTCGGTTACATCGGTGGGGAAAACTTCCACCACCCGTCCGCCGCTCCGCATCTCGGCCGCGGTGGCTTCGAGCGCGGCCCGGTCGCGGGAAACCAGCGCCAGCCGCGCACCCGCCGACCCGAGCGCCAGCGCGATCGCCTTTCCCAATCCCCGGCTGCCGCCGGTGATGACCGCCGTGCGTCCCTTCAAGAAATCGGTTTCCATCGTCACCGCATTGTAGCCGACGCGCACGCCGGATTTGCAAGCCGCGCCGCGGTTCAGTCACAATCGTAGCTGATGAAAATCACGCTCGAACGAAATCCAGTTGAACAAATTGCCGCCGGCGCGCTGATCGTTCCGGTCTTCGAAGGGGAGAAGGAATCGCGATTCGGCGCTGCGCCGCTGGTCGAATCCGGCGAAGTGGCGGGTAAGGCCGCCGAATTCGCGCTGCTGCATAACCCGGCCGGAATGGCCGCCGCGCGCGTTCTGCTGGCGGGCGGCGGAAAGGCCGAACGTTCCGACGCCGCCGAGTTGCGCAAGCTGGTGGCCGCCTCGGTGCGCTTCCTGAAAAAGAAGAAGGTGCTGTCGGCGGCGGTGCTGCTCGAGGGAAACCGCGTCGGCGCGGAATTTGCCTCGGCCGCGGTCGAAGGCGCCATCCTCGGCGACTTCGAGCCCGATCGCCACAAGACCGGCAACGACAAAAAGGCGCTGGACTCGTTTGCCGTGGTTTGCCCGAACGGCGCGGCCGAACTCGATGCCGCGGTGACGCGTGGCCAGGTGCTGGCGGAGTCCCAGAACTTCACGCGCGCCCTGGCCAACGAGCCCGCCAACCTCCTCACGCCGCTGAAAATGGCCGCCGCCGCGCGCGAGATGGCCCGGGAACAGGGCCTCGATTGCGAGGTGCTCGAACGCGGCGAACTGGAACGCCTCGGCATGGGCGCGCTGCTCGGCGTGGCCCAGGGCAGCGCCGAACCGCCCGCGCTCATCGTCATCCGCTACCGGCCGGCGAGTGCCGCTTCGGCCGACCACCTCGGCCTGGTCGGCAAGGGCGTCACCTTCGACACCGGCGGCATCTCCATCAAACCCTCCGCGGACATGGAGAAGATGAAGTACGATATGTGCGGCGGCGCAGCCATGCTCGGCGCCATGCGCGCCATCGCCCAGTTGAAACCGCCGCTCGCCGTGACGGCCTTCATTCCCTGCGTCGAGAACATGCCCGGCAGCCGCGCGCAGCGCCCCGGCGATATCGTCACCGCCATGTCCGGCAAGACCATCGAGGTTTTGAATACCGATGCCGAGGGACGCCTGATCCTGGCCGACGCAATCGCATACGCGCGCAAGCAGGGCTGCACCCACCTGGTGGATGCGGCCACCCTCACCGGGGCCATCGTCGTCGCGCTCGGCCACATTTACGTCGGCCTGTTTTCGAATAACGACGCGATGCGCGACCGCGTGCTGCGCGCCGCGCGCGCCGAAGGCGAGCGCATGTGGCCAATGCCGCTCGACGACGATTACAAGGAAGGCTTGAAGAGCCCCTTCGCCGACCTCGCCAACATCGGCAGCCGCTGGGGTGGCGCCATCACCGCCGCGATTTTCCTCAAGGAATTCGCCGAAGACACGCCGTGGGTGCACCTGGATATCGCCGGCACCGCCTATCTGGACGAAGCCCAGCCTCACATGCCGAAGGGCCCGACAGGTTTGCCCGTTCGCACGCTTGTGCGGCTGGCCACCGACTGGGCCGGGTAGGGCACGCTTTAGCTTGCCAACGCCCGCTTGCGGGCGATTTCTTTTCGCGAGCCTAGCTTGCCCGCATCGAGGTAGGGCGTGCTTTGGCTTGCCCAGAAAACTTCTTACCTTACCCGCGTAGCACTCGACCAAGGCCAATCCTCAACCGTAGCCGCCAGCCCCGCCGATACCGGATTCTTTTCGATATACGCCACAATCCGGTTGAACTCCCGCTCGTTCCTTACCCAATGATCATAGGACTCATGCTGCCAAAACGCTTCGCCCTTCCGCCCCAGCAACCGATTCGCCTCTATGGCTGTTCTCCCTTTGAGCCAATGAGTGATTCGGGCCAGCTCGACACGTGGCAGCATCAGTACATGCACATGGTTGGGCATGATCACCCACGCCTGCAGCTCATAGAAGCTTTTCTGGCTCTCGCCGGCGCGAATCGTGTCCGCAACTTGCCGCGCGACTCGCGTATCGCTCAGCCATAACCGTCGGTCGCTCCGGGCCAGCGCACGATCCTCCGCGGCGAACGCATGGCCGGGAGTCGCATAGATGACGTCCGGCGGCGGCGTAGGCAACGACCCATCGAGGCGCCATGTCACGAACAGGTGCACACCGTCCGGGTGAAAGTGCGGCAGATGTCTCCGGTACTCCGTCATGAGTCGCGCCGAGCCCCTCGAAATAGGTAGTCGATCGAGTAGCGAACGCTTCTCACTATTTCGGTAATTCCGGGCAAGCTAAAGCTTACCCTACCTTCACCGCCAGCATCGACACCGATCCGCCATCCACGCCATCGACGGGGAAGCCGGCGGCGTCCTGCGCCTGCCGCGTGGCCAGCACGTACAAGAGCGGCAGGTAATGGTCGGGCGTCGGGATCGAGAGCAGCGCGTCGCGGCCGAGCTTCTCGTATTGAATGAGCGCCTTGTCTTCGCCGGCGCCAATCCTGTCGCGCGCCTCTTGCTCGAAGCGGACGGCCCAGTCATAGGGCGCCACGTCGTGCCGCCCCCATGCATACGCATGCAGGTTGTGCACCAGGTTCCCGCTCCCGGCGATGAGAACACCCTCGTCGCGCAGCGGCGCCAGCCGCGCTCCGATTTCATAATGAAAGCTCGCCGGCTTGGTTTCGTCGATGCTGAGCTGCACCACCGGGATGTTCGCCGCCGGGTAAGCGTGGCACAGCACGGACCATGTGCCGTGGTCGAGCCCCCAGCTTTCGTCCAGTGTTACGGCCGTCGGCGCCAGCAGTTTCCGCACGCGCTGCGCCAGCTCCGGGTCGCCCGGCGCCGGATACTCGACGCCGTAAAGCTCGCGCGGGAAGCCTCCGAAATCGTGAATCGTCTTCGGTGCGGTGGATACGGTGACGCCCGTCTGCGGTACGAACCAATGCGCCGAGATCGCCAGGATCGCCTTAGGCCTCGGGATGGTTCGCCCCAGTTCCGCCCACGCCTCCGTGTACCGATTGGCGCTTAAAGCATTCATCGGATTACCATGCCCGAAGAACACCGCCGGCATGAGATTCGCCATGCTTTCTATTCTCGCCCCTTGGGTATGATTGTGTCAGGAGCCGCTCCGATGCGTGCAGTCTTCGGATTCACCATAGCCCTGACCGCATTCTGTGCGTCGGGCATCGAGTACTTCCCTGCCCGAAGTCTGGACGAGGAAGCCAGCCGGCATCAGTTTCTGGCGGAGTGGTACTCGGGACACCTTGCGGCGATGCAGGAACCCTCGATCTGGCAAATCTCCCAGCGGAAACCGGCAGAGGAGGTGTACCGATTCCTATATCTCCGGACTTTCCATCACCCGATTTCCGTTCGTCTGACCATAGCCAGCGACGGAACCGGACTGCTGACATCCAAGGAGACGAATGGCAAGGGCGGGTTTCGGACAGGGACCTTGATTCGCAATGCTACCGGGAAACTCTCGAAAGACCACATTCAGCCTTTTCTCGAACAGCTCGACCACTTCGGCTTCTGGGAACTGTCGACCCAAGATCCAGAAGGGCCGACGAGCACTGACGGGGCGAAGTGGATCATGGAGGCTTCGAAAGGCGGGCGCTACCACATCGTAGACAGGTGGTCGCCCCCCTGCAACGACCCGATTCATTATCTCGGAACAACGTTGATGATCGATCTGGCGCGCTTCCCGCTTCTTTACGAGGAAGTGTACTAGCCGCGGTGGGCAGACCGCCGTCTCGGAATGCGCGCCATGCGCGGGTTCGAGCCGCCCAGCGCAGCCAGCCGCTTTCCAACTTCCCGCGCAATCAACGCCTCCAGTCCCGCCCGCACCAGCGCCGTCTTTTCACGGATGCCCGTCAGTTCCCGGGCGCGCTCGACCAGTTCCTCATCGATGATTAGCGTGGTCTCCATATGCATGAGCATGCTTCATACATGCATACACGTCAAGGGTTACCATCCCGGACCGGCGTCTGGCGTTCGCCTCAGATACGCGGCGCAGACAACGATTCGATGCGGGCGAGCAACTCTCGGAAACTCCCGTAGATGTCCTCCTTGGCGTCAAACAGCGCCTGATTACCGCCAACGTACCGCAATGTCGGGAGCAACTCAGGCATCATCGGAACAATTTTGGCCGGCTCTGTTTCCAATAGCACCAGAACGAGTCTTAGGAAGCAGCTTGCTGCATCTGACGCGAATGACTGTACGAATCTTCCTGCCGACACGTAATCGCGGAAACCGAGCATGTAATACCGAAACGGAATCTTCGGCATCCAATGCAAGTCCTCGGATCTCGCGAGCACGTCACGGTCGAACTCCGGAAGCATGTCTGGGTTTGTCCGGCCAGCGAACTGACGGTGAGCCCATTCTTGGTCGAGATCGGCTCTGTAGTCTCCCCAGTCTTCTTCCGTCGGAACAACCATTTGCCAATGCTGACACCCCGACCTTGATGGCCCCGCCACAATCGCCGCCCACTCGCCCTTGCACCTTACCTCGCGCACTCCCGGCAGAACCGACTTCACCGTTTCCACCTCGCTGACGTTGAAGCCGCTCGCCACCAGCGTTCCACCCGGCCGCAGCACGCGCGCAAATTCCCCCGCCAGCGCGATGATTGCTTCCGGACTGATATTGGCCACCACCAGGTCCACCGCCGCCGAGCGCACCGCATCCGCCGAGCCCAAGAATCCTTGCCCGGCGATGCGCACCGCCTCCGGATCGACATCGCACGCAATCACGCGCGACGCGCCCAGCAGGCGCGCGGCCTCGGCCAGAATACCTGAGCCGGTGCCCACATCCAGCACGGCGGTCCCCGGCTTCACCAGATCCTCGAGCGCTTCCAGGCACAGCCGCGTGGTTTCGTGTACGCCGGTGCCGAAGGCTAGCCCAGGGTTCACTGTGATGCGGAAGCGGCCAGGCGGCGCGGGATCGTCGCGCCATTCCGGCACCAGGAAAAAGCGGCGGCCCACTTCCATCGGCTGCAACAGCTCGCGCGCCTCCTCGACCCAATCGCGATTTTCCTCTTCGCGCATTCTCGCGCCCGGGTAACGCGCCAGCAAACCCGCGCTGTCCCCAGTGGCCTCGAAGAACGCGCGCACGCGCGTGTCGCTCAACTCGACGATCCCAGCCAAGCCCAGCTCCCACAAATCCGCAATCAGCAGGTCGCGGCCATCCGCGTCGCAATCGATTTCCAAAGAGAACATTGTTATCGTGAAATATCGGGCCGCGCTCTTCGCGGCCTCCAACCGATCATGAAACTACAAGGTATTTTCCCACCAATCACAACCCCGTTCGATTACGAAGGTGACATCTACACCGCCAAGATTCAGCACAACGTGGAAAAGTGGAACCGCACCACGCTTTCCGGCTACGTCGTCATGGGATCGACCGGCGAGAGCGTGATGCTGACCGAAACGGAGAAGTACGCCGTGTGGGAGTTGGTCGCCAAGCACGCCGCCGCGGAGAAACTGCTCATCGCCGGCACCGGCGTGGAGAGCGTGCGCGAGACGGTTTCGCTCACCAACCGCGCCGCCGAGATGGGTTACAAAGCCGCCATGGTGCGCACGCCGCACTATTACAAGAACCTGATCAACCGCGGCGATGCGCAGATGCTGTATTACCGCTCGGTCGCCGACCGCACCAGGATTCCGGTGATAATCTACAACTGGCCGCAGACCACCGGCGTGGACATTCCCGCCGAGGCGGTGGCCGCGCTTTCCGAGCATCCCAACATCATCGCCATCAAGGAAAGCTCCGGCAATCTCGAAAAAGTGATGCAGATGATCCGCGAAGTCAAGCACGGTTTCCAGTTGCTGGTCGGCTCGGCGCCCACGTTGTGGCCTTCGCTGCTGATGGGAGCCTGCGGCGCCATTCTGGCTTACGCCAACGCCGCGCCGTATTCGGTGATCGCCATCTGGGAAGCCTTCCGCACGCGCGACGAAGCGGCCGGTCTGGACTGGCAGAACCGCATCGGCCGCCCCTCCGCGCTGGTGACCACGAAGTACGGGATTCCCGGCTTGAAGTACGCCATGGATTTGAACGGATATTACGGCGGCCCGCCGCGCCTTCCCCTGGTTCCACCCAGTCCCGAGGCAAAACAGGAAATTGAGGCCGCGTTTCAGGATTTGAAAGGTTAAAGTTAGTAATTACCCCGCCAAAATTTCCACTGGCTGTAACACTTTTCCGCAAGGCCGCGTCATGAGAGGTGTTAAGCTGTCTTTGAGGACTCTTCACGCCCGCGACCTTCGACCCCATGCCAGCCCGCACCGTGATTCTCGTCTGTTGCCTCTGCGCGCTGGCTGCCGCCGCGAGCGCTGAAACGCCCCTCGAAGTGGGCTACCGGCAGATGTACGATCTGCAATTCGCCGACGCCCACCGCACCTTTGCGGACTGGCAGAGCACGCATCCCGACGATCCGATGGGGCCGGCTTCCGATGCCGCCGCGTATTTGTTCACCGAATTCGACCGCCTGCACATTTTACAGTCGCAGTTCTTCGTTCACGACCAGCATTTTTACACCGATCACAAGCTCTCGCCCGATCCGGCCGTGAAGCGCAAGTTCGATGCTGCCATCGATGCCGCACGCCGGCTGGCGGCGCGCGCGCCGCAGAATCCCGATTGCCAGTTCGCCGCCATCCTGGCCAATGGCCTGCACTCCGACTATATGGCCTTGATCGAGACGCGCTACGCCGCCTCATTTCAGGAGATGAAAGCCAGCCGTATCCTGGCCGAGAGGCTGCTGGCCGCGCATCCGGAAATGTACGATGCGTGGATCGCCATCGGCGTCGAGAATTACATGCTGAGCGTCAAACCGCTCCCCTTGCGCTGGCTGCTGCGGCTGGCCGGCGGCGAGACCGACAAGGCGGTGGGCATCGAAAAGCTGAAGCTCACTGCCGAAAAGGGCCACTATCTGGCGCCCTTTGCGAAACTGCTGCTGGCGGTGGCGGCGCTGCGCGACCACAATACGTGGCGGGCTCGGACGCTGCTCGAAGGGCTGGTGCGCGACTACCCGCACAATCCGCTCTACGCCCAGGAACTGGCGCGGCTGCAACCGGCCGCTGTCGCCGCGGGCGGCATGGGAAGCGCGCTCCGATAGAGTAGCCCGGTACTCGTGCCCGCTCCGGATTTCTCCTGGCAACCGATTTCCTTTGCGCCGCGTCCGTAAGGAAAACGGATGCTGTGTTCCCTATGACGTCTGGTTCCACTCGGTCCACCGATGTCTTCGTTATCGGCGGTGGCCCCGCCGGGCTGGCGGCGGCCATCGCCGCACGCAACCGCGGCTTCGAGGTTGTTGTGGCCGACCGTTCCGTGCCGCCCATCGACAAGGCTTGCGGCGAGGGCATCATGCCGGATGGCGTGGCTGCCGCGCTCGCGCTCGGCATTTCGCTCGAAGCGGCAGGCGGACGGCCTTTTCGCGGCATTCGATTTTGCCAGCCGGACCTGGCGGTGGAAGCCCCGTTCCCGCAAGGCGTGGGATTCGGCATGCGCCGCACCGCGCTGCACGAATTGATGGTGGAACGCGCCGCGCAGGCCGGCGTGCGCATGATGTGGGGCGCATCGGTCACCGGTCTGGAGCGCGACGGCGTCCGCGTCGGCGGCCAACTCTGGCGCGCGCGCTGGATCGTCGGCGCCGATGGCGGCAATTCGGCGGTGCGGCGCTGGGCTGACCTCGATGCCTGCGCGCACAACAGCCGCCGCTACGGCTTCCGCCGCCA
>JBAVIH010000534.1:0-9514 GCA_049686695.1 Bryobacteraceae bacterium | reverse complement strand
GATCAAAGCGATTCTGGACACTTTGATTCCCGAGTTCTCTGTTCGAATGGGGGGCGCGACGTCCATCGATGTCACCAAACCTGGCATTGACAAAGCCTACGGAATCGGAAAGCTGCGAGACGTTCTCGGCATTTCGCTGAGAGAGATGATTTTCATCGGTGACGCGTTGTTCCCGGGCGGGAACGACTATCCGGCTGAGGAGGCCGGCGTTGTCTCCATTGCAGTTCGAGGTCCCGGCGAGACGAAACCGGTCACCGAAGCCATCATCGCTTGCTTAAACGGCGATCGGGGATTTGCCGATCGGATTTGAATTGAAATGAGAACACCAGACCATGCAGTCATGGAGAGAGTCGAAGGCCCGTCCTGTGGCCTAAACGGGTAAAACGTCTTATGAAAGTTCTTGAATTGATGAGTCCCAGAGTTATCACAGTCGGCCCCAAGACGCCACTGCGCGAGGTTCTGCAGCTTATGCTCCGCTACCATCTGAACGATATTTTGATCGTAGACGGCGAGCAGAGGCTCATAGGCATTGTCACATACCCCGATCTAAGCCGTAAGCTGCTTCCAACTGAACGAGAATTAATGGAACACGAGGAATACATGACGAGCCCTCAGTCGATGGAAGATCGCTTTGCGAACATCGCGAGTGTTCCGGTTGACGAGATCATGACGCGAAACGTCATCACTGTATCCCCCGATCTTGAGGCGCTCAAGGCTGGGGCGACAATGACTGCCCGCCGGGTCAAGCAACTGCCGGTTGTCCAAGACCGTAAGGTGATCGGAATCATCAGCTACACGGACATTGGTTGGGGCCTGATGAGGCATATGCTGAATTCATGAAGGGTTGCGGCTGCAGTAGCTTCTTCAACCGAGGAATACTCTTTTGATTTAAGTCCACGAGGCGCTCACGTATGCAAAGCGTCAACACTCAACAGCGGGAATTCGCCTTGCAGCGGTTGGGGCTGGTTATGGAGCCCGAGCCGGGCAATCCACAGGAGGTCGAAGGCGTGCTGAATCCAGCCGCCATTCGCGGTCCCGATGGCGAACTCTATCTGTTCCCACGGCTGGTTGCGCGAGGGAATTACTCGCGCATCGGCATTGCAAGAGTGCGGTTCAACGCTGCCGGCGATCCCGTAGGCGTCGAGCGGCTTGGCATCGCACTGGAACCGAAGGCCGATTATGAGCGGCGCCCCAATAGAGGTGGCGGCTGCGAGGATCCGCGCATCACGTTCGTGGAACCGCTCCAACGCTACATGATGACTTACACGGCATACTCGCCGAACGGCCCTCGGATCGCCCTGGCAATATCGGAAGACCTGTTCCACTGGCGCCGCCTGGGGCTCGCGATTTTTGGCCGGTACCACGGCGTCGAAATCGGCGACGTGGATGACAAAGATGCCAGCGTTTTCCCTGTCGCCATTCCGAATCCTTCCGGACACCCGGAACTGGCGATGCTGCACCGGCCCCTTTTTCCTGGCACTCGTCCGGAAGAAACCGCGTGTCATCCTGCGACACGCGAGGTGGATCTCGACCGCGAGAGCATCTGGATTTCCTACTGCCGGATGGCCTTGGAAGGCCGCGAACCGGACCGCCTCGGTCCGTTCGCCTGTCATCACCGGTTGGCGGCGCCTGTGTCGCCGTGGGAGCGGCTCAAGATCGGCGGCGGCACTCCGCCCATCCTAACCCGGCACGGCTGCTGGCTGATCGTCTATCACGGTGTCAGCGAAGCGGGCGGGCCGCGAAACGCCGAACACGGGCTGTGCTACTCGGCCGGGATCATGGTGCTCTCGAAGGAACATCCGCGAGTGATCCGCTATCGTTCGGTCGAGCCGGTGTTGACGCCGCTGCTGCCCCAAGAGCGCCACGGAACCGTCGCCAACGTGGTGTTCCCAACTGGCATCGACCGGCGCGACGATCTTGGCTTACCGAACCGCTTCGATGTCTATTATGGGATGGCCGACAACCGGATTGGTGTGGCACGCCTTGATTTGCCGGAGTTCCTGCCGTCGGGAGGAGTCGCAGATCCGCCGGAAGCAAAGGTGTGACGCGCCGCCGATAAGAGAGGAGGAAAACAATGAGCACGATTACGACGAAAGACGGAACGCAAATCTATTATAAGGACTGGGGCACAGGACAGCCTGTGGTGTTCAGCCACGGCTGGCCGCTCAGTGCCGATAGCTGGGAGGCCCAGATGATGTTCCTGGCCTCCAACGGCTATCGCTCGATTGCCCATGACCGTCGCGGCCATGGCCGGTCGAGCCAGCCCTGGAATGGCAACGAGATGGACACCTATGCCGACGACCTTTCGGAGCTTGTCGAAACGCTCGACCTGAAGGGCGCCGTCCTGATCGGCTTCTCCGCGGGCGGCGGCGAGGTTGCCCGCTATATCGGCCGCCATGGCACGAAACGCATCGCCAAGGCCGCACTGGTATCCGCCGTCCCGCCGCTGATGCTGAAGACGGCGGCCAATCCCGGCGGCTTGCCGATTGCTGTGTTCGATGGGATCCGCCACGGCTGCCTCGCCGACCGCTCGCGGTTCTACAGGGATCTCGCCAGCGGCCCCTTCTTCGGGGCCAACAGGCCCGGCGCCAAGGTCTCACAGGGCATCATCGACTCGTTCTGGCTACTGGGGATGCAGGCCGGTCACAAGAATACCTTCGACTGCGTCAAGGCGTTCTCCGAAACGGATTTCACCGAAGACCTCAAGAAGTTCGACGTGCCGACGCTGATCCTTCATGGCGACGACGACCAGATCGTGCCGATCGGCGCCGCGGCTCTCCGCTCATCGAAGCTGGTCGCGAACGCGACCCTCAAGATCTACGCGGCCGCGCCCCACGGTCTCCCGTACACGCACAAAGACCAGCTCAACGCCGACCTACTGGCATTCCTTAAGACTTGATTTTTGCTTGACCACATAGGAGGAACAATGACGACCAACGACAAAATTGAACGTGCATTTTCGCATATCCTACCGCCCCTGCCCTACGCGGATAACGCACTGAGCCCCGTAATCTCGGGGCACACGATTGGCTTCCACTACAGCAGGCATCACAAGGGATATGTCGATAACCTGAATAAGCTGATAGCGGGAACGGAGTTTGCGGACCTGCCGTTGACGACTATCATCACCGCGACAGCCGGCAAAGCCGATAAGTCCGCGATCTTCAACAATGCGGCGCAAGATTGGAACCACACGTTCTACTGGCGCAGTCTGCAACCCAACGGCAGTGGTGAACCGCCCGCGATGTTGCTGCGAAAAATCGAGGCTTCCTTCGGCAATTTGGATGCCTGCAAGAAGGAGTTGGCGGCCGCGGCAACCACCCAGTTCGGAAGCGGCTGGGCGTGGCTGGTGCTGGACGGCGACCAGCTCAAGGTGATCAGGACCGGCAATGCGGATGTGCCGTTGACCACTGGCATGAAGCCGTTATTGACCATCGACGTATGGGAACACGCCTACTACCTGGATTACCAGAACCGGCGCGCAGACTATGTCAACGCAGTGCTGGATAAGCTGATTAATTGGGATTTCGCCGCGGAGAACCTTGGCTGACGGCAGCCTGAGTGCTCCACCCACGGCGCATCGCAACAAGTGTGGAATAGACGCATTGTCAAAAGGAGAACTAACATGCCAGTGTTCGGATCGCCCTTTTCAGGTTTAGCAAACGGCAGGAAGCTCGCGGATGAGGAGCTTATCAGAGCAGTTCGTTTCATGGTGGCCGCGGAGTACGAAGCAGTTCAGTTGTACATGCAGCTTGCCGAGTCAACCGACAACAAGCTCGCCGTGAAAGTGCTCAAGGATATAGCGGACGAAGAACGGGTACACGCTGGAGAGTTTCTGAGATTGCTCCGGGAGCTTGCCCCCGACGAAGAAAAGTTCTATGCCGAGGGGGCCAAAGAGGTCGAAGGAGAAATCGGGAAAATGAAGTAAAGGACTTCCGGGCAACTGCCTTCATCGGACACTGCGCCACGACGTCGCGAACTGGCTTCTGGAGAAGTCAAGACCCACGTGCGGGTGCTCCAGAATGATATCGACGAGGAACCGCGAAGCGACGCCGGGAATTGAACTTTTCCCGCGAGTTGCTAAGGAAGTAAGATTCGAGTTATGGCTGCCGCTAAGAACGTGCCGCTCTCGACAGGCCTCACGAGCGAGGAAGCCCGCCAGCGGCTCGAGAAGTTTGGTCCAAACGCAGTGCCCGACACGGCTCTGCATCCATTGCGCAGGGCGCTGACCAAGTTCTGGGCTCCGGTTCCATGGATGCTGGAGGCTGCCATCGTACTCGAGGTCGCCCTCGGCAAGTACGTCGAGGCTGCGATCATCGCAGTTCTGCTGGCCTTCAACGCCGCTCTTGGTTTTCTTCAGGAAGGGCGTGCTCAGGCGACTCTTGCCGCCCTGAAGTCGCGGCTTGCCCTGAACGCGTCGGTCCGACGCGACAGTGCTTGGGCAACCGTTCCCGCCACCGGACTCGTGCCTGGCGATATTGTGAAGCTATCGCTCGGCGCCGTGGTTGCCGCCGACGTCCGTCTGACTGAGGGATCGGTGCTGCTCGACCAGTCCATGCTCACCGGCGAATCCGTGCCGATCGAAGCCGGCGCCGGGTTCGAAACCTATGCGGGAGCGCTGGTGCGGCGTGGTGAAGCCGTCGCGGAGGTCACGGCGACCGGAGCAAGCACAAAGTTTGGACGCACCGCGGAGTTGGTTCGCACCGCGCACGTCGAAAGTTCTCAGCAGAAGGCCGTTCTGCGCGTGGTGCGCAATCTCGCCATTTTCAATGGCATCCTCATCGCGATGTTGGTGGGGTATGCCCACGTTCTTAACCTGCCGCTGGATGAGATCGTTCCGTTGGTGCTCACGGCGGTTCTGGCGTCGATCCCGGTGGCGTTGCCGGCCACCTTTACCCTTGCGGCGGCGCTTGGCGCGCGGGCTTTGGCAAAGCTGGGCGTCCTTCCGACGCGCCTCTCCGCTGTGGACGAAGCGGCCAGTATCGATGTGCTGTGCGCAGATAAGACCGGGACGCTGACGCAAAACGAGCTGACCGTAACCGCCGTCCAGGCCATGTCCGGCTTCGACGAGCCGCACGTGTTGGGACTGGCTGCCCTGGCAAGTTCGGACGGCGGGCAAGATCCGGTCGACGCGGCCATCCGGGCCGCAGCCGCAAAGCAAGGGGCCTCCGATCTGCCGCAACTGATTAAGTTCGTTCCCTTCGATTCTGGGACGAAGATGTCCGAGGCGACTGCTGCCGACCCGGGCGGCGCATCGGTGCGGGCGGTCAAGGGCGCCTTTGCCGCGGTTGCCGGCCTTACCCAATCGGCTCCCGATGCATCCAAGACGACGAGCGAACTCGAGGCACAGGGCTTCCGGGTGCTGGCCGTCGCGGCGGGCCCGCCGAAGGCGATGAAACTCGCTGGGATTATCGCCCTCAGCGATCCGCCTCGGACGGGTTCGGCGGCGCTCATTGCGGAGTTGCACACCCTGGGCGTCCGGACTGTAATGGTGACGGGCGATGCTCCGGCAACGGCGGCGATCGTGGCTCGCGCGGTAGGTCTCGATGGAGCCGTTTGTCCGCCCGGATCCATCCCCGACGGTGTCCGCCCCGAGGATTTCGCTGTCTTCGCCGGTGTCCTTCCCGAGGGAAAATACAACCTGGTCAAAGCGCTCCAGAAGAGCGGCCACACTGTTGGCATGTGCGGCGACGGCGCCAACGACGCCCCTGCCCTACGCCAGGCGCAGATGGGCATAGCGGTGTCAACTGCGACCGATGTTGCCAAGTCGGCGGCCGGCATCGTGCTGACCAAGCCAGGACTGGGCGGTATCGTCGCTTCGGTAAAAGAAGGCCGGGTGACGTTCCAGCGCATCCTGACTTATACGCTCAACTCGGTCACCAAGAAGACCGTACAAGTGCTCTTCCTGGCGGTGGGTCTGGTGATGACCGGGCACGCGATCCTGACTCCAATGTTGATGGTTATCATCATGCTCGCCGGCGATCTGCTCGGCATGTCCCTGGCGACGGACAACGTACGGCCGTCCCCGATGCCGAATGCATGGCGAATCGGCCAATTGACGATTGCGGGTGTCTTCATGGGAACCTGCGAGCTGGTCTTTTGCACTGCCGTTCTGGCCATCGGCGAGTTCCGGCTAGGCTTTGATATTGACACGCTAAGAACGCTAGCCTTCGTGGCCATAGTGTTCGGCAATCAAGCCACCACCTATACGAATCGGGAACGCCAGCGCATGGGGTCCGCTCGTCCAAGTCGTTGGCTCATCGGGTCGTCTGTAGTTGATCTGCTCATCGCCTCAACGCTGGCGATTTGCGGCATCGCCATGTCCCCTCTACCTATATTCGTGGTGGGAGGAGCACTCGTAGCAGCGGCGGCATTTGCGTTCATTTTAGACTTCGCCAAGGTCCCGGTCTTCAAGCGCCTCGGCATCGCATAGAGAATAGAGTCGTCATGGGGCGCAATCTCGTGCTGAATATGGCCGGCCATGGCTTTACGGCGGCAGGTCATGACAAGGATCAGGCACAGGCGAGGCCCTGCGACAGAATCTGTACCCACGGGATACAAAAAGCGAAGTCCCGAGTGGATGGCCGCTATGGCGGAGATGAGACCTGAGCTTTAGCAACTCCGAGGCCAATGCCCTGGCGGAGTTGCTGAGGGCGAACCGCGAACCAAAGACGATTTGATCAAGCGCGCTATCGGAGCCGATTTCAGAGCGGTTCGACGCGGGCGAGAATGTATCGACAATATCGATCTGAATAAAGCGGCCTATTGGGCTTGTCGTATTCTGTGTCTAGCCGCTATAGTCAAGAGTTCCAGGAGCGGACTCAAGAACTGGCGGTTGTATTGCGCGGCCGGTGTGCGCCGGATCTTTTTTCGACCATTCAACCGGCCACCGCTCTTGTTCCAAGGAGGAACTCGTGATGCGTAGGCTTCTACTCGGTTTGGGTTTCATGGCTGCGATCTTGTCTGTTCCGGTCAAGGCCGCGGAGACTGCTCACTTGTCCATCGATGGCTCCAAAGCCGGAGCGAAGATCGACCGCAACCTCTTCGGCCAGTTCGCGGAGAATCTTGGACATGGCCTTTCCGAGGGCATCTGGGTCGGCCCGGATTCCCCGATTCCGAACACGCGCGGGATCCGCAATGACGTTGTTACCGCCCTTCGAGCGTTGAAGGTGCCCAATGTCCGCTGGCCAGGCGGCTGCTTTGGCGACGAGTACCACTGGCGCAAAGGAGTCGGTCCAACCGGGCAGCGGCCGGTGACGCTCAACTCCGCATGGGGGGGTGTGGTCGACACGAACAGCTTCGGCACCGAGGAATTCATGGATTTTCTCCAACAGATCGGCAGCCTGGCCTACGTCTCGGTCAACGTCGGATCAGGGACTCCGCAGGAAGCGGCCGAATGGCTGGAGTACATGACCGCCGCGCAACCGACTGCGCTGGCTAAAGAGCGTGCCGCCAACGGTCATCCCGATCCCTACAGGATCGGTTTCCTTGGCATCGGAAACGAGAGCTGGGGCTGTGGCGGCAACATGACGGCGGACTACTATCTGAGCCAAGTCAAGATCTACAGCCACTTCGTCAGGAATGACAATCCTTCCCAGCAGGGCACAAACCAGATGCTCAAGGTTGCCGTCGGCCCGGGCGAACCTGGGACTGAATGGACCGAGTCCATCATGAAGGCCTGGCAGCATCACGACTGGAGCTGGAATATCGACGGCCTATCGCTGCACTGGTATACGGTGCCCAACGGATGGCCGCCCTCGACGCCTTCGACGGGCTTCGGCGTTGGCGATTACGGCAAGACGCTGAAGTCCACATTGTTCATGGATGAGTTCCTGCGCAAGCAGGAGACCGTCATGGACAAGTACGACCCACAGAAGAAGGTCGCGCTGGTGGTGGACGAATGGGGCGCATGGCATGCGCCGCTACCCGGCACAAATCCGAGTTTCCTGGTTCAGCAGAACAGCCTGCGGGATGCGATTCTGGCATCGCTGAACCTGAACATCTTCGCGCGGCATGCCGACCGCGTGCGCATGGCGAACATCGCCCAGATGATCAACGTACTGCAATCGATGATCCTGACGGACAAGGAGAAGATGGTTCTCACTCCGACCTACTACATCTACAAGATGTATCTGCCGTTCCAGGACGCGACGTTTGTTCCGGTCGCCTTTGACGCCGGCACGTATGTGCAGGGCAGCATCAGCCTGCCGCGAGTGGATGCTCTCGCTGCCAGGGACGCGTCGGGCAGGCTTTGGCTCGAAATCACGAACATCGATCCCGAAAAGCCGGTTGAAATCGGTGCGGAGATCACCGGCATGACGGTCAAGTCGGCGAAGGGAGAGACCCTGACTGCGTCTGCCGTCGACGGTGTCAACACGTTTGCAGCGCCCAGCACGGTTGTGCCGAAGCCCGTCTCCGCAAGCGTGAAATCCGGCAGGCTGGCGCTGGCAGTTGAGCCAAAGTCGGTGACGGTCATCTCGCTGGAGCCGTGACAAGGGATGCGCATGGACGCCCTCGACTCCTGGAACCGAGGGATCGACCGCTAACGGGGTTCTGCTATGGAGCTATTCATCATGCAATCGGTAAGAAGAAGATCCACGTTGAAGGCGCCGGCAGTGTCGCTGGCAGTTCTCTTTCTCTCGGCCGTGTCCGCAGCGCAGACGCCTCCGGTGAATGTCGCGATCGATGCGTCGAAGACCGGCGCCCCGATCTCTAAGTATCTCTACGGGCAGTTTCTGGAGCACGGCGGAAACATCGTCAACGAGAACATCTGGGCCGAGATGCTGGAAGACCGGAAGTTCTACTATCCGGTGACCTCGAAACCGCCCGAGCAGCCCGCCGGTCCGGCGTGGAGGCGTCGCGCCCCGCTCCGCCATTGGACGCCGGTTGGCGGCGACGAAGTAGTGACGATGGATTCGAAGGACCCGTACACCGGCGATCACACGCCACTGATCCAACTCAGCGGCGCCGAGGCGCATGGAGTCCGGCAAACCGGTCTTGCCGTGCGCAAGGGAAAGGCGTACACGGGTCGCATCGCGCTGGCCGGCAGCCCCGGCGCCGTCGTGAAGGTGACTCTGGCGTGGGGCAGCCAAGCACGTGAGCGTCAGGTGCTGACCATTCGCACGCTCGGCTCCGCGTACCGGACGTTCCCGCTGAGCTTCCGGGCCCAGGGCGACAGCGACAATGCGCAGATCGAAATCACCGGAACGGGTGCGGGCTCGTTTCACGTCGGAGCGGTCTCGCTGATGCCGGCCGACAACATCGAGGGCTTCCGCGCGGAAGTGATTGCCGCGCTCCAGCAGTTGCGCTCCGGCGTTTATCGCTTCCCCGGCGGCAACTTCGTCTCCGCGCACGAGTGGCGTAATGCGATCGGCGATCCGGACAAGCGCCCGCCCATCTACGATCCGGTTTGGCACGCCGTTCAGCCGAACGATGTCGGCACCGATGAGTTCCTCACTCTCTGCCGTCTGCTCGGCGTGGATTCCTACATCACGGTCAATGCCGGCTTTGGCGA
>JBAVIH010000533.1:0-43247 GCA_049686695.1 Bryobacteraceae bacterium | reverse complement strand
GAACATGCGCTGCCGCTTCCTTCAACCCCTGAACAACGTCCTTCCCTACGCGGCTGAGTTTCTCAGGCACACGCTTACTTACCCGCTTGCCTCTTGGCATCTTTCAAACCCTCCACGAACTTCTTCGCTGCCTTCCGATCCGCCGCGGTCATGTCCGCTTGATCGTTCTTGGCGTAAATCGAAAGCAGATACACCTCAGCGCCCAATACCGGCACCACGCTCTCTTCGGCCATTCGCCAGTAGTAGTAAATGACCCGCACGCCACCGCTCTTGCCCTTGCCCTGCCGGCTCCAGCGGGCCTTTCGGACGCCGCCCGTACCGGGGATCACGGGATATGCAGCGGGATCGGCGGCGATGGCCAGTTGCATCGCCGCTTGCTCGGGTTCGGCGAGTAGCCGCCGTACTTACTTCTCGTATCGGCTGGTGGCGAACACGCGAACCTTCACAAGCTAACTATACGGTTTTTCCGTATAGTTGTCAAACCGGACGCCGTTTGGCCGGATTCCGGGCTGCAATAGCCCTGCCCGCGCGTGTCTTCTCCGGCTTCGGCGTTCCCGCCAGGCGGCCCGCCCGCCTCGCCCCAGCCATGCCTCCATTTGGGATACACTGACGCAAGAGGCAGAGGCGCGGCTTTCGCCGTGCCGGCATGCCCATCGGCCTTCGGCGGCGGCGGACAAAACGGTCCGCCACACCGGTTGCCAGACTTAAGGAAACTACGAATGGAACAAAAACTAAAGATCGCCGTGTTTATCGATTTCGATAACATCGAGATCGGCGTCAAGTCCACGCTGCACCGCGAATTCGACGTGGCTGCGGTGTTGGACGCGCTGAAGGAACGCGGCGAAATCGTCACCAAGTTCGCTTATGCGAACTGGGGCAGGCAGGAAGCGGCCACGCGCCCTCTCTCGGAGCACGCCGTCCAAATGGTGCAGCGCGACCCTTCGCCGCGCGGCGACAAGAACGGCGCGGACATCAACCTGGCGCTCGACGCGCTGGAAATGGCCTTCACTCACGACCACATCAACGCTTTCGCCATCGTCAGCGGCGACAGCGATTTCATCGCCCTGGTGAACAAGCTCAAACAGTACGACAAGCGAATCTTCGTCGTCGGCGGGCGCGCCTTCACCAGCACGATTCTGCAGAAGAACTGCCACGAGTTCATCGCCTACGAAGCCATCATCGACGACGCACCGCGCTCGCGCTCGCACGAGCGGCCGGCGGCCGAAAAGCAGCAGCACCAGCCCCAGCAACAGCAACCGCAACAGCAGCCGCCGCAGCAACAGCAGCCGCAACAACAGCAGCAGGGGGCGCCGCCGCCGCAGCAGCGCTCGCAGCACAAGCGCGTGGCGCTCGATCTCACGCAGTCCATGCCGCTGGTGGAACGCGCCCTGGGCGTGCTCGAGCGGCGCGAAGTGCGCCCACAGCTCGGCCTGCTCAAGTCCACCATGTTGCAGCTCGATTCGACGTTCAACGAGAAGGCCTACGGCGCCAGCTCCTTCACCGATTTCGTGGAAAAACTGCAGAAGGCCGATTTCGTCGATGTGTCGGGCGGCGAGGGCCGCTACATGATCCGCCTCAAGGGCAGCGTCGCAGCCGATAAGCCAGGCGCCAAGCCGGAGCAGGCCATACCGCTGCTGCGCGACGTGCTGGAAACGCACCGCCTGGCGGTCGACAACGGAGCGCTCGCCGACGATCTGGCCGAGTGGGTGAAGGCCGACCATCCCGCTTTCGACTGGCGCCAATACGGCTTCCAGGAATTCAGCGAGTTGCTCAACTACGCGCAGGATAAGAGCCTGGTGCGCATTCAGGCCGACGAAGAGCGCGGCTTGATCGTGTTCCTCGGCGCCGAATTCCATCCGCCCGCCGCGCCGCCGGAGCCCGAACCCGAGCGGCCGATCGAGGAAGAAGAAGACGAACCGCAGCCACTGGTGCCCGGCCAACCTACGGCCACCGGCGAGATCCCCATCCCCGAGCCGCCGCCCAAGGTGATGCGGCGCCCGCGCGCCCCACGCAAGACCTCTACCGACGGCACGCAGAAGAAGCGCGTTTCGCGCCCACGCAAAAAGCCCCCCGTGGGGTAACCTGTATTCCAGTCAAGTCAGACACAGGACAGACGATCGGCTTTCGTCGCCTGTCCTGCGCCGCGCCTTCGCGAAACGCGACAGAACACGCAAGGCGATGGTCTATCCTGCCTGACGCGTCAGGACTTCGTGGCGAAACCGGCCATCCGCTTACGCAGCAGGTATGTTGCGGCGGCGCACAGGCCCATGGCTAAAAGGATCGCCGGACCGGAAGCATCGAGCGTACAATTCTCCGCGCTCCGATTCAAGTGTTTACAGCCCAATTATCGGCGACCCAGGCTAGCCCGCGCGACGCCCACGGTCCGCGAGGCCGGGATCGTTGCGCCACATGTCCGATACGTCACAAACGGCTGTAATCCAGTGAGTTGCAGACGCCGCTAGGGACGTTCCGCTCACCCCTTCAATTCCCCCATTCCGATCCGATACTTGCCGTTCGATGGATAGCGTTTCCGTTTCAATCGGTTATCGGCGCAAGATGTCCTCAATCAAGGGATTTTGGGATAGCTATGAGCACTCAGACTGTAGAGCCACACGTGTCGCCGTCTGCCAACCTGGTGCAGATCGGTTCCATTGAGGACGTGATCCAGCAACGGCTGGCCGAAGAGAGAGCGCGCCTGGAGCGCGAGGCGGGCGTGCCTAAGCAGAACGCGCACCACTTCAAGCGGCCTGCGGAGCGCCCGTTCACCAGGCAGGAGCGCGCCTTCACCACGCTGCTGTTCGGAGGGCTGACCTGGAAACACGAGAAGCTGGTGCACGGCGCCCTGGAGGGGCTGGGTTACAAGGCCCGGCCGGTGCCCACGCCCAACGTGCGCGCGTTTCAACTCGGCAAAGAATACGGCAACAACGGCCAGTGCAACCCGACATATTTTACTGTCGGCAACCTGGTGCAGTATTTGCAGACGCTCGAAGAGCAGGGTCTCAGCAAGCGGGAGATCATCGATAACCATGTGTTCTTCACTGCCGGCGCGTGCGGGCCGTGCCGCTTCGGCATGTACGAAGCCGAATACCGGCTGGCGCTGCGCAACGCCGGATTCGACGGTTTCCGCGTGCTGCTGTTCCAGCAGTCCGGCGGCCTGAGCCAGTCCGACGCCGACGCCGGCCTGGAGATGAACCTGGATTTCTTCCTGGGCATCCTCAACGCGCTGAACTGCGGCGACGTGATGAACGAGGTCGCCTACGCGATCCGCCCGTACGAGATGGAGGGGGGCGAAACGGACAAGGTGCTCGACGAAGGAATGGAGTACCTGCACGAGGTCTTCAAGACCAAGCGGCCGTGGCGGCTCAACGGGAACCTGGCGCGCTATCTCGGCGGCTTCTCCGACACCGCGCAGTATCTCGGCAAATTCGTGAACCAGGTGAAGGGCGACGATTACCTGCCCGCGCTCCAGCACTGCCGGGACCGGTTCGACACGATCGAAATCGATCGCCTGCGCGTGAAGCCGATCGTCAAAATCACCGGCGAGTTCTGGGCGCAGACCACCGAAGGCGACGGCAACTTCAACATGTTCCGCTTCCTGCAACGCGAGGGCGCGCAGGTGCTGGTGGAACCGATCGGCACTTGGATCATGTACATGATCCACCAGGTGATCCAGAAATACAAAGACCTGAAGGGGCTGGAGGAAGGCGCCGTGCTGCCGCCGCTGTGGCGGCTCGGAACGCGGGCGAAGATCGAGATCGGCTTCCGCCAGAAAGTGGCCAAGCTGAAGCTGGCGGAGGCCATTTTCAAGAACGAATACCACAAGATCGTGGAGGCGCTGGGCGGCATCGCGCACCACCTGGCCGATCAATACGAGCTGCAACGCATCGGTCATCCGTTTTACAACTCGCGCACCGGCGGCGGCGAAGGCCACCTGGAAGTCGCCAAGAACATCTATTACTCGAACAAGGACCTGGCCCACATGGTGCTCTCCTTGAAGCCCTTCGGGTGCATGCCGTCGACGCAATCCGATGGGGCGCAGTCGGCGGTGGTCTCGAGTTACAAGGACATGATTTACCTGCCCGTCGAGACCTCGGGCGAAGGTGAGATCAACGCCCACAGCCGCGTGCAGATGGCGCTGGGCGAAGCCAAGAACAAGGCCAAGAAGGAGTTCGCCGAGGCGCTGGAGCGCACCGGCCTGACGTTGGACGCCTGCCGCGCGTGGGTCGACCGGCATCCGGAAACCAGGCGGCCGACTTATCGCGTGCCGCACACCAAGGGCGTGGTCGGCCAGGCCGCCAACTTCGTCCATCACATCGCGCAGAGACAACGGGCATAGGGGACAGCGACCGCTCCCTCCGGTCGCGGCTCCGAAAGCGACCGGGGACCGCACGCTTGTTACGGAATGAGTCAAATGGACAAACACTTCCTGATCGGCATGGACGTTGGCTCGACCACGGTGAAGGCGGTGGTGATCGATGCCGCCACCGACCGGATTCTGTGGCAGGACTACCAGCGGCACGACACCAGGCAGCCCGAAAAGGTGCTCGAATTCTGCCGGAGATTCGATGCGGAGATCGAAGGCTTCAACGCCGCCACCTCGCGCATGTTCGTCACCGGATCTGGCGGCAACGGGCTGGGCGGATATCTGGGAGCCAAGTTCGTGCAGGAAGTCAACGCGGTTTCCCTCGCCGTCGAGCGGCTCTATCCCGAATGCGGATCGGTGATCGAGCTGGGCGGGCAGGACGCCAAGATCATCATCTTCAAAAAGGACCCGGAGACCGGCCGCAAAAAGAAAACTCCGTCAATGAACGATAAGTGCGCCGGCGGCACCGGCGCGGTGATCGACAAAATCAACGCCAAGTTGCGCATCCCCGCGGAACAGCTCTGCCAGATGGGTTACCAGGGGATGAAACTGCATCCGGTGGCCGGCAAGTGCGGCGTGTTCGCGGAGACCGATATCAACGGCTTGCAGAAGATGGGCGTGCCGCCGAACGAGCTGATGGCTTCGCTGTTCGAGGCCATCGTGATGCAGAACCTTTCGGTGCTGACGCGCGGCAACACGCTACAACCGGTGGTGCTGCTGCTGGGCGGGCCAAACTGCTACATCCAGGGCATGCGCGACTGCTGGAAGCACAACATCCCGAAAATCTGGGAAGAGCGGGGCACTCCGCTGCCGGAAGGCGTGCCGCCGGAAGATCTGGTCAAGACGCCGGACAACGCGCAGTATTTCGCCGCCATCGGTTCGGTGGAGTTCGGCAAGACGGAAGACGATAGCGTGGGCCAATACCTGGGCTGGGAGAAGCTGGCGTGGTATGTCGACACCGGCCGCGAAGAGGAGAAATCGAAGCGCGGCGGCGGTGGCGGCCTGGCCAAGGACAACGCCGATCTGGACGCATTCAAACGCAAGTACCGGCCTAAGAAGTTCGTGCCGGCGACGTTTCAGCCGGGCGAAATGGTGGAAGGCTTCGTCGGCATCGATGGCGGATCGACATCCACCAAGGCCGTGCTGATTTCGAAGGACCACAAGCGCCGCATCCTGGCCAAGACCTACCAGCTTTCGAAAGGTAACCCGATCGAGGACACCGTCGAGGTGCTCGAGAAACTCAATCGGCAGATTCTCGATCAGGGCGCGAAGCTGAAGATTCTGGGCGTGGGCACCACCGGCTACGCCAAGGACATCCTCAAGGACGTGGTGGGCGCGGATGCGGCGCTGGTGGAAACGGTGGCCCACACCGAGGCCGGCCTGCATTTCTACGATGACGTGGACGTGATCTGCGACGTGGGCGGCCAGGACATCAAGATCATCATCCTCAAGCATGGCCGCGTGAAGGATTTCAAGCTCAACACGCAGTGCTCGGCTGGCAACGGCTACTTCCTGCAATCCACCGCGCAGGGCTTCAACGTGCCGGTGGAGGAATACGCCGACACGGCTTTCGGGGCCAAGGGATTTCCGTCGTTCGGTTATGGCTGCGCGGTGTTCATGCAGTCCGACATCGTCGATTTTCAGCGCCAGGGCTGGAAGCCGGAAGAGATCATGGCCGGCTTGTGCAACGTGCTGCCCAAGAACATCTGGCTCTACGTTTCGCAGATTCCGAACCTCTCCGCCATCGGGCGCCGCTTCCTGTTGCAGGGCGGCACGCAGTACAACCTGGCGGCGGTGAAGGCGCAGGTGGATTTCATCGAGTCGCGCTTCAAGGGCAAGGACGTCCAGGCGGACGTGATCGTCCACGAACATTGCGGCGAAGCCGGCGCCATCGGGGCGGCGCTCGAAGCCGGACGGCTTTTTGACAACGGCCGCAAGACCACGTTTATAGGCCTGGAAGCGGCCCGCGGCATCCAGTACAAGACCACGCGCAATGAAGCCACGCGCTGCTATTTCTGCAAGAACAAGTGCCTGCGCACGTTCATCGACGTGAAGACTTCGCTGGTGAACCTGGAATACAAGCCGCCGGTGAAGACCAAGGTGCCGCTCGAAGCCGGGGCGCAGCGGCTGATCATCGCCACCTGCGAGAAAGGCACGGTCGAGAACATCGAAGAGATGCGCCAGATCAAGGGCGATCTCGACAAAGTGAAAAAGGCCAATCCGAACTTCGTGGAAATCGCCGCCAAGGCGGTCTTCCGCGTGCAGGACGCGCCGCTGGTGGCCGACGCGCCGCCCAAGCTGCAGATCACGCCGGCGCAGAAGAAGCGGGCCGCGCTCATCAAGAAGCGCGCCGATCTGCGCATCGGCATGCCGCGCGTGCTGAACATGTATTCGCAGACGCCCGTGTTCACCGGCTATTTCGCGTCGCTCGGCATCCGGGCGGAGAACATCGTCTACTCCGACTTCACCAGCGAGGAACTGTATAAAGAGGGCGCCAAGCGCGGCGCCATCGACCCGTGCTTCCCCTCCAAGCTGGGCATTCCGCACGTTCACAACCTGCTCTATCGCGTGCACGCGAAGAAGCCGCTCGACATCATCTTCTTTCCGATGATCGATTGCCTGACCAGCGATTTGCATTCGGTGCAGGCCAGCCGCTCCTGCCCGACGGTGGCGGCGACGCCGGAAGCGGTGAAGGCGGCGTTCACCAAGGAAGGCGACCTGTTCGCCGAAAAGGGCGTGACGTATCTGGACACGTTCGTCAACCTCTCGAAGCCGGATATTTTCGAGCGCCAGATGTACGAACAGTTCCGCGACGTTCTGGGCCTGTCGCCGGAAGAGAACCATCGCGCGGTTGAGCAAGGCTATCGCGCGCTCGACGTGTTCAATAACGTGATCATGCGCGGCGCCGCGCGCGAGGCGCTCGAAGAATTGGAACGCCAGGACAAGCTGGGCGTGGTCCTGCTGGGCCGGCCGTATCACAACGATCCCGGCATCAATCACGAAATCCTGGAGGAGTTCCAGAAGCTAGGCTACCCGGTATTCACCGAGGATTGCCTGCCGATCGACGACGACATCGTCTGGCGCCTGTTCGGCGACGACGTGCTGGCCGGCGAGATTCCGCACCCCATGGCCATCACCGACGTGTGGAAGAATTCCTACAGCGAGAACACCAGCCGCAAAGTTTGGGCGGCCAAATACGTAGCGCGCCATCCCAACCTGGTCGCGCTGGAGCTATCGAGCTTCAAGTGCGGCCACGATGCGCCTATCTACTCCGTGGTCGAAGAGATCGTCGAGCATTCCGGCACTCCGTATTTTTGCTTCAAGGACATCGACGAGAACAAGCCCACCGGCTCGATCAAGATCCGCGTGGAAACCATCGGCTACTTTTTGAAGCGCTACCGCGAGGACATGATTCGCAACAAGAACAAAGCCGGCCGGATTGAAGAGCAGCTTCGCGAGTTCGAAGCCAGGCTGCGGCGGCAGATGTTGCGGGAGAAGCTGGACGGTATGGCGGCCGCTTTCGAAACCGGCGCCATGCCGCAGATCCATGTGAGCGTAGGCGCGCTGGCCGCGTCGAACTCCGCGCGCGAGTTGGAGCGGGTGTCCGGAGATTGAGTGGTGGTGGGATAGACGATCGGTTTTTGTCGTCTGTCAAGCATCGAGGGGCATGGCAGACCACGAAAAGCGATGGTCTATCCCACCCGCTATTCCCGGATGCGGTCCCGCATGGCAAGCCGATATTCCCTGCGCTCGCCGGCTTCGCGGAAGCGGCGCTGCTCGGCCTCGGTTTCCGGTATCACCGGTGGGACCACGGCCGGCACGCCGTTTTCGTCCATGGCGACGAATGTCAGGTAGGCGGAGCAGGTGTGCCGCTGGGCGCCGGTGAGCAGGTTTTCGGTGACCACGCGCACGCCCACTTCGAGCGAGGTGCGGAAGACGCGATTCACGGCCGAGCGCAGCATGATCAGCTCTCCGATGTTCACCGGGTGCAGGAAGTGGAGGCTGTCGACCGCCGCGGTGACGACGCCGCGGCGCGCGTGCCGCATCGCCGCCATGGCCGCCGCCAGGTCCACCAGGTGCATCACCTTGCCGCCCAGCACGTGCCCCCAGCCGTTGGCGTCGATCGGCAGCGCCAGTTCGGAATATTCGGAAGCGGATTCGCGTACGGGTTTACCTTGCATGGCACTCCTCAAGATTCTTTTCGGGGCCGGTCCGATTCGGATCTCCGGCGCAGATAGCTGGCCGCATAAGCGCGCGCCTGATCGGCGGTCAGGGCGCCCTCGGCCGGCGTGGTGATATCGTTCAGCTCTACGGAGAATTCGAGCGGTCCGTGGGCGAAGGGCCGGTGATCGCGCTCCAGAACGTAGTACAGTCGAAGAGCGGCGCCATCATCGGAGACGATGGTGAAACGCACCGCGTCCGGGCCGTGATCGGCGGGAAACCGGGCGCAACGGCCGCGTGCGTAGCCGAGGTTACAGAAAGGGTCGAGCAGCGAATCGTCGGGGTGGAAGGGCCGGTCCGGCACGGCGCGGCAGATGCCCATCCATGCGTCGCCCAGCGGCAGCATGGCGCGCCGCGAGGCCGCCCGATAAGGGCGCGGCTCGACGGGCAAGAAACAGGGGCACGACATCCGGGAGGTATGGTAGCACACGCCATGGCGAGCAACCGATTGGAGATTCTGCAAGGGATGGTGGCCGCGAACCCGAACGACAAGTTCGCGCGCTACGGCCTGGCGATGGAGTACCGGAATGCGGGCGACCTGGAAGGCGCGGTGCGGGAGTTCCGCGCGCTGATGGCGGCCCATCCGGATTACGCGGCCACCTATCTGCACGCCGGCCAGACTCTGGAGCGGCTCGGACGGCTGGAGGAGGCGCGCGCGGTGTACCGCCAGGGCATCGAAGTCACCACCCGGATCGGCGACCGCCACGCATGCGCCGAGCTCGAAGCGGCGTTGGGTTGACGCTAGCCGGAGGGACGGCTCCTGCGCGTTATCATGAGTAAATGACGACCGCCCCTCCTCCTGTCGGCGCACAACGCGCCCAGGAGATCATGGACCTGGAAAAAGAGTACCTGCTGCAGAACTACGCCCGCTATCCGTTGGCGTTGGCTCGCGGCAAGGGTTGCTGGGTTTACGACCTGGAAGGCCGCCGTTACCTGGACCTGATGGCCGGCATCGGCGTCAACGCGCTTGGCCACGCACATCCACGCATTACCAGGGTAATCCGCCAGCAGGCCGGGCTGATGATCCACTCGTCCAATCTTTATTACCACCCGTATCAGGGGCCGCTGGCGAAACGGCTGGTTCAGATCAGCGGCTTGCAGCGCGCCTTTTTCGCCAACACCGGCACCGAGGCCGTGGAGGGCGCGCTCAAGATGGTGCATGGGCACGGCCGCGCTATCCATGCGGACAAGTTCGAAATCATTTCGCTGGATAACTCGTTCCATGGGCGGACGCTGGGGGCACTCTCGGTTACCGGGCAAGCCAAATACCGCACCGACTTCGAGCCGCTCATTCCGGGCGTGAAGTTCGTCCCCAAGAATGACGTCGCGGCACTCGAGGCGGCATTCAACGAGCACACCGCGGGCATCATTCTGGAAATGATTCAGGGCGAGGGCGGCATCAACCCGCTCACTGCGGAGTTCGCCGGCAAGGCGCGCGAACTTGCCACCCGCTATGACGCCTTGCTGGTGGCCGATGAGACGCAATGCGGCGTGGCCCGGCCGGGCGTGTATTTCGCGTACCAACTCTTCCAGCCGGTGATTCTGCCGGATGTGGTGGTGGCGGCCAAACCGGTGGCCTGCGGCCTGCCGCTGGGCTTCATCCTGGCCAACGAAAAAGCCGCGGCGGCCATCAAGCCCGGCATGCACGGCACCACCTTCGGCGGTGGTCCGCTGGCTTGCCGTGTGGCGCTGGAATGCCTGGATATTCTGGATGAGTTGCTGCCCGCCATTCGAAGGGTAGGTGGCTATTTCAAAGACTCGCTGGAGACGCTGGCCCGCCGGCATTCCTTTGTCAGGGAAGTCCGCGGGTGCGGCCTGATGCTGGGCGCCGAGCTGGCCATCCCCGGCAAACAATTCGTGCTGGACGCCATGGCCGAAGGCATGCTCATCAACTGCACGCATGACACCGTGCTGCGTTTCCTGCCGCCCTACATAATCACCGAAAAGGAAGTCGACCGGGCGGTGCGGATCCTGCGCAAGCTATTTCGCAAGGTGAAGTAGAGCGATCCCCGCTTCATTGGTCAAAGGCCAGCCGATCATCCCATGGCCGCCTGCTATGTGATGCCGGCACATCGGGCTCCCCTTGGATGACAACCAAGCTTCGTTCGTCATCTAATTGAAAAGATTGGAGTAACGCCGGCGCCGGATTCGAGCTTTTACGTCCATCCAAACGGCGGATCGCAGCAAATTCGCTTTTGTTTCGACAAGAAATGTGCGACCCTGGAAGCAGCTCGAGCACGGCTTCTCAAGCTCCGTAGGTCGCCGTGCGAGCGAAGGGCGAGTCTATGCTGCAAGAGTTTCTGCTGCCGGAAACCACTGTACGCGAGGCCGGCGCCGGGTCTCAGATCGATCTCGGCGGCCAAGTGGGCGGAACGTTGATTCTGACCCTCGGCATCACACGCATCCTGGAACAGCAAAGCATCGATATCTCGATCTGGGGCTCCGCCGACGGCACTGACTGGGGCGCCAAGCCGGTGGCTTCGTTTCCGCAGAAGTTCTATTGCGGGACTTACCAGATTGCGCTCGACCTCGCGGACCGGCCTCAGGTCCGCTATCTCCGCGCCAAATGGCAGGTGAATCGATGGGGCAGGGGCGACTCCAAGCCGCTCTTCACGGTCTACCTGTTTGCGCAAACGTCGCAGCACGAATTAGTTGCCGCTGCCTCGGCGTAACCGGGAAAGCCGGTAGCTCTCGCTCGCACCTGCCCACTCGACTTACGCCTTCTCTGTCTTGTCGAAATTCGCCAGCAGGTTCTGGGTGAACCGGTAAAACCACAGATACAACCGCGAACCCGACGGCGCCGGATCGGGTAACGCACGCGCCGCCGCGGACAGCACGATTGCCACCACCGCCCCGGTCAACCACGAGGGAATTGCTATGTTCATGTTGCCTCCTCAAAAACTCTTTCCCACGCCAAATCCAAACACCGGCTGAACCGAATTCGAGCTGATCACCGTCACCCGCATCACGCCAGTGAGATAGAAATGCCCCCTGCCGAGGCGCTGCCCGATGTCGTAAAAGATGGCTCCTCCACCGCTGAACGAGCCCAGCGTGGCGGCCGGCGAGATCGCCAGACCCGCATCGCCCAGCGCCACCAGAGACCAATTGCCCGTTTGCGCAAACAGGTATCCCGCGCCGGTTCTGGCCGTGCTGGTGGCGCTGGTCAATTCGATGGTGGACCAGGAGTACACCTTGCTCTGGCCCACTTGCACCGCGAACGTCGTCCACCCCGCGATGGAAGGCGCGGCCGTGTTGTAGCGATTGTATTCGACTCCCGCCCCGACAAAATAATCCGGGGCGAAGTGGACCGTGTTGTTCGTTTGCGCCGACAGGCAGCCCGTGGCCGCCAACGCCGCCAGAATGGCCCAAATGAGCCACAGTATTCTTCTATTCATGGTTGTCTCCTCTGGCTAATTTGCTTGTCCGAAGTGTCGGTGTGGCGTCCTATGAAACCGCCGTCACCACCCAAAGGTCGTCCGCCAGGTTTGGGTTGGCGACGTATGCGTAGGGAATCGCGAAGTAGCCTGCCAGGCCCCAGTCCGTACCCCACGAATTCGCCCCGATGAAATGCTGCGCGGGAATGCCGTTGACGCCGTTGTCGGTGTAGCCGACCAGCCGCACGCAGTGGCCTCCGCACAGTTTCTCGCTGGTTTCCGGCATCGGCACCACGCCCGTCTTCGCCACCTCGTCCGACTCGAAAGAGCCGTAAACCGAGATCCCAAACACGATGCCCCGTCCGGAAGCCAGCGCCGCTTTGATGGAGTTCAAGTTCTGCGGCACGCTGCTGTAATGGATGGCTTTGAGTTTCAGCGCATCGGCATAGCAGTGTTTCGGCGGCTTCACCGAGAACTTGCGCAGGTTGTAGGGCCACTCGGGCTCGGGGCAGGCGCCCTGCGAGCTTACGCTCTTGATCCCATCGCGGAGCGACGCGCCGGCGTCCTCCGTAACCGTGCCCTCCATCGCGCGCTCGTTGTAATAGATGAACAGCCGCGACAGCACCGTGAGTTGCCCGATCTGCGCCAGCGCCTGCGCTTCCAACTCTCCGGCGATTCCGTTTCCGGTGCAGGAGCCAAGCTGCCCCTGGTCGAAAATCGGCGGCTGCTCCGGCCGCATGTCCAGGTCCGCGGGCACCGGCATCGTTTGCCGCGGCCTGTACACCAGGTCGCGGTGGTCCGGCACGTCCGGCTTCCATCCGTATCTGCGTTTCGTTTTCATTTTTTCTTGCAGTCCTTTCCTGTTAACTTCGGCCACTCTCGCCGAGCGGCTTCGTGGGTTATTCGAACGGGCTTCCTCGCTTAGGTTTCGGCAAGCGGTGCGCCTGCCCAGTGGATGGGGGATTCCGATTCCCGCCGGGATTGTTCTGCCCCTGTTTTGTTATCTTGAAAGTACCGGCTGGGGATTCCTATGATTTCGCGTGAAGAGGCGCTGACGCTGTTTGGTTCCGACGACCTGATCGGCATCGGCATGGCTGCCGATGCGGTGCGCCGCAAATGGCACCCCGAGGGGATCGTCTCCTACATCATCGATCGCAACATCAACTACACTAATTTCTGTACCGAGTTCTGCAGCTTCTGCGCTTTCTACCGGCCGATGGGCCACGCCGAAGGCTACGTCTTGTCCAACGAGACCATCTACCGGAAGATTCAGGAGACTATCGACCTCGGCGGCACCGGCGTTCTCATGCAGGGCGGCCTGCATCCCGACCTCAAGATCGAGTGGTACGAAGACCTGTTCCGCGGCATCAAGCGGCGCTTCCGCATCCACCTGCACTGCCTCTCCGCCCCGGAAGTCGTCAACGTCGCCGAGGTCAGCGGCCTCAGCCTGCGCGACACCATACAGCGCTTGATGGATGCCGGCCTCGATTCCATCCCCGGCGGGGGCGCCGAAATCCTGGACGACCGGGTGCGCCAGCGCATCAGCCGCCTGAAGTGCCCGGTACAGGATTGGATCGACGTTCACCGCACCGCCCACCAGCTCGGCATGCGCACCACCGCCACCATGATGTTCGGCTGCGGCGAAACCCTGGAGCAGCGGATGAACCACCTGGAGCTGGTCCGCAACCTGCAAGAGGAGACCGGCGGCTTCACCGCATTCATTCCCTGGACCTACCAGCGCGAAAACACTTCGCTCGGACGCTTCGTCAAAGAGGAAGCCACCGCCGTCGAATACCTGCAGACGCTGGCGATCTCGCGCATCTATCTCGACAACATCGAGAACGTGCAATCCTCCTGGGTCACGCAAGGGCTGAAGACCTGCCAGCTCGGCCTGCGTTTCGGCGGCAACGACGTTGGCAGCATCATGATCGAAGAGAACGTCGTCTCCGCCGCGGGCGCCCACTATCGCGCCTCCGAAGAGGAACTGCGCCGCATCATCCGTGACGCTGGCTTCGTACCCAAACAGCGGGATACGCTCTACCGAACTTACTTCTTGAACTAAGTGCGCCGTTTCGCGTTTTGTCGCGCGACCCGCGGGTGAGGCATGATCGCTGGTTCGCAAAACACCGGCGGCAAGGACCGCCGGCGTTACAAGGAAACGCAAGGCCTTAGCCGGTGTCTTTTCTGTAGCGCCGGCGGTCTTTGCCGCCGGTGTTTTGCCGGGCCCTACGTTGCCCCCCGCGGAACTTTTTCGACTATCGCTCGTTTCCTCTACAAGTGCGACCTCGTGCTGGAGGGCGATCGCCTGAAAGGCCCTGTCACCATTGTCACGGCGGACGGACAGACCGTTGCTGCCAAGGTGGACTTCAGCCGCTTGAAGGGAACGCTTCAGGCCGCTTCCAGATAGCTTTTCCAGCACCGCAGCCCCTCCGCGTTGTGAGCCTCCAGCGCCTGAAAGCCTTCCGCCGCCGCGTATGTATCCGCCAGCAGGTGGCTGCCGACGCGGGCAATTTCGTCTACGTGGTCGAACCCCGCTTTCCACGCCCTGGGCGCCCAGTCGATGGCATCCGAAACCACTGACGGCACTCCCTCGGCAACCCCGTCGGCCGTCACCATGTTGAACGATTCGGTGTAACTCGGCTGGAGCAGCAGGTGCATGTGCCGCACGGTCTCGCGGAAGCGCGGCCAGGTCTGCCACCCGTTCTCCACCAGCCGAACGTGGGGCAACCCGGCCATCATCGCCCGCACCGCATCCATGATCCCGAGCCCGCCTTCTGCGCGCCCCGCCGAAACCCAGAACTCCAGCGGTGCGTTGCGCCGGCCGGCGATCTCCAGAGCCGCGCCCGCAGCGCTCATCAGGTTCTTGAGCGGCCGCGTGGCGCCGAATGCTCCCACCCGCAGCGTTCCGCCGCTGAACGGCGTCCGCGGATAAGGCGGTTCCTTTTCCAGATAGTACAGGTTCGCCAGGTAAGCGCACGGGGCCCGGTACGCCGCCCGGATCCAGTCGCAAAACTTGCGGCTGTTCCCGGCCACATGAAAATTCCACGCCCCGCGCTCCAGTTCCAGGCCGTCGCGCAGGCGCCTCACTCCGTTCGCATCGGCTTGCAGAAAGCCGACGTTCGAGTGGCAATTCACCGCGAACGTAATATCCGGGTGCTCCGCCGTCAGCCGCTGCCAGTGGTCCGTCGGTATCCACGGCGCCGAGGTGACCACGTGCGAAATCGAGGGATCCAGGCGGCTGCCCAATTCCGCCGCACTGGCGATCGGCCAGACCTCCGCCGCAATGCCGTTCGCGCGCAGCACTTTGGCCGTGTTCAGCGCCGCCACGCCGAGCCCGATGTGGCTGATGTTCCGGTTAGCCGCGAAGTTCTTGTAAGCCAGTATCAGGCGCTTCAAAGGACGCATCGAGCGATTCCCTCTTCCCGCCCCAATAGTAACTGGCCAGTCCGCGGGCACCTTCCGGTCGCGGACCGTTAACTGCTTAGCAGACTTTAAGATCCGATTTTCGCGTCGGTTGTGACTGGCAGTTTCGAAGCCGCGGATTCCTCTGCGTAGGGCCTGTTAGGAGGGCCACCAGTTCAATCGGCGGCAACCGCTGCCTGCGCGCTACGGCGCCTGGTCGAGTCCCTCCCACTTGATATTCCAGCCGCGCGACACGGGAAAGCCCGGCGCGCTTCCCTTTGCGCCGTCCCAACCGGCAGCCATCATCGCCACCGCGTACAGCAAGCCGCCGTTCCCAGGCAGGTACAGCGGCAGCCGGCCCTTGGTTCCCAGGTTCTGTCCACCCGCCAGATACTGGTTCTTCGGCGAGTCCATCAGAAGCGCGTCAATCGCCTTCCCGGGCTCGCCGAGCCTCGCCGCCGTCATCGCCATCACCGGGTAATCCCATCCCCACGTGGTGTTCCAACTCCAGCGCGCCAGCACGTCGTCGAGCGTGGAACGCATGGTCGCGGCGTCGATCAAAGGCGTAGCGGGCAGTACCCCCAAGGCGCATAACATGGACGGGTGGTCATTGTAAACCGTGAACGGCTCCTCTTCGATCGCCGTATAGATGCCGTTGCGGATTAGCGGCCGGGCGAGCCCCTGTATTACTCTGTCCCACTCCGCATTCCGAGGCAGCCCCAACCGCTCGCGCCAACGCTGGGCCGTTGTTAGTCCCCAATGCCAGTAGGCTAACTCATATGTGGGATTGGTAACCCGCCGTCGTATCTTCGAGTAACTCTCCTGAGCGGGAATCAGCGGCGGTCCGAGCACATAGCGGCGGGTAGCGGCGTCCCAGACCGCATAAGAAGCCATGAATTCCGCGGACTCGAAGACGGTCTCCCGATGCGCCTCCAGCGTCTCGCGACCGGGGCGTAACCGGTACAGCAACTCCGCATAGTAAATCGGGTGCGGCTGTTGCCAGATCAGGAAGACGCCGACATCGCTGGGAGCCTCTCTCCCATCCGGGCCGATTTGTTTCGGCCACCGCGCTCCCCGGTAGCCTTGTAACCTGGCGGTGTCCTTCGCCCGGGGCAGAATGGAACGATACCACGGAAGACTGCGCGCCAGAAGCTCCGGCCTGCCCCACAGGACGAAATGGGCCGCGTGCCACCAGTGCATCTCCAGGTGGGACTTGCCCCACCAGCTATTAGTCGCCAGGCCGGTCTCCTGCGGCGGCATCGAACCAGCGCAGTTCACCGCCATCAGATACTGGGAGAGCACCACCCTGCGCTCCAGTTCGGCGGCGCGCGGATCGGTACATGCCGAGAAATCGATCGCTCCGCCTCCGGTCCAGAATGTGGACCAGTGACTGGCGGCGGCATCGCGAACGGCCGCAAACGAAGGAATCCTTCCGGCGATCGGCTTCGGCGAAAACTCAATCGCCAACTCGATCTCTTCCTGTCCCTCGGCAACCAGTCGGAAGCGATGAGGTTCAACGTCCTCTAACCGGGCCGCGGCCGACCAGGCTGCGGTTGCCGTGTACCGGGTCTCATCGAGAATACAGTCGAAAGTCGCCCCCCGGTCGGCTCTGCTGGCTCTGGTCTCATAACGCGCCGGAGAGTTCCAGTCATAGCCCTTCGTCCACGAAGTGGAGGCATACGGAAAAGCGATACCAATGCCGAGATGTCGTTGCCGAAGCAGGGGTGAAGCGATTCGAATCGCGATCAGGTCACGCTCGGGGTGACAAACGGTTTGCACCCGCACCAGCGAGTCACCGACACGGAACTCACTCGAAAGCAGGCCGCGCCAAAGATCGAGTTCCTGCCTGATGTCGCTCAGGTCAGTAAGGGCAACAGGCCTGCCTTCCCGATCCGCAAACTCGAGACCGATGCGTGCGAGATGGATGCGCTCCGGATTCTCGCGTAGCCAGGTCACCGCCTTCCGGACGAGCTCCGGTTCGTTGGGGGTCTCCGCGTACAGGACGGTTCGCCCATGTGCGTCATAAGGCCTCATCACCTCGCTCAGTTGGAAGTTTTCGGGATTCGGAAACGTATGCCAGGCCCACTGCGCCATGGTGCCGAGTGGCATCCCTCCCTCATAGGCTGCCGAGAACGTTTGAAGACCCGTGATGTCGGCACTGAAGGCAAACTCGCCATTTCCAACCTGAAGGGCGGAGGTGATGTCGGGCGCCCGCAGCACCGGGTTGTGCCGTTTGACGATGGCTTCCCGATCCAGTTTGCCGCTGTTCGCGGCGGCCAGCGGCAAGGCGGCCGATCCAGCGATTCCGGCGATGACTTGCCTGCGTGTCAGCGTCCTCAAGTGTTCGCCATCACTGTTACTGCTGGACCGTGAGATGGACCCCCGAGGGCGATTGCACTCCACCCACTGAAGCCACAATCGGGTAATCGCCATTGGCCAAGGTCGAAGGCACTGTAATCGCAGCCTGATAGAGGCCGGCCGCAGTGTAACAGTTGCAATCCGCGCTCCAGTTTAGGGACAGCGCGGCTGTAGCCTGCACCGGAATGGTTCCGACCGTAACCACGACCCCATTAACGCCGTATACTTGCAGCGGGACCACTTGTCCGGCCGGAGCCGCTGGTGTAGTGGGACCAAATCCGGTGCCCCATAAGATGACGATCTCGCCCGGTTTGGCAGGCGCGGTCGTCCTTCCGAAGATCGTGCCATTGCTCGCCAGCGGTGTATAGTTGACGTCGGTAGCCACCACCTGGTTGCCCGGCCATTCGAAGAATGCGGGCTGCACGCCCGCCGAAGTGATCGAGTAGGGCTGGCTGGTTCCCGCCGGCGTAGTCACCGTGACCGATGTGCTACCCGCACCGAGGTTGGGCGCCAGGACATTGATCTGCGTGGGACTAACATACTCTATGTACGCTGGCGTTCCTCCCATGCTGACGCTCACGCCTGCAAGCTTGGTCGGCAACTGCCCATCGGTGACATAGTCGCTCCAGATCGCACCCGGCCAGCCGGCAGGCTCGAAATTCGATCCGTAAATCGAAATATAGGCGCCTGCCGAGGCACCCACTTGCCCGCCCGCTGCATTCGATACCCCGGCTATGACCGGCAACGGTGGGGTCACGCCGGATACTGACGCGGCGCGCACGTTATCCAGGTAATATGTTGAGGTGCCCGGCAGGCTCACGAACAAGCTGCGCACGTTGGTCAAATCCGGCGTACCGTTATAGCATTGAAGCTGCGATGGCTGGAGTCCCACGGTCAAGGTCGTGGTGCCGAACAGCTCCAGTGGCTGCCAGTTCGCGCCTTGGCACCAATCATAGTTCGAGCCCGCCTGGAATGCGAGGTCAGAGTAACCTGCAATCGTGGTCGGCGTGATATCCACCGCCAACGACGGCCATGAGGAGAGATCGACTGGCGCAGGGAAAGTGACTCCGAACCAGCCAGGGGCAGTCACGTTGACCTGCAGTGAGTACTTCCCCTCAGTGTTGAAGGTCGGGCTGACCGCAACCGTACCGGCGGCTTGCGGCAACGCGCCCCATTTGTCGGTGCCCGACTCGAATGACTCGAGTATCTCGCAGCACGTCTCGGGGGGATTCACAGTTACATACAGGTAGCCGACATTGGACACCTGGTGGTTGCTGTCCTCGACCGTATAGGAGCCGTTCACGCTTCCGAAGAAGCCGGCTTGCGGCGTGAACTGGACGGCCTGCCCCACGACGTTGAACACGCCGCCATCAACGGCGAAGGAGGTTTGCTGGCCGGGCGTATTGGGGTCGAGATCGATGGTAGTGGGATCGATCGTCGCGCCCCCATAAGCGACGGCATTCGACAAGACGTTGAGAGTAACGGTAATCGGCTCGCCGAAGGGCGTGGCGACCCATTGGTAGCCGGCTACGGGCGGGAGTTGCGGCGTCGATCCCCCCATCGTCAGCGCAAAGTCGCTCATCAGCGGCAGCACTGGGCTGCCCGCTTCCTCGTCGAATCCGCTTGCCGATTCCGCGGCGTAGGGTGCGGGCGTGCCGGGCAGAACGTCCCAGAACATCGCGCCGCTGCCGCCTCCGTTGAAAATTAGGTTGGTCCAGTCGTTGTAAACAGCGACCTTGGCGTTGCCGGATAGCAGGCCGAACTCGCCCATGTAAAGAGGCTTGCCCAGTGTGCTCGCTTCCTGTAAGTGCTGGTTGATGAAGTCCTCCGACGAGGCAATGCTGGCGCCCCATGTGTCCGGGTAGAGATGAAATCCCACGAGGTCGATTTGTTGAACTCCCGAGAAGCCCTGGCTGTCGACGCCGTTGCCCCCGGGCGCGCAAGAAACCGAACCCGCGGAAGAAGAAGAACCGCAGAAGAAGCCTTCGTCGCCTACTGCCACCAGGTGATTGGAGTCGACGCTCTTGATATAGCCCGCTGCCTCGCTGATCCAGTTAATGATGGTCTGGTTGGTGCACGTGCCCGACGTCGGCAGCCCTTTCGGCGGGCCGGAGCCTCCGCACTCGGGCTCGTTTGCCAGTTCCCACGCCATGATGGTCGGATCATTCATGTAAGCCACTTTGGTGTACATATTCACGCGATTCAGCACATGGCTGACCCAGCTCTCGTACCATTTGAGGACCGTGGAATCGGTGTAGAACTGGTCGTGGTATTGCCCCTTGTGCCACGTGACATACGTGTCCATACCGCCAAAGTCCGTCCAGTTGTTGGTAAGAGTCAGGATGAGCTTGATTCCCAACTGGCCGGCCCTGTAAACCGCGTAATCCACGTTGGCCAGCCCGTCGTTGTTGTCGTCGTTGTACGCCGGGGCGCCGGTGCCTGTGTTGAAGTACTGCAGGAAGAAGCCACCACCATTGCAGAGGGGGCCGTCGCAAAACACCCACATGCGGACGACTTTCAAATTACTGCCCGCCACGGTTCCCAGAATCTGATCCACGGTCTGCTGGCTCGAATACATCAACGGATAGGAATTGGTGCCGCCGAAGCGGAAAGGCTCGCCGTTCAGCGTCAGCGTTCCGTTCGACGACTGCACGAAGCCGTTCCCCTGGCCCCATGCCGCAGCAGCCAATCCAGCCATCAACAGCGCAGCGCCCCATGCGCGCCTGCCCCGGAACCGCAAAGTCGTCGGCATTGCTTTTGACCCCCCGCCCCCACATGCGAGATGTGGCGAGCCTGTAGCCATTCCCGCAGGCCCTGGCCCCACCCGGCCAAGCCCGCACGCACGTTCGAATGACTTGCGTAAGATTTTACTATGTGGCACGCCGGCGCGCTCACGCGGCGGGCTCGGGGTGAATCTCGATTTCCTCCGGCTCCACGCCGAGGTGTTCGGGCTCGGGGAGACGGCCGGTGAAGTGGGCCCATCCCCAGAACAGGGCGGTCGAGGAACTCAGCACGCCGGCAATGGCGCCGATGGTGCGCGGGTTCCAGTATTCGCTGGCGACGCCGGCCAGCGCCATCGAAACCAGCATCACCGACCAGGTGACCGATTCCATGGTGGCGAAGACGCGGCCGCGGAGTGCATCGGGGACGATCCGCAGCAGTTGCGACATGTTGAGCACCGAGCTCATGGCCACGCCGGCGCGCGAGAGAGCGATGAAGAACAGCGCCCAGCCGAACCCGCGCATCTGGCTGAACAGAACGTAAGCGCCACCGTGGACGATGTAGCAGACCACGATGGCGCGTTTGTAATTGGTGAAGCTGAGCCGGCGGCCGAACCCATACCCGATCGCGCCTCCCGCCAGCAGGCCCAGCCCGGCGAAGCTCCAGATGATGCCCAGGCCGGCGGGGCCGCGGTTGAAGACGATCTCGCCGAAAATAGTGAACAGAATCTGCGCCGCGCCGCCGCCCGAGGCCCAGCCGACGTTGATCAGCAAAAGCCCCATCACCAGCGGCACGCCGCGCATGTAACGCAGGCCCTCCTTGTACTCGTGCCACGGGCGGACGACTTCGGCTTCGGTGAGAGAACGCCGCGGCGGATGGAAGCCGCGCCCGGGCAGGCGCAAACGCGAAATGCAGAGGGCGGAGATCAGAAACGAAATCGCATTGCCCACAAAAGCCCAGCGGTAGCCGAACTGCATCACGCTGACGCCGGCGAGGAAGGTGCCGATGGTGAGCGTGGTCCACCCGGTGGTTTGGGTGAGCGAATTGGCGGTGTGCAGTTCCTCGCTGGTGGCGATGGAGGGCAGAATCGCGGAGCGGCCGGCGGTGAAGAAGGGCGAGGCCGCCATCAACAGCGCGCTCAACGAATACAGCAGCCACGTGTCGCCGCGGCCGATGGCGAGGATGAAGCCGAGCGCGACCACGCCGCGGATCAGGTCGCTCGCGATCATCACCTGCTTGCGGTTCAGCCGGTCCAGCACCACGCCGGCGGCGGGCCCGATCAGCATGGCCGGAATGGCGCGCGAAAGCATCACCCCGCTCACCACCATGCCGGAGCGGGTGCCCGCCACGGCCAGGCTGAACACGGCGATGTTGTTGAAGTGGTCGCCGATCTCGCTCACCACTTGGCCCACCCACGTGTAGCGGTAGTTGCGGTTTCTGCCCAGCAGCGAGAGGAAGGCGTTCAACCGGCCGTCTCCTCGCGCACCGTCATGGCGGCGATGAATTCTCTATCGAGCGCGTAGCCGAAGCCCGGCTGATCGCGAATCTCGATGGTGCCATGCTGGGTGGTTTCGACCGCCGGCTGGATGATATCGCGCTGCCAGTAGCGGCGGCTGGCCGACACGTCTCCGGGCAGCACGAAATTGGGCAGCGTGGCCAGCGCCACGTTGTGAGCGCGGCCGATGCCGGCTTCGAGCATGCCGCCGCACCACACCGGTATACCGGCGGCCTGGGCCACGTCGTGCACACGGCGCGCTTCGGCGAACCCTCCCACGCGGCCCAGCTTGATGTTGAGAATTTGGCAGGCGCGCAGCCGGATGGCCTGGGCGGCGTGGTGCGCGCTGCGAATCGATTCGTCCAGGCAGATTGGCGTCTGCAGGCGCGCCTGCAACTCGGCGTGGTCGATGATATCGTCGTGGGCAGCGGCTGCTCGATCATCATCAGGTAAAAGTCGTCCAGCTTGCGCAGATGTTCGGCGTCGGCCAGGGTGTAAGCCGAGTTGGCGTCGGCCATCAGTTTGACAAGCGGAAAACGCTCGCGCACGCGCGCCACCACGTCGACGTCCCAGCCGGGCTTGATCTTCATCTTGATGCGTTGATAGCCGGCGGCCAACTCGCGCTCGATGGTTTCCAGCAACTCCTCGAACGAATCCTGGATGCCGATGGAAACTCCGCAGGGGATTTCGCGCCGCGCACCGCCGCCGATCTTTTTCCAAAGCGGCACGCCTTCCATGCGCGCCGCCAGGTCCCACACGGCCGTTTCCAGACCGCCCTTGGCCATGTTGTGGCCGCGGATGTGGGCGGTCAGCGGGTAAACCGCCTCCGGCCCGTCGATCTCGCGGCCCAGCACGCGCGGGACGGCGTAATCGCGAAGAATCCGCCAGGCCGATTCGGTCCATTCCTCGTTGTAGAAAGGGTTCTCGCCGGCCGTCGCTTCGCCCCAGCCGGAAATGCCGCCCGCCTGCGCCTCCACCAAAACGATGTGGCGCTCGGATGTGCGGCCAAAGCTGGTCTCGAAGAAGTGCACCAGCGGCATGCGGATCTGCCGCAGGGTGACGCGCTCGATCTTCATTGCCATGGCTCCAGCAGGTAGGCTCCGGCGGCGCGACCGCGTTCGAAGCCGGTCACCGCCAGGCCGCGCGCAAAAGCGTCTTGAAACAGCGCGGCGTTGGTTCTTTGAATTTCGCGCGCGCGGCCGGCGTCCTGGCTGCGAATCAGCGCGATATCGGCGGGAAACGAAATGCGCTCGGCGGCGTTCACCGGCGCTCGCTCGCCCGCCAGAATTCCACGCACGCGCGGCGAATCCAGCCACCATTCCGCGGTGCAGCGGTCCGTCGGTAGACCGCCGTGCAGCGGGCTGGCCGTGATGCCGTACTGATTCTCCGCGTAGCGGCGAACGATGGCGCCGAGGCGTTCCATGTTGAAAAAAGCGTTCTTCAGCTCCAGCGGATCGAAGGTCCACTCGATCAGGCCGATCCCGCGGGCGAGCGCGTCCTCCCGCTGGCGCAGCTTCAGGCGGCGGCCGATGCCGCAATCGCGGTATTCCGGCAGCACTCCCAGCATGTGGCTGTGTAGGTACGGCGCCGGGCCCGGCTTGACGCCGGGGATGGCGAAACAGAAAGCGACCAGACGTTCGCCGTCGTAAGCGCCGAAAATGTGCCCGCCCACTTTGTCGAGCACCACCAGAAATCGCATTGGCAGCAGGTCGATCGGATCGAAGCCCCAGATTTCCTTTTGCAACTCGACCACGCCGGCGAATTGGGCAAGCTCGCGCAGCAGCCGGATTTCGATCACCGCTTGGCTTCCTGCCACAGCGCCTCCATTTCCTCGATGGTCGCATCGCCGGGCTTCTGGCCGCGCTCGGCCAGCTTGCGTTCGATGTAGCCGAAGCGCTGGCGGAACTTGGCATTGGTCGCGCGCAGCGCCTGCTCGGGATCCACCTTGACGAAGCGCGCCAGGTTGACCAGCACGAACAGCAGGTCGCCCAGTTCGCCTTCCAGTTCGCCGGCCGATCCGCCGCGGCGCGCTTCGGCGAATTCGCGGAGCTCCTCCTCCAGCTTGTCGAGCACCTGCTCGGGGCTCTCCCAATCGAAGCCCACTTGCGCGGCGCGCGAAGTAATCTGCTGCGCCTCCACCAGCGCCGGCAGAATGCGCGGAACGCCGGCCAGCAGGCTTTCCCGCTCCCGGCCTTGCGCGGCCTTTTCGGCGGCCTTCACCTCGCTCCAGATGCGCTTCACGTCGCCAGAGGTCTCGGCCGATTCCTCGCCGAAGATGTGCGGATGGCGGCGCAGCAGCTTGCCGTTGATCGCCTCCAGCGCGTCCTCGATGCCGAAGAGCCCCTGCTCGGCCGCCATCTGCGCGTAAAAGACCGCCTGCAGGATGTAGTCGCCGAGTTCTTCGGCCAGCTCCGGCCAGTCGCGGCGATCGATGGCGTCGAGCACCTCGTAGGTCTCTTCCAGCGTGTGAGGCTTGATGCTGTCGAAGGTCTGCTCGCGGTCCCACGGGCAGCCGCCGGGCGCGCGCAGGCGGGCCATCAGCGCCACCAACCGCTCGAACTTCTCGGCGGCGCTCAACGGGCGGCTCCGGCGACGCCCCGGCGGGAGCGCCGGACCATAGTATCAGTGCGGGCATCTGGCCTGTATGGACTTGTCAGCATCTCTATGCATTTTATCGTGCGCCCTGCGATTGACATAAATAGCGAAGATAAGACGAAGAGGAGCCGGCTTCCAGTCCGCCGGTCCCTCCCTCGCGCTGAGAGGTGCCGCATTCTGCACACATCTATCAGAGACAATATTGACTTCAGGCCGCACTGACGACAACATTTACCTTTTCGGCGAAAAACGAAAGCGGTTTACTTTCGGGGAGATCACGACAAGTGGAATGGAAGCAGTGGGAAGGTCGCGTCATCGATGGGAGATTCCACCTGCGCCAGTACCTGGGCGGTTCTGCACATAGCGTCGTGTTCCTTACCGAATACGGCCAGGGAACGCCGCGGACAGCCGCGATCAAGCTGGTTCCTGCCGATTCGGGCAAGGCGGAAGCATGGCTGCTGCGCCGGGAGTTTGCCGCACGGCTGTCGCACCCCGGGTTACTCTCCATTTTCGACTTCGGAACTTGCCAGCTCGACGGCAATAGCTGGGTCTACGCCGTCATGGAGCGGAGCGAAGAAGACCTGTCGCAGGTGATTCCGATCCGCCCGCTCGAACCGGCGGAGGCGCGCGAAATGATCGCGCCAGTGCTGGAGATCCTGGCCTACCTCCACGCGGAGGGCTTCGTGCACGCCTGCCTGACCCCCGCCAACATCATGGCTGCCGGAGATCGGGTAAAAATATCCAGCGACGGGCTCTTGCGGATCGGCGAGTCGACCGACGATCTGTGGGCGCCGAACGTGAATGGGCCGCCCGAGAGCCGCACTGGCGTGACACCGGCCGGGGACGTTTGGTCGCTCGGCATGACGCTCGTCGAGGTCCTGACGCAACGGGCGCCTGCCTGGGATGGCTCGGTGACCAACGATCCGTCCGTTCCCGAACAACTCGAGGCGCCGTTTTTCGATATTGCACGCCGCTGTCTGCGGTCGGACCCTCGATTGCGCTGCTCTCTGGCCGACATTTCGCGCGCATTCGAGCCGCCGGCACCGGCGCCACAGGCACTTCCGCACGCCGTCGAAACCGTCCCGATCGCGAAACCGGCGCCGCCTAAAGCGGCGCAGAAGAGACCCTACCTCTTGCCGGCCGTGCTGGGAGCCATTTTGGGAGTGACGATCTTTGCCGGCGTGATCCTGCCGCGCATCAGGCTATCGAGCGCGCCCCCTGCGACTGCGTCCCTTCCGGCCGCGCCCTCCGAGCAGGCTGCGGTGCAGGAGCAGCCTGCCCCCGTTCCAGCCCCGCCGGCAGTTGAGGAAGCTACTCCGCACAACGCCGAGCAAGCGCCCGATACGCCAGCGCCCGTTCCCACGCCCGCGCCACCGGAACCTGCCGCGGACAATTCCGCCGGGACGCTCCCTGCCGGAGACGTGGTCGATCGCGTCCTGCCTCAAGTCCCTCCGCAGTACCTCGCGACTATTCGCGGCAGGGTGAGGGTCGGCGTACGGGTCAGAGTCGATCCGTCCGGTTCGGTGGTGGATGCCCAACTCGACTCGCGTGCAGGGAGCAAATATTTTGCCAAGGTGGCCCTGGACGCGGCGCGGCGCTGGAAGTTCAAACCGGCGACTGATGCCGGGAACTCGGGCGAGAGCACACAGCTGGTGCACTTCGAGTTTCGGACGGACGGATGCGAGGCCTTTTCGGACCGGGTGAAGCGCTGACCTACCCCCCAAACCGGAAAGCGCCTGCGGCTATACTACCGATGAGGTGATCATGCAATACCTGATAGGCGCATTAATCGGTTTCACCGCATGGTTATTGCTGCGGTTTCTGCTGATGGGCCTGTACACCGTGGATCAGAACGAGCGGGCGGTCAAGACCAGTTTCGGGCGGGCCGTGCGGGTTGCCGGAGGCAAGACCACGCTCGACGATCCCATCGCGGAGTTTCTCCTGCCCGAGGAACGTCCGCGGTACAGTTACCCGCAGGTCCGCGTGGTTCCACCCGGCGGACCCTACTTCAAAATGCCCTGGGAGAAGATTCGCAAGGTTTCCATCGCAACCATGACCATCAACATGGCGGTTGACCTGGAGGACCCGTCGGCCAACGAAGGGGGCACCCGCCTGGAAGCGGTTACCAAGGACCAGCTCAATACCGGCTTGACCGGGCAGATCCGCTACCGCGTCAGCGAGGCCAACCTGTACGCTTTCCTGTTCGGCATCAAGAAGCCGTTCGTCCACGTGCTGGCGTACTTCGTTTCCGTGCTGCGCCAGCGCATCGCCAATTTCGAGGCGAAGACGGTCCCGCCGGCCGATGACGCAGCCACCGGCGGCGCGGCGCCGCTGGCCGGCAGCGAGATGGTCGGCGTCTCGATCAACGACCTGCGCAAGAATCTTCGCGACCTCAACGAATACATGGACCACGAATGCCGCGCCACGCCGGCGCGTTACGGTGTCATTTTCGACGCCTCCCTGATCACCGGCATCGATCCGCCGCCCGAGGTGGAATCGGCGTTGGCTGCCATCAACACCGCCCACAACCAGGTGTCCAGCGATATCAGCCTGGCGCAGGCGGGCGCCGATCAGCGCGTCGTGCAATCCAGACGCGCCGTGGAAATCGAAACTCTCCGCGCGCAGGCCGAGGTGGAACCCATCAAGTCCCTGGCCGCGGAACTCTCCGAACTGTGCAAGGGCGGCCCCAATGTCCTGGGCGCCTACTTGAGAAACGTGCGGCTGGCGCTGTTCGATAAGGCCCAGCAGATCTATCTGGAGGCTGGAAAGTAATGGACTCGCCTGTCGCTGGACTTCTCATTGTCATGGTCGCGTTGGGTGTCTTCGCCGGCCTCTTCATCGCCGAGCCCGTGTTGCTGGGCTTCTGCCGCCTGTTCGGTCTCTACGCCATCGTGCAGGAACGCACCTGTCGCGTGTACGTACTCTTTGGCAAGGTTGTCGCCGTGCTCGACCAGCCGGGCCTGCACTTTCTCCCCAATAAGCTGGGCGCTTCGGCGTTCTTCATCAATATCCTGGGCTCCTGCTACGTCCTCGATCTGCGCCTGGACCAGGAGTACCTGCGCAGCCAGCCGGTGAATTCGGAGGAAGGCGCGCCCATGGGAATCGGGATTTGGTATGAGATGATGATCAGCGACCCGTTGGGCTACCTGTTCAAGAACACCGATCCGCGCGGCTCCCTGCGCGCCAACGTCAGCAACGCCACGGTTCGCTGCCTGAGCAACATGCCGCTCGCCGAGATGTTGCAAACGCGCCACAACATGAGCCAGACCGTGCGCGCCGAAGTGACCAGCAAGTCCACCGAGTGGGGATACCAGCTCGGCTCGGTTTACATCCGCAAGGTGCATTTCCGCGATGTCGGCATGATCAAGCAGATCGAGGAGAAGGTGGTCAATCGTCTGCGCCAGGTGACATCCGCAATCAAGCAGGCCGGCGCCAACCAGGTGAGCGTGATCACCAGTTCGGCCGAGCGCGAGGCGGCCATCGAGTTTGCCAAAGCGGCGGCCATCCGTCCCGCCACCCTGGGGCAGGCCTTCCAGGAGATCGCCAAGGAGCCCGCCGTCGCCGACGTCCTGTTCGAGGTCCTGGAAACGCAGCGGATGCTGGCCTCCAACGCCCGCATCGCCCTGCTTCCGGGCGGCCCGCATGCCAGGATGCTGGCCAACCTGATGTCGGCCGAAACCGGCGCGCTCCACTCCGCCCTGCCAGCCAAGCCGGCCGCGCCCGCGCGCACCTAGCGCCTCGTATGAGGCATGCCTCGCCCGCGCGCTCGCGCGGCAACACGCTGTCGTAATCGCGAAATGCCTTACTTGGTTGCCTTGGCTTCGGTGATACCGAGGTCGGTGAGCACCTTGGGGTTCGCTTCGTCCATCGCCAGCAGGTTGTGACAGGCGTTGCAATCCTGGGTGATGCTCTGGCCGTTCGGCGCGTTGTGGCTTCCGTCGTGGCAGCGGAAACAGCCGGGGAAATCGGTGTGGCCGATGTTGACCGGATACTTGCCCCAAGTGACTTTCATGAAGGGGAAGACATTGCGATTATAGATGGCCAGCACCTGTTTGGCGGAAGCGGCTACTTCGGACTGCCGGGCGGACCACACCGCCGGGTAGCTTTGCCGGTAATACTCTTCGAACGCCGCCGGAATCCGGGCGGCGGCTTCGTCGCGGGTCTGGTAGTTCAGCTTCAGGATTTCGAGGGCCTTCTTCCGCGCAAACGGCAACGCGGGCAATACCAGGCCGGCCGCCATGGCTTTATCGAGCGCGCGCTCCGGCAGGTCGAAAGCGTGCGACGGGCGGTCGTGGCAGTCGATGCAGTCCATCTCGCGCTTGGTCAACCCGGCGCCGTCTGGTTTGGCGCCGGCGGTCGCGTAAACGGTCTTGTGGCCGTCTTTGTCATACTCCACCCAGGGGATGGTCTGGCGCGCTTCGTCGGAGTGCCCGTACCGAATGCGGATGCCCAGCCCGAGGTGCGTTCCGTGGATGCCGATGCCATGGTTGCCGCCGCCGATCTTCATCAGCAGCACGTCCTTGGTTTCGGTGTTGGCCTCGTCGTCGGCAAAGTGGTTGATTATGTCGATGCGGTCCGTGCTGTACTTTTGCGGCCAGTGGCACTGCTCGCAAGTCTCCCGCGCGGGGCGCAGGTTGTGCACCGGAACCGGGATGGGCCGCGGATACGTGTTGAAGGTCACGGCGAAGACCTGGCCCAAGCCGGAGAGCTTGCTTTGCACGAACCAGGACGCGCCGGGCCCGATGTGACACTTGACGCACTCGACCTTGGAGTGCGGCGAGTCCCGATACGCGGTGAACTCGGGCTGCATCACGTTATGGCAGGTTTCGCCGCAGAAGGTGACCGAATCCATGTAATTGATGGCGCCGTAACTGAGCTGGCTGGCGATTGCGATGTTGGCGCCGGTGGTGACGAGGATGAAGTAGACCAGCTTGCGCAACTCCGGGTTGCGCCACTCCGGACGGGGAAAATCCGGCGGATAAATGCCATCGTGCCTTTCCCGTTTCCGCTTGCGCCACATGCCGAACGGGATCAGAAACAGGCCCAGAAAGAACGGCCCCGGCAGCACCAGAAAAGCCAGGATGCCCATGTACGGGTTGGTCTCCTGGCCGCGCAGCGTGGTGGGCAGAAGGAAGAGCCAGAACACGGTGGCGGTGGTGACCAGGATCACGCCGGCCAGGCTGATCCAGTTACTCGACAAATGAACGACCGGGGACAGCCAGCCGCCGAGCCGGCGGTTCGGTTGGTTAGGGGTCATGATTGGTGATCAGTCTCCTCGATCTTCCCGCTCGTGCGCGACGGGAGGATCGTCCTTCTTGACAATATAGCCTGTCAGAAACGCGGTGTTGAGAGGATAGACGTCGGGGTCGAAGATGATGGAATAGAAGTGCCACACCACGATTGCCAGGGCGGCCAGCACGGCTTCGTAGAAATGAATCGAGGTCGCCACATCCAGCCAGAGCTTGGGAAGCAGGCGCAGGGCCAGCGAGTTGGCCCATAGCATGACGCCGCTCGCGGTCATGATGACGGCGCCCCAGATCACCGCCCAATACTCGGCCTTCTCGATATAGCTATGCGACGAGCGCGGCGGCGGAACGTCTCCCAGGCCCAGGTTGTAGGCGAAGTTGGCGCTGGCTTCGCGCGCGTCGCGGACTTTGGGAATCATCTCCTTCCAATGCTCGCGCAGTTTCCGGCTGACGATGAGCGACACCAGGTGAGTCAGGCTGACGGCGATAAAAACCGAGGCCGCGATGCGATGGATGAGGCTCCGCATGGCGTGCCCCTCGGCGACCAGAGCTACCGGTCGCGCCCACCACTGGTCCGGGTACTTGAGGGCGAAGCCGGTCCACACCAGGGTCATGAACGAGAGCGCCAGCAGGGCGTGCTGCGCGCGCTCGAATGGCAGCATGCGGAGCCCGGCCGGAGAGCGGCTGGGCCACTGCGCTGCGCTCGAGCGGAACCGCGCGCGGATCAATTTGCGAATCCAATCGCCGCCGTTGTGCAGCAGCATCAGCCCGATGGTCACCGGGATCAGCAGCAGGTAGAACTGGCGGATGAAAGTCAGCGCCGGCGGCTCGCTGGCGCCGTCCGTCACGTGCACCTGGCCGATGGCGAATCGCTGCCCGGCGCCGGGATGGCACTGGCCGCAGGTCTTGGGCAGGTTCTTCGGGTTGATGGTGGAATGCGGGTCGGAAGAAGCCAGGATGTTGTGGACGCCGTGGCAACTGGCGCAATTGGCCACGGTCTGCACGCCTTCCTTGGCGGCCAGCCCGTGGAAGGATGCATCGAAGCTCACCAGGCGGTCGGCGGGCATGCCAAACTTGCGGCTCAGCCGGACGTCGCCGTGGCAACTGCCGCAGGTCTCGCGGATGTTGGCGGCGTTCACCGGCGAAGCCGCGTTGCTCGGTTTGATGATCTTGTGCTCACCGTGGCAATCGGTGCAGAGCGGGGCCTGGGTGATGCCCTTGGCCAGGGCTTGGCCATGAACGCTGGCGCGGTATTGTTCGGCCACGGCGGCGTGGCACATGCCGCAAGTGTCGGGCACCGCCATCCGGAAGGTCTGCGAACTGGGCGGCAGCAGTTCATGGGCGCTGCCGTGGCAAAGGCCGCAATCGGGCGCGGACTCGTTGCCGTGTTTGCGGGCCTGGCCGTGGACGCCGCTTTCGTAGTCGCCGGCCTGGTCCGCGTGGCAGACGCCGCACTCCGGCTTGGGAACTCCCGCCTTGTGCGGATACGTGTCGTGCGACTCGTGGCAGGAAATACACGCCAATCCCGCGTGCGCGCTCTTAGCGAGCTTCTGCGCCTGGTCGTGACAACCGGCGCAATCGAGCGCCTTGGCCGCCCCCCAACAACCGCCGGCAGCCCAGAAAGTTAAAGCCAGCAGGGCAATTCCCGGCTTGGCGCCAACCCGAGGAATCGCCCGCCGCATTCCGCCGTTAGCCCCCCGACACCCAGCTTCGATACACGTAAACGCCGGCCAGAACAACGCCGTATACCACGGTGACCACGGTCAGCATCTTTCCCCACTTGTCGATCTGGTCGAGTTTCTGGGCGACCGTCACCTGCTGAGACGTGATCGATTCGCCCGCCTCGCTGATGTGAATCATGTCATCTTCGCCCGCCGCTACAATTCTGCGGTAGACGAGCAAACCGATGACTGTCAAGGCCATCACGGCCCAAAGCACTACAAACGGGACATAGGAACTCATGGATATCTCCTCGTCGTCTGCGTTGTGGAATCGCTGAAGATGGGGCGCTCCCCGAACGGCGCGCCCGACTTTTCATATGCCGGTATGATTGCGCTCATGCTACCGGGGCCTCTACCTGGTTCCGGATGTTCCAATCCCATTCTAACTGAACACGCAACACGCCAGACGAGTTCCTTGCGCGGACAGATTGGGCAATGCACGCAATAGCCCACTGCGAAACCCGATCTAAGTTATTGAATTTTGCAACGTCTGCTGGGAGAATGGCTATGATGTGGGGCTATTGGCGCAGAATCAGCCTCTGAAATGGGGGAAATATCGCCTGAAACATCGGGCTTGCAGGGATTTACAACACGCAGTGCAGCGGCCATAATAGCCAGTAACACAGTACTCATAGAATCCTGCTGGGAAAGCACCGAAACCAGGCCGGCATCCCAGGCCTGGGCCAGCAGTTGCGGATCCTGGCGGGTAATCAGGACGATCCGTTCGGGATGAGACAGGGGGAGGCGCAGATGCTCGAAGGCGGCTTCGTCGAGGACCAGAACGCAATCCTGGGCCGGATCCGGCCATGCAACCGATTCGACGTGCCACGCGCAACTGCGGCACAGTGCTTCGCGAAGGGCGGCTGCGTAAACGCCGTCGGCAAGCGCGAGCTGAACTGTGTGCAACACGGCGGACTCCACGCCTCCACCTACCAAGGGCTACTTCTTTTCCTGATAACCATCCAGGCTCTTGTGCTCGTGATAGTACTTGCCTGCCGGGGTCAGGTTCTTGTTCATTTCGTCTTTATCGGCGGACACCTTGACGTGGCAATATGTGCATTGCTTCTTGGTGGCCTTCATATATTCCTGTTTGCCGAACGAGGCCGACGTCGACAGCAGGAAACCGCCCAGCAGAATGGCAGCGGGCACAATCACTTTCAAATGGGACATGGCGCCTCCGTAGGGCAAGTTTGCAATTGCATCGCCACCGCCAAACCCCTGTTTTCCGATGGTGTTAGCGTCCTGGAAGGGCGGCAGGCGGGGCAATTCCCCCGTTTGGCGGGCGCGCCGGTGGGCGTAGTGCCCCAACGGGCCTGCTATACTGAGGTCAAATCGTAACGTAATGTCGAAGCTCACACCTGCATGGCAGAGGGTTGGCGTACTGGAGTCGGTTTTCGACCAGCTTTCGGATGCTCTTGTCCTTTATGACCCGGAATACCGGGTGACAGGGGTAAACCGGGCGGCGGAAAAGCTGTTTGGCGTCTCCGCCGACGAGATGCTGGGCAAACACTGCCAGGAGATCTTCAAGTGCCCGGTTTGCGAACCGGGCTGCGGGGTGCTGGTGGGTTTGAACCAGGCGCCCAACGCGCCTTCCTGCACGGTCCGTCTGCACACCGATAACGGCCGGGAGCGCCTGGTGGTGATGCACACCACGCAAATGTTCGACGAGCACGCCCAACTCGCCGGGGTGGTGGCTACCATTAAGGACATCACCGACGAAACGGCGCCGCAGCGGCGCGAAGTGATCGCCGAATCCGGTCCGATGCGGGAAGTGGTGAATTTCGTGCGGCGGGTGGCGGCCAGCGAGGCCACCACCATCCTGCTGGATGGGGAAAATGGAACCGGCAAGGACCTGATCGCCAAGACGCTCCATTACCAGAGCCTGCGCCAGGCCGAGCCGTTTATCGCGATCAACTGCGCGGCGATTCCGGATTCGCTGCTGGAAAGCGAATTGTTCGGTTACGAAAAAGGCGCCTTCACCGACGCGCGGGCGCAGAAACGCGGCATCTTCGAGCTGGCCGACAAGGGGACCCTGTTCCTGGACGAGATCGGCGAGATTCCGATGATGCTGCAGGCCAAACTGTTGCGCGTGCTGGAGGAGCAGACCTTTCGCCGGCTGGGCGGGCTGAAGGACATCAACCTGGACTTGCGGGTGGTGGCGGCCACCAACAAGAACCTGCGTGAGGCGGTCAAGGAAGGCGCTTTCCGGCAGGACCTGTACTTCCGCCTCAACGTGATCCAGATAACCATCCCACCGCTGCGGGAGCGCCTCGACGACATTCTGCCGCTGGCGCACTTCTTTATCGACCACTACAACCACAAATTCAAGCGGAGCATCGAAGGGGTGAGCGAAAGCGCCTCGAAGCTGCTGCTGTCTCACGACTGGCCGGGCAACGTACGCGAATTGCGCAATGCGATCGAGCGGGCCATGATCCTGGAAGAATCGGCCCTGATCACGGCGCCGAGCTTGCCCATCAGCGTGGCCCACTCCGAACCGGGAACGGCGTTGCCGGCCGCCCCCCCGGCCGAGATGGTCACCGAAGGCCTCTCGCTCGAAGACAACGAACGCAGCCTGTTGGCCCGCGCGCTCGAGAAAACCAACGGCAACCAGACGCAGGCCGCCCGGCTGTTGCGGGTTACCCGGGACACCCTGCGCTACAAAATGAAGAAGTTCAATCTGCGCTAAGGGTGGGACGGACGATCGGTTTCCGTCGTTTGTCAACGTGGGGTGCTTAGGCGATCGACGACAGACCACGAAAGCGATGGTCTGTCCTACCTGGTGTTGCGCGGGCATGCTAAGATCCCGAACGGAGGGCAGGAGTGAGACTACATCGAGCTATCATTTTGGGTTTGCTGGCGGGGATGCTGGCGGCGGCGCAGCCGGCGCGGCCGCCGCGAGTGGCGCTGGTCAACATTCAGGACGCCATCCTGGCCACCACCGACGGGCAGAATGCAGCCAAGGCGCTGGACGCCGAATTCGGGCCGCGCAAGGCGGCGCTCGATGAGGACCAGAAGGCCATCGCAGAAAAGCAGAGCAAGCTGGATCAGGAAAAGCTGAGCGACGAGGACCGCAAGAAGCTCCAGAAGGAAGTCGACGACGCGATCGTGGTGCTCAACGCCAAGATCGACCAGGCCGACGCGGATCTGGACAAGGCGCAAAAGAAGACGCTGGCGGAACTGGGCAAGAAGATGATAGCGGCGATCGTCGAATTCTCGACCAGCACGGGCTACGCGATGGTGTTCGACACCAGCGCGTCGCAGGCGCCGCTCTATGCCGAGAACGCGACGGATATCACCAGCGAGGTGATCGCCGCATACGAAAGCCGGCACAAGAGCGCCGCGGAGCGCTGAAACGTGGGAGCGGGGTTGACAGGCGGAAGCGCCTGTCCCACTTTGCGGGCGTGTGGGGCAGGCGCTTCCGCCTGCCAACTGTTTCTTCTTCGGTTGACGCTGCTGGCGGCGCTGGCGGGCGCGCTCGCCGGCCAGAGCGTCGATATCTACTCGGAGTTCTCGCGGGTGGATCCGTTCGGCGAAATCGTGCCGGCCGACCGCGGCGCGACCCCGCGCGAAATTCTCTCGCCGGCGGTGGTGCGCAATGGGTGGGCTTCGTTCCACGTGGTGATCACCGCCCCGCCTGCGACCACGTACCTGCTGTATGTGGTGCCCAATCCACTCAACGCGTGCCGGGTCGCGCTGTACAAGGAGCATTTCGAGAAGACGGCGGCGGGATCGGCGCCCGACCGGCTCACCGAGTTGACGCGGCTGCCCGATTTCGGCGTGATACCCGACCCGGCGGATGGCGTGGACGGCCAGACCACGCGGGCTTATCTGTTGGACCTTTGGATACCGCCCAACGCGGATGTCGCGCGATTCCGGCTGGAGGTCCAGTTGAAGGTGGGCACTTGGGTGGTGCGGCCGATGGAGGTGCGGGTGATCGCGCCACGCGTTCCCGATTTGCGTGTGGCGGCTGAGCCGGTGCCCCTGCCGCCGGTTTCGAGTGGCGCCGACGCGGTGGCGCTGGGCGCACTGTCCGATTACAAGGGACGCACCTACCCGGCGCCGGACACGGTGCGCGCCATCATCCGCCGCAACGCCGTGCAGGACATGGCGCTGGCGAGCCGCCTGGATGCGGCAGTGGCGGGACCGGAGGCGCTGCGCCGGCGTTGGGAAATTCTTTCGGCGCGCAGCGGCGACAGCATGATCCCGCTTCCAACCGGCGCCGAGCGGTACCTGCGGTTGCGGGACTGGATCTACACCGAAGCGCAGCGGAAGCCGGTGGAGGGTTGGTAGAGGGCGGCGCGCTGGCGGCGGGTCGGGGGTCAACCGATCAGATCGAGGAGACCGGCCACGAGGTCGGATAAGGTCTCGCTATCGAGCACGGCCAGCCGTTTGCCAAGACGATCGATGGAAATAGTGCGCACCTGCGAGATCTTGACCCACGAAGGCTTAGGCAGCAGCGTTGCCGGTAGGGCGAGCGCTGCCGGAAGCCCGGCTTTCTGCGGCTGGCTCGTGATTGCCATCACGATTGCGGTCTCGGATCGCCGGTTAAGCAGGCTCGTTGCTCAGAACCAGCACAGGGCGCAAACCGGCTTGCTCGCGGCCGCGGATGGGATTCAAGTCGGCCCAGTAAACCTCGCCCCTCAATATGCGGGCCACGAATCGGCTCCAAAGCCCTCATCGGCGAGGGCCCTCTCCTCGGCAGGGTCGAGCTTTGCCAACTCGCGGGCCAAGCGGCTTCCCCGGTCGCGCTCACATAGCAGATCGGCAGCCGACTGGAGCGCGCGGCTGCGGTTTCGATACTTGCCTTCCCGCACCCAGCGGTCGAGGTCGGCCACTGTTCGCTGGTCTAAGGTCACCGCGATCTTGCGCACCATACTACCAGCATGACAAATCCTCCTACCAGTTCGCAGACCGGGGGCCTGCGCCAGAGAGGCCCCAGGAGTCATGGAATGGGTCCTTACTCGGCGACGGCTTTGCTATCGATTAAGGCGCGGATGGCGGCGATGCACTCGCCGAGGGGTTTGACGCCCTGGTCGCCGTGTTTGCGCTGGCGGACGGCCACGCAGCCGTTCTGCTGTTCGCGATCGCCAACGACGAGCATGTAGGGAATCTTCTGCAACTGCGCATCGCGGATTTTGAGGTTCACCTTTTCGCTGCGCTCGTCCACGGTGGCGCGGATGCCGGCGTCATCGAGCTGCTTGCGAATGGCGCGGGCATATTCGGTCTGCCGGTCGGTGATGGGCAGCACGATGGCCTGAACGGGCGACAGCCACACCGGGAACGCGCCGGCGTAGTGCTCGATCAGGATGCCGAAAAAGCGTTCGATGGAGCCGTAGAGCGCGCGATGCACCATCAGCGGCTGATGAGCCTTGCCGTCTTCGCCGATGTACTCGAGCTCGAAGCGGCGCGGCAGGGTGAAATCGAACTGCACGGTGGAAAGCTGCCACGGGCGGCCGATCGCATCCACCAGCTTGACGTCGATCTTCGGCCCGTAGAACGCCGCTTCGTCGGGCATCACCTTCACCTTGATGTTGAGCCGCTCGGTGGCGTGCTGGAGGGCGTTTTCCCCGACCTTCCACTGCTCGGGCGTGCCGTCGTACTTGCCGCTCGCGCCATTGTCCCAGGTGGAAAGCTCGGCTTCGTATTTGTCGAAGCCGAAGGTGGTGAGCGTATCGACGGCGAACTGCAGGCAGTTGACGATTTCGTCTTCGATCTGCTCGGGAGTGCAGAAGATGTGCGCGTCATCCTGGGTGAAGCCGCGCACGCGGAACAAGCCGTTGAGCACGCCGGAGCGCTCATAGCGGTAGACCGTTCCCAGCTCGCCCAGGCGCACCGGCAGATCGCGGTAACTGTGCTGCTTATCCTTATAGATCAGGATGTGGAAGGGGCAGTTCATCGGCTTGAGCTGGTATTCGGCGTCGTCCAGCTCCATGCGGGCGAACATGTTGGCGGCGTAAAAATTGGCGTGGCCGGAAGTCTTCCATAGGTCGAAGCGCGCCACGTGGGGCGTGTACACGAGCGAGTATCCGCGCCGCAGGTATTGGTCGCGCATCCAGTCTTCGAGCTGCTTGCGGATGATACCGCCCTTGGGATGGAAGAAGATCAGCCCCGGCCCGGCCAGTTCCTGAATGCTGAACAGGTCGAGGTCCTTGCCCAGCTTGCGGTGGTCGCGCTTCTTGGCTTCCTCGATCTGCTTGAGATACGCTTCCAGCTCTTTGGCGGTGAAAAACGCGGTGCCGTAAATGCGCTGCAACTGCTTGTTGTGCTCGCTGCCCTTCCAGTAGGCGCCGGCGATGGATAGCAGCTTGAAGGCCTTGATCTTGGAGGTATCGGGCAGGTGCGGGCCACGGCAGAAATCGATGAAATGCGGTCCCAGCTTGTATTCGCTGAAGATCTCGTCGGCGCGTTCGTCGATCAGCTCGCACTTCATCCAGGCGTCGGCGTATTTCTTGAGGCCGTCTTCCTTGCGGGTGTAAACGCGCTCATAGGGCACGTGGCGCGCCTGGATCTCCCACATCTTCTTTTCGATTTTTTCGAGGTCCTCGGGGGTAAACGGAACGGCGCGGTCGAAGTCGTAATAGAAGCCGTTGTCGATGGGCGGCCCGATGCCGAGCTTGGTCTCGGGGTACAGTTCGAGCACGGCCGCCGCCAGCAGGTGAGCGGTGGAATGGCGATAGATGACCAGCGACTCGGGGTCCTTGGCGGTGAGGATCTGCAGGTTGGCGTCCTTGTCGATGGGGCGGGTGACGTCGACCAGGTCGCCGTCGATTTTGGCGGCGATGGCGGCATCGGCCAGGCGCGGGCTGATGGACTGGGCGACATCGATGGGGCGCGTACCGGCTTCGACGGGCTTCCGGCTGCCGTCGGGCAGGGTGATGACAATGCTGCTCATAGGGAATTTTCAGCGTAGCACGGGCGAGTTCCGGCGCGGACAGTCTCGGGCGAGGGCGGTGGGAGGACTTACGGGAAAGCCAGTTTGCCGCCGGCTGGCCCGCGGCTATGCCACGGCCTTGGCGGCCAGGAAAGGGGCGTAGCGCTGATCGGACTTCCCGATATGCTCCTTCAGCCAGTCGTCCAGGAATTTCAGAAGCCGAACGCTGATCGCGACCTTCCCGCGTTGGGACTCCTCGTAGAACTGCGAGACCTGCCGCTTGAGGGCGTCGTGCTCGGCTTTGTGGGCCGCGTAATCGGGATAACGGTAAACGCGCATCAGGCGCTCCTCGTGTGCAAAATGGGTCACAGTGTAGTCCAGCAAGCGAGTGAGAATTCCGTACGTCCTCTCTCTCGATTGGCCCGCGCTCATGGCAGCGTAAAGCTCCGCCCCAATGGAGAATAGCGTTTGATGCTGGGCATCCAGACTGACAATACCGGTGCTGAATTTGTCGTTCCACTCGAACATAACGACCATATCGGCACGTCCGGCTGGAGCTTGAGCTGTTTGTTTCACGAATGTGGTCTCGTGTCATCGGCAGCGGGCCGGGCATGCCCATAAGCGCTCAGATAATTTGCTCGATTACGAACGGGCGCACTCAGCCTGTCGCGGCCTGCGACAACGATGTCTCGGGCTTGGCCTCGAGGAGTTGATGGCCTGAGGTGCGCCAGAACGCCCAGGCTACGATTGCCAGCGCCACCGCGGGGTACGCCACCACGGTCCACTCGTAAGGCTTGGACAGGGTTTGCGCGCCCGGCGTCTCGAGCAGGATGTTGGCGAAAAAAATCGCCACCATGCAGGACACCAGGCCGCGGCGCAACAGGCCGAACGTCAACGCCGTGAAGATGAGCAAATAGAACGCGAAGTTCACGATGGAATGGCCCTGCCACACTTCGCTTTCCTGAGCCGTGAAGAGGATCGCGACGGCTATCGAAGCCAGCCAGTCCTTGCGCAAGATGGCCCGCAAACAGAAGATTGCGAACACCACCAGCAGCCCGAACTCCGCGGCGTTGTTCGCCCGATAGAGGATGTTCGCAATCCAGTACCGTGTGTTGGCGCCGGCGTCCGGATGCGCCGCCGGGCTGATGTGTCCCTGCACGACGCCCCACCAGTTCGTCCCGACGAAGAGGACTACGATGGCGAGGCCGAGCAGCGCTCCCCACAGCACATCCGCGCCCACCAGCGGATCCTGCCATCGGCCGGCCAGGACGCGGCTCCAGGTCACGATTGATTTCGGCCAACGGGCGCGCACGGCCGGCTCGAGACCGATATAGAGGAACCAGATCAGCGCCGCCGCGCTGACCCAACTCGCGGCGTTGAAGGCGAATACCTCGATCATTCCGATATCGGCAACCCAATGCGCTCCGAACGTCCACGCCAACGCTTGCAGGACGAATACCGCCGATGCCAGACGCGCCGCGCCGCGGCGGTCGCCGCGCCCCGCCCGGAGATTGCGCACGGCGAGAAACACCGAGAACAGAATCACCAGCCCGGATGTCGCTTCTTCGATCAGCGTACGCCTGGAATTGTCGGAGTCGCCCTGGCGCGATTCGGGCGCCCGTGAGGCCTTGGTCCACGGCCAGATGACTTGCACCTCGGTGATCCGGCCGCGCCAGGCCGACGCTTGCACCGTGATATCGAGCGGCAGCGTGGGATGCCGCCCTTTCCAGGCTTTCAGCCAGTCGAACGCATACAGCGGCGTGTACCGGGGCGCAGTCTCCTGCCATTGGGAAAGATCGAAGCCGATGGCGCGCGAAATGATCCGCGGGTCGATTACCACGGCCGCAGTCGAGCTATCCACCTGCGGAGGAACCGCGCGAAACGTCCGCAGATCGCCTTTGCTGTTGACCCATGCCTCGATCATTCCGGATACCACCGGTGCGGGGCGCTCCTCGGTCACCTCGCCATCGGGTGGGGCGATCAGCGGAAGCGGGCTCTCGCGATAGCCAAGCCGCAAGGGAGGCTCGGCCTCGAACCATCGGCGCCTGTCCTGCCTGGTCGCGACGCCCTGGCGGGTGGCCCACACTTCCGCCCAGTCCCAGTGCAGGTCGTATTTGCGATCGGCCGGCACTGTCCGATAGCCGAACTGCGCGGCCTGTTCGCGGATCTTTTCGGCCAGCGTATCCGCCGAGAGATCCATCGGAACGAAGCTGTGCAACTCGACGTTGGTTCGCGCGAAGGGCACGGCGATAATGAGCGCGGCCAGCCCCAGAACCAGCGGCACCGAAACCTTCAGCGAGAGACCTTCAGTCTTGCCGGATGCCGCAACCAATTCCGGCGACGGCGTCTCACCGGCCGCCAGGGCAGCCGCCAGCGGATCGCCGCCCGGAAGCGCCGCGGCCACCGACAGCGAGGTGGCGGGGCGCCGCGCGGGCACCGGATCGAGACAGCGGCGGATGGCCTTCTCGACCGCGGGATCGATCTCGGCGGCGATCGACGCCATGCTCACGATCTGCGCGTTCTCCTGCAGCCGGATCAGCTCGGCTGCGCTGCCGCCTTCATAAGCCCGCTTGCCGGTGAACACTTCGTAGAGCACCAGGCCCAGCGCGTAGATGTCGCTCTTGGCGGTAACCTCTTCGCCGCGCAATTGCTCGGGCGCCATGTAAGCCGGGGTTCCGCTGCGCGCCTCGGCTCCGAACAACTGGGCCGCGATGGCCGCCAGGCCGAAATCCATGATCACCACGTTGCCGCGCTTGTCGAGCATGATGTTGGCGGGCTTCAAATCGCGATGGATCACGCCCTTATCGTGGGCGGCGGCGACTCCGGCGCAGATCTTGCGCGCGATTTCGAGGGCCTTGTCGGACGGCAGCCTCCCGATGCGCTGCAGCAGCGATGCCAGGTCCTCGCCATCCACGTACTCCATCGAGATGTAAGGAACCCCATCGGCCTCGCCGACGTCGTAGACCCGGCACACGTTGGGGTGGGAAACCTGCCGGGCCACGCGAACCTCGTTGTGGAACCGCTCCAGCATGCGGTGGGACTCGGGGCCGGAACCGGCGAGAAACTTGAGAGCCACCGGTTGCGCCAGCGTGAGGTCCGTGGCGCGGTAAACTTCGCCCATCCCGCCGCTGCCGAGCAACGAGATGATCCGGTATCGCCCGGCGACGAGCGTGCCTGCGACGAATCGGCCTTCCTCCGGCACCGAGGCGGACAGGTGGCTCGGCCGGGCGGAAGGGTGAGCCGCCGCCCCGATTACCGCCGTTTCGGTCTGAGATCCGGCTGGATTGTCCATCGCGGCTTATCCACGGTATCGCGTTTCGCGCGGGGGTTTCAATCGCCCGCCCGGCGAACTCACTCGCGGTTGATCAGACTCGCCACGTAGCCGGCGCCGAACCCGTTGTCGATGTTGACCACCGCTACGTTGCTGGCGCAACTGTTCAACATGCCGAGCAGCGCCGCCAAACCGTGAAAGCTGGCGCCGTAACCGATGCTGGTGGGCACCGCGATCACCGGGCAGGAGACCATTCCGCCGATCGCGCTCGGCAATGCTCCTTCCATCCCGGCGCACACCACCACCACCCGCGCGGAAGTGAGGCGTTCGCGATGGTGCATCAGCCGGTGGATACCCGCCACGCCGATATCGTGCGTGCATTCCACCTGGTTGCCCATCACCTCGGCCGTGATGCGCGCTTCCTCCGCCACCGGCAGATCGCTGGTGCCGGCGCACACCACCGCGATTTTGCCTTTTCCGCGGATCGACCGGTCGCGCCAGAAGCGAATCGTCCCCGCCACCGCCGAATAATCGGCATCGGGAATCTGCGCGCTCACCGTGGCGGCGCATTCTTTGTCGGCGCGCGTGATCAGCACGTTGGGGGCGTTTTCGAGCAGCGCACGCGCAATCGCCACCACCTGATCCGGCGTTTTCCCCTTGGCCAGGATGACTTCCGGCATGCCGTGGCGCAACGCACGGTGATGATCCACCTTGGCGAATCCCAGGTCCTCGAACGGCAGGTGGCGCATCCGCTCGAGCGCCTGATCGACCGCGACTTCTCCGCTCCGCACCTGTTCCAAAAGAGAGCGGAATAGGGTTTGGTCCATGCCTCAGCATACCAGACGAGAAAATCGGGCCTTCACGGGGTTAAGATAACTGTAACCCTGTGCGCGGATCAACGAACACCCTACTCCGAAGGTACGGACCTAAATAACCGTTTTAGATCGATTAGTCTATTGTCAGAGGCCGCGCATCATAGCAAGCTGAACTTGCGAGCACTTTTCAATAGGAAAGCGTTGGATAATGAGGGAGTTCGAAGAGCATATGGAGCGACGCGGAACCAACCGGTTTCCCCTGCGCGAAGGCGTGCGATATCGGATGCTGAATTACAAGGGCGATCCGGTCACCGGTTCCGGCAACACCCTGAACATGGGCAGCGGGGGAATCCTGTTCACCACCGAAGAATTGCTGCCGGTGGGCCGCTCGGTGGAGCTGTCCGTGGATTGGCCCGCGCAACTCAATGGAACCTGCCCCCTGAAGTTCGTGGCGGTCGGCCGCGTGATTCGTTCCGAGCCCGGACAAGCCGCCGTGCGCATCGAGCGCTACGAATTCAGGACCCGCGGTAAAACCGTGCCGGCGACGCCCGCCGCCGTGGTCTCACTGGCTTAGGTTTCCACCCCTTCTTGCGTTCATCGAATTCGCTTGATGAATGCTCCTCGAGATGCCCGGCCTTGCAGTCGCGGCGGCGGCGGCTGTACAGATTGAGCGCCATGCCCCAAGAAATTTATGACAGATGTTGGTCGTAAGTTGAAAGTAATCTGGCGGAGAGGGGGGGATTCGAACCCCCGGTAGAGCTTATGACCCTACGACGGTTTAGCAAACCGCTGCT
>JBAVIH010000532.1:0-5682 GCA_049686695.1 Bryobacteraceae bacterium | reverse complement strand
CTGCCGGAGATTGCGCGCGTGCCGGACGCCGTGGCGGCGTTTCGCGGCGGGGAGCGGCTGGCGCTGGAGCCGGCTGCGACCGAGTGGAAAGCCCGAGACGTCGTCGTCACCACGGCGCCGGGTCCGGAAGCGGAACTGGCGATTCGCGTGGAAGCGCCGGGCGGCCCGATCGATTGGATCGGGCTGCGATGGAAGGGCGCATTCCCGGCGGGCTACCGGTTACTGGGCGATCAGTGGGAGCGCAGCTACGGCGATCTCGAATGGCGGGAGATTGTGCCGCACCGGCGGCTGCCGTGGTACTTTTTGGCGAGCGACGGCCGCGCGCTGACGGGCTACGGGGTGAAGACCGGCGCCGCGGCGCTGGCCTGCTGGCAGATCGATTCGGCCGGCGTCACGCTCTGGCTCGACGTGCGCAGCGGCGGTGTGGGCGTGGAACTGGGCCCGCGCAAACTCGAGGCGGCCACCGTAGTAACCTATCGCGATAGCGCGAACGAATCGCCGTGGAGCGCGGCGCGCGCCTTCTGCCGGCGCATGTGCGCGAAGCCGCGATTGCCTGCCCAGCCCGTCTATGGCGGCAATAACTGGTATTACACCTACGGCCAGAACCTGACGGCGGAGGCGCTGCTGCGCGACGCCGACATGATGGCCGATCTGGCGGGGGGCGAGAAGAATCGTCCGTGGATGGTGCTCGACATGGGCTATGAAGCGGACCGCGAGGGCGCGGGGCCCGCGGCGCGGACCAATGCCGGCTTCCCGGACATGCCCGCGCTGGCCGCCGGGATGAAGAAGCGCGGCGTGCGGCCGGGCATCTGGCGGCGTCTGTTGCTGACTACCGACAAGCTGCCCGAATCGTTGCGGCTGAAGTGGAGACAGCCCGGCGCGCCGTATTTCCTGCTGGATCCGAGCCTGCCCGGTTCGCTCGAGTACGTGGAGCGCGAGATCCAAACCCTCACCGGATGGGGCTTCGAGATGATCAAGCACGACTACTCGACCTACGATCTGTTCGGGCGCTGGGGCTTTGAGATGACCGACGATCTGAGCGGCAGCCAATGCCGCTTTGCGGACCGTTCGCGCACCACGGCCGAGATCGTGACTGCGTTTTACGCATGCATCCGCCACGCCGCGGGCGACGTGCCGCTGATCGGCTGCAACACGATCGGCCATCTGGCCGCGGGACTGTTCGAGCTGCAGCGCATCGGCGACGACACGAGTGGCCGCGAATGGCCGCGCACGCGCAAGATGGGCATCAACACGCTGGCCTTCCGCCTGCCGCAGCATGGGACGTTCTTCGCCGCCGACGCCGATTGCGTGCCGGTGACGGCCGCGATTCCGCTCCGTCTCACCGAGCAATGGCTGGACGTCGTCTCGCGCAGCGGCACACCGTTGTTCGTCTCCGCCGATCCGGCGCTTACGGGGGCCAGGGAGCGCACGGCGATTCGCGCGGCCTTCGCCCGTTCGGCGCGCACGCAGACGGCGGGCCTGGAACCGCTCGACTGGATGGATACGACGGCCCCGCAGCGGTGGCGCGCACCCGATCGGACGCTGGTCTACGACTGGTACGGCGTCGAATTCTAGCGCTGAGCGGCTAGCTCGGGTGGCCGGGCGCCCTCCATTGATTTACATGCCTGGCAAGCAAAAAGCGGCAGGGGCGACATCTTCTGCCGGCTTACACTCTGCGTGGACAGGTGGCGCTGAGCGACAGCCGGCCGATTCCAAAGGCGGCTAGGTCTTTGACCGTTGGAGGACATTCTTTACTGGTGGGGCGGGAATGACTTTCTGTGCGCCCGCCCGATAGTGCCGCTGCGGGCCGGTTGGCAATCGGCCGCTCCCTCGCAGGCTGGACCGGCCTCTCGCGCCGGATTACCCTAATAGATGGAAGCCGGTGCGGCGCCGCCGCCGTCCGGCCAAGGGGGTCCTCCATGGTGCCGCTTGCGAAGATCTTGTTGCCGGTGGACTTTTCGGAACGCTCCATCGGAGCCATCCACTGCGTCCAGCGCCTCGCCCAACGCTTTTCCCCGGAAATCATCCTGCTGCACGTACTGGCGCCCATGCAGTACCGTCTCAGCGACACCGAAATGGGCGGGGTCATGCTGGGTGACTTGTACCGCGCCCAGATCGAGAGTCTGACCATCGAACTGGAACAGTTTCAGCAGGCGGAACTCGCCGGGTGCAACGTGCGGCGCCTGGTATTGGACGGCGACCCCGCTTCCCGCATCGTCGAGCTTGCGCATACCGAGAACGTGGACCTGATCGTGATGCCCACCCACGGCTGCGGGCTGTTCCGGCGGTTCATCCTCGGCTCCAACACGGCCAAGGTGCTGCACGACGCGGAGTGTCCCGTGTGGACCGGCGTGCACATCGCGGAGACCGCCGCGCGGCCGGTCGAGATCCGCCACGTGCTCTGCGCGGTGGACCTAGGCCCGCAAAGCGAGCGCGCCTTGAAATGGGCCGACTGGCTGAGCCGCGCCCTGGAAGCCACGCTGACCCTGTTGCACGTCACGGCCGCCGTCCCGGAAACCCCGGACCATACCGACGACGCGTGGCGCGCCAAGCTGCGCTGGTCGGCCGAGGAGACGCTGGCCCGCCTGCAGGCCAAAGTGGGATCGCAGGCGGAAGTCATGCTTCAGGCCGGCGATCCGGCCCACGCCATCTGCGCCGCGGCCGCCCGCACCAACGCCGGCGTGCTCGTGATCGCACGCGGTTCCGCCGCCGGAGGCTTCGGCCGCCTGCGCACCAGCGCCTACGCCATCATCCGCGAATCGCCTTGCCCGGTTGTGAGCGTGTGAGTTGGTGGCAGGATGGCCGGGGCGGCGATATAATCGGGAAACGCCCGCCGGCATCGGCCGAATTGCGCTCAGAACTTTCACTCTTGGAGGATCAAAAATGCAACTTGCCTGGCCCGACTCTGAAGCGGCCCCCGAAAAACCCACCACAAAGGAAGCGGAGACTCGAACCGTCCTCCTGCAGGAATATGGAGATCACGGAAACTGGGCCCGCCATTACAGCACCGTGAGAGTGACGCTCGGAACCTTCTTCGTCACCGCCGCAACCGGCATGATCACTCTCCGTTGGGATAGCCCTCAAATGGCTATCGCGGTGACCGCGGGCGTTGTCTTGCTAATTGGCGTGATTCTCTTTATGGTCTTTAGCTACTTCACATTCGAGCATATGACGGAGCAGCTCAAGATCGTAGATTCATACACGGCAAAACTAAAGGCGGGGGCCGTGGCGACCAAGAAGCCCGGATTGTGGGGGTGGGGAACGGGTTTGCCCATCGCCCTCTTATTCGTGCTTGCGTTCGCGTCGTTTGACGGGTGGTGGCTTTTCCTCTCGAAACCGAAGCCGCACCAGGTGACTCAGATCACGGTCCCCATGAAGGTCAAGGTCGGACAGCAGCCGGAAGTCATGATCGACGTCCCCATCACGGTAACCGCCCCCTAGGCAGCGCAGGTTTCGCCCGGCGCTGGCGCTGAACCTACGGGCCCAATTCATCTTTGATTTCGGACCACGGCCGCGTCTTGCCTTGGCGCGTTTGCTTGAGACTCTGGCGCAAACGTTTCGCCTCGGCCGGGGTGAGCACATCGTCGGGGTCGACGAGCCGCCTGGGCTTCAACAGCACACCATTGCCAACGGGTTCCCGTACCGATGTGTATTTGGTTCTCATGGCTCCAAGAATGTCTGATTGTCAGAGGGTGCCATGTCAGAGCGAGAGTCGCCACGCATTCAGTCCCCCGATGACAACTCGGTCCAGCCAAGCGGAAAATCTGGTTTGTGCTGAGGAAAAGTCCCCCTCGTAGTTTATAAGGAAACTGCCACCGCCGATAAGCTTGGGCTCAGCGCCTTGGATACTTAGATATGCGACCACGCCAATCAGGCCGCGATAGCGGGGGCCGATACCGTGAAATGAAAGGGTGAGCGAATCGGGACGACCTGCATTAAGAGATAGGAGCGCCGTCGCGTTGTAGTCGTTGAAGTTGGGTTCGTACCCGGCCGTCCGAACCGCCATCATCGTCGTGCTATCATATCCGCCTTGATGTTGCGCCCCGGTCGCCCTGAAGTTGAAGCCTTTTTCAAGGCTTCCGATTTCGGCAGTGAGTTCGGCCGCGGTTTTCCCGAACTGCTGCACGGCAAAACCCACCAGCTTGGTAGCGGTTTCCTTTGCTGCAAGCCACTCCTTCAGCGGGAGCTTCCCGCGCTGCAGCAATCGTTCGCGCACTGCGATCACAGCTTCATGGGTCGACGCAATCGGAAGGACCTCGTGCGCGATCTCCGTTGCCTGGATGAGAGCGCTGCGCTGGCCCTCCACGAATAGGTCGACCAGAGGCCGCAGGTCGCCTTCGTCCGCCTTCTCGAGGGCTTCGATGTAGCGCGGCTTGTCGTCGCGCTTCACGATCAGCGGGAACCAGGCGGCTCTTATGAACACGATGCTCGCAATCGCCCTGGCGACGCGGCCATTTCCATCCGCGAACGGATGGATCTGAGTGAACCGGTGATGGAGCCAAGCTGCTTCCACCTCAGGAGGTACGTTTCGCCCTTCGTGTTCGGCGTGCATGCGCACGAGCTCGTCCATCTCCGAAGCGACGTGCTCCGGCGGGCAATACTCGTGGACAGAGCCGTCCGTACGGGTGGGACTGTTAGGGGTCGTCTTGTACACACCTTTTTCCAGACGCTTCTCAAACGCTTGTCCGAATTGGTCTACGACCGTATGCACGTCCACGTTGCGAAGCAGCGCGGCGTGCAATTCCTTGATGTAGCCGGTAGACAAGCGACGCGTCCCCCCAACGAAGTCGAACATTCCCTCCAAGGCATCGTAATGATCCTGAATGATGCGCGCGACGAGGGTAGTGTCCCGATTCGTCGCGTCATGAGGAATGAAGGCGGCTTCGATACCTTTTTCGATCAGCGTGCGCGTGACGCCGCGGTCCAGCGTGTAGACGTCCTCGATGATACCGGTCTCGATGGCCCACTCCCGCCGCAAACGCTTGTCGAATTCGTCCAGTTCTCCGCGCCCGATCAAGTCATTCTTCTGGTTATGCCACACCCGGTGAAGCGAGTCCATTTCCCCGTCCGTTAGGGCCCGCGGATTGTCCGGTAGATCGGTGATCGGGCGCCACTTGTGTGCGTTGGCCATGTTCCGATTATGCAGCATTCCCACTCAAGCCCAGCCGAGTCGGCTTCGGCCCCGGTCGCCAGCCCCGCCGCCGTGATAAAGTGCTGATAGTGAACCCCCGCACTCTGTATCAGGTCCTGGAAGAGGCTGCGGCGCGTTATGGCGACGCGCCGGCCTTGCATCAGCCCCAGGCCGACGGCGCTTACCTCACCTATTCGTGGAACGAATACCGCCGCGCGGCAGAGGAGATTGCCGCCGGACTGCGGGCGCTGGGCGTCGAGAAAGGGCAGGTCGTGGCCCTGGATTCGGAGACGCGGCTGGAGTTTTACCTGGCGGACCTGGGAATTCTGGCCTGCGGCGCCATCGCCGCTGCGCTGTACCCCAGTTACCCCGTGCCGGACCTGATTCGCACCATCGAAGCCACCGGCGCCGCGGCGGTCTTCGTCGAGGATCCGCAAACCTTTCGCGCGCTGCGGCACGCCCGCGCCAGCCGCTGGATTCTGCTCACCGGCCGGGCCGAGGGCGCCTTGGCGCTCGCCGATCTCCGCGCCCTGGGACGCGAGGCGCTGGGG
>JBAVIH010000531.1:0-4067 GCA_049686695.1 Bryobacteraceae bacterium | reverse complement strand
CTTGGGTGTGTCCTTTCCTTCAAAGCGGGGCGCGGGCATGTCGCCCGCGGCACTCGCTGGAGATGCGAAAGCCGCGATGCCGGCTGTTTGCATCAGGTTTCTTCGTGAAATGCCGATGTTCATGACTCAGTTCTCCTTGTAAGCCTCCCGGCTTGGCGCGGCGCGATGCCATTGGCCTCGGCGTCGCCCAAACGTCCAGGGCAACCGTACGCCACTCCACCTGTAACTCCCTGTAGGGCTACACTGGTAATTCTCCCGGTAGCCGGCCATGTCCGGCCCACCGGAAACCAGGGGAGAGACACAGAGAGTAGGGGAAAACGACAATGTTCAAACGCAGTAGCAAGATAGGCCGGCGGGATCTGTTCAAGACCTCGGCCGGAATCATGGGCGGAGCCCTCCTGTCGCGGGAAGCCGCGGCCGAACAGCCAGCTCAGCGAAATGTCAACACCAACTCGGTCCCCTCCGCGCTCAAAATCACCGACCTTCGCGTAGCGGTCGTGGCGAAACCCGGGCCGAGCCCTTGCCCCATCATCCGCCTCGATACCAACCAGGGCGTCTATGGACTGGGAGAAGTCCGCGACGGCGCCAGCGCCACCTATGCGCTGTTTCTCAAGAGCCGCCTGCTGAATGAGAACCCGCTCAACATCACCTTTCTCTTCCAGAAAATCAAACAGTTCGGCTTCCATGGCCGGCAGGCCGGTGGCGTGGTTGCCGTCGAAGAGGCCCTCTGGGACATCGCCGGCAAAGTTTACAACGTGCCCATCTACCAGATGTTGGGTGGCAAGTTCCGCGACCGCATCAGAATTTACGCCGACACCGAAGAATCGCCGGACCCGAAGGTCTTCGCACAACGCCTGAAAGCTCGCAAGGAGGAGATGGGCCTCACCTGGCTGAAGATGGACGTAGGCATCAACCTCGTGGAAAACATTCCCGGCACGGTGACCGAGCCGTCGGAAATGACCACGTGGGAACAGAGAGCGCTGCCGCACCCCTTCGTCGCCGCCGAGGTGACCGAAAAGGGCATCGAGAAGCTCTCCGAGTATGTGCAGGCCGCCCGCGAGGCCGTCGGCATGGAGATTCCCCTGTCCATGGATCACCTCGGCCACCTGGGCGTGAACTCCATCATCCGGCTGGGGAAGGCCTACGAGAAATTCAACCTTTCCTGGATGGAGGATGTGATTCCCTGGCAGTACACCGACATGCTGAAGCACATCACGGACAACAGCCCCACGCCGATCCTGACCGGCGAAGATATCTACCTGAAAGAAGACTTCATCAACTTGTGCGAAAAGCACGCCGTCAGCAAGATTCATCCGGACATTTCCACTTCCGGCGGAATCCTGGAGACGCACAAAATCGGCGAAGCGGCTATGGAGTTGGGCGTGCCTATGGCTATGCACTATGCCGGCACTCCGATAGGCGCTCTGGCGAGCGTTCACTGCGCCGCCGCCACGGAGAATTTCCTCGCCTGCGAAAACCACTCGCTGGACGTGCCGTGGTGGCAGGACCTGGTGGAAGGCATCGAGAAGCCCATCATCGACAAAGGATTCATCAAGGTTCCGGACAAGCCAGGCCTTGGCATCATTCTGAACGAGGAGGTCGTCCGGCAGCATCTGTTGCCGGGCACCGGCTATTTTGAGCCCACCCCGCAATGGGACCACGAGCGCTCCTGGGACCGGCTCTGGAGCGTGATAAAGGCGAAAGAAGCGAGCCGACGCGGTTAACCCGGAAGGAGGATAATACCTACCATGATTCGCAAGCGAGATTTCGGTTCCGTGGCGCTCGCCGTGGCCGCCTGGGCTCTGCCCATCCTGGCGCCGGCGCCCGCCCACGCGCAGTTGTGGACGTGGACCCGCGAGCAGATGATCGAATACACGCCGGCCTGGACCGGGGAACGCTTCGCCGACGGGCGGCCCAAGGTTTCCGACGGCCTCCTGGAACGGGCGCGCGGCCTTTCCAGTGAAGAGATCATCGTCAATTGGGCCGAAGGCGCCGCAACGGCAGGAAAAGGCGTCGCCGAGGGTGCGGGCGGCAGGCCCGGCAACCCCTACAGCCAGTACACAGGCGGCTGGCAGGTTCTCCATCCTTCCAGGAAAATGGTGGGCCGCGCCGTCACCGTGGCTTTCATGCCTGCGCGCCCCGACCTGGACGCCGTGGTGAATGCCAAGGCCCGCGCGAAAGGCATCGACCACCTACGCAACCAGACCGTGATCGACATGCTGCAGCCCGGCGACGTCCTGGTCGTCGACATTTACGGAAAGCAGGAAGGCGGCACCATCGTCGGCGACAATCTCTTCCACTACATCATGCGGGCCACCAAGGGCGGCGGCCTGGTGGTGGATGGCAGCATACGCGACCTGGAGGGCATCAGCGAGATCGACATGCCGGCTTACTTCCGCAGCGTGCATCCGAGCTACATTAGCGGCGTCACGGTGGCCGCGGTGAACGTCCCGATTCGCATCGGCGACGTCACCGTGATGCCTGGCGACGTGGTGATCGGCGATCCCGAGGGTGTCACCTTCGTTCCGCCGCAGTTCATCGAGGGGATCGTGGACCGGGCCGACACCACCCACATTCACGATGAGTGGACCAAGAAGAAATTCGACGAAGGCAAATACAGATCTTCCGATATCTACGGCAGTCCGCACGACCCGGCTCTGATCAAGGAATACCAGGAGTATCTCGCGAAGCGCTTGCAAGAGATCCGTCAGAACAACCCGAAATAGCCCTTGGTTGTTCAAGCACGCAACTGCTCCATTGGCAAGTGACCGCGCTCCGTGTGCCCGTAAGCGCCTGCATTCCCGCGTGCCACATGGATGGCACGGCGGACGTCGCCCGCATTCCGGACGAGGTCAAGAAATCCGAGGTTGTGCCCCCAACGCCGTCGTTTCTCGCCATGCGTTTTCCGCGCCCTGGATATCAGCCGAAACTTGGCAGACAGCATAATTCTTATGAGTCCGCCGCTCTTACCGCTGAGCTCAGGGCCCGATCGTTTTGCGCTATTGCATCGAGGATGGGCTATGTAAAGGACTGTAATCCGAAACACGTCGTCATTGCGTGTCGCGCTGGGCGCGGGATTTTGCCGTCGGGCGCGGCGCCTTCAGCGCGGCAGACCGCGGCGGCCGTGCGCGCTGGAGTATGATTGACGTTCCCATGCAAGATGAGCCTCGACCGTCCCGCCTGCCGCTGCTGCTGGTTTTGTTTGGCTTGAGCGGCTGTTCGGCGTTGATCTACGAGATCGTCTGGTATCAACTGCTGCAGCTCGCCATCGGATCGACGGCGATTTCGCTCGGGTTTCTGCTGGCGGCCTATATGGGCGGCCTATGCGCGGGCAGCCTGGGGTTGGCGCGGGTGGCGCCGACGCGGCATCCGCTGCGGATCTACGCGGCGCTGGAGCTGGGCATCGCGGCATTCGCGGCGTTGGCGCTGGCCGGCATCCCGCTGGTGGACCGCATCTACGTCGCCGGCGCGGAGCACGGCATGCCGGGCTTTCTGCTGCGCGCGTGCGTAGCCGGCGCGTGCCTGCTGCCGCCCACGGTACTGATGGGTGCGTCGCTGCCGGCGCTGGCGCGCTGGGTGGAATCCACGCCGCGCGCGGCGTCCTGGTGGGGCGCCCTGTATGCGGCCAATACCGCCGGCGCAGTGCTGGGATGCCTGCTGGCGGGCTTCTATCTGCTGCGGATCTACAACACCGCCATCGCGACCTGGTTCGCGGTCGCGGTGAACCTGGCGGTCGCGGCAATCAGCTACGCCGTCTCGAAACGCACGCCGGCCCCGATCCCGATTGATGCCGCGCCGCGGCGATCCGGCCTGTGGGCGCGGCATTGGCCGGTGTATGTCACCATCGCGCTTTCGGGCGCAGGCGCGTTGGGCGCCGAAGTGGTGTGGACACGCCTGGTGGCGATGCTGCTCGGCTCCACGGTCTACGTCTTCTCCATCATCCTGGCGGTGTTTCTGATCGGTCTCGCCATCGGCAGCGCGGCGGGCTCGGGCGTGGTGCGCAGCGTGCGGCCGCAACTGGCTTTGGGCTGGTGCCAGGCGCTGCTGGCGGGCGGCATTGCCTGGAC
>JBAVIH010000530.1:0-7671 GCA_049686695.1 Bryobacteraceae bacterium | reverse complement strand
CATGAAAAGTCCGTGCCTGCAACATGCCCGGGAAACTCCCCTTCCTGGCTTCGATTCTGAGCTGGCGCTGCGCATCGTCCCAGTTGAAATCGATCGTCGAATAGACGCCCTTCTCGTAGTTATAGTTGTCGTTCTCGTCCTCGTACAGGGTGAAGCTGCCATCGGCTCCCGGGTAGATACGTAACTCAATCGGGTCGGCGGGCTTTTCCGTGGAGTATTGAATAAATGGACCCATCGGAATGATGGAACCCGACCTGACCATAAGCGGAAGTTTGTCGATAGGAGCATCCGCAACCACGTTCCCGCCGCCGGATAACATCTCTCCCGTCCAGAAATCGATCCACTGATTCCCGGCCGGCAGATAGACTGTCCGTGTCTTCTGTCTCGGCTCGGCCGGCCTCTCTTCGCGGGCGAAGATCTCCGGAGTCTTCCAGTACATCTGTGCACGGAAAGCGCCGAGCACGGCGTTGGATGTCTCGAACGCAAAGTCATATTCCTTCCCGGCCACCAGATCGACGGGTACGGTGTGGGACTCCATCGAGTCGTAGTTGTGAGCCACCTCCTTGCCGTCCAGATACACTCGCTTCGGCCCGAAGCTCTTCATGTTGAACCGGTATTTACCGGTTTCGGTAGGAACCAGTTTGCCTTCCCAGCGCATCGAAAATCGCGGGTCGGTAATGAAACCCGGCCAGCCCGTGTACCAATACAAGTCGATCGTTGGCTCCACGGCTTCGTGACACAGCTTCTTGAAGTCCGCATCGCAGTAGTATCTGGCGGTCAAGCCTGGCTTCCCGTCCTTGGTCCGGAAGTGCTCGGGGGTAATCAGAACGGTTTCCTCGGGCGGGCGATGGTACATATACTCCGTCACCGGCGAGACCAGGATCGCGGGGCCGAACATGAATTGATCGTCGATCGAATAGGTCTTGTGGTCGCGCGCGAAGTCCATCGGCAGGCCGCGCATGATGGAGTAACCATCATGAGTGACCCGCCAGCCCAGCGAATAGATGTAGGGCAACAGCCGGTATCGCAGGTTGTCGAATTTGATCAGCGAGTCAGTGTATTCGCCAAACTCCCATATCTCGCGCGGCGTCTCCGATCCGTGCGACCGGAAAATGGGCGAGAAAGCGCCTAGCTGAAACATTCGCGCGTACAGTTCCTGATATGCCGGGTCCTTGCCGCCGTTCGAAAACACTCCGCCCTGGCAACCCAGCGAGTACGCGCCGATATCGAAGGTCCAGTAAGGAATGCCGGCCATGCTGTGATTGATCCCCGCCGAGATCTGTTTCCGGTAAACGCCCCAGTCCGCGCCGATGTCTCCCGACCAGGTGGTTGCCGCGGCCCTCTGCTGGCCGGCGAACGTCGACCGCGTAAGAATGTACACCCGCTTCTGGTCCGTCTCTTTCCTTTGATGCTCGTACACGCCTTCCGTGATCGCCAGCGAGTAAGGATTGAGGTATCTGGCGAACGAGCCGAGATGATTGTTTTCGACCCGCTTCATCTCATACTCTTCCGACTCCTTCGTGAGCGCGTTGACAATGTCGGGTTCGGTCGAATCCATCCACCAGGCGTCGACTCCCTTGGAAAAGAGTCCATTACTCGCATACTTCCAGTACAAATCGTTAGCCGCCGGATTGTACGCATCGAAGTACCGGAACCCGGCCCAGCCCACCGGCGAATACAGATACCCCCGGCGTTCCATGTCCTTATATATTGGCGCAGCAGGTCCGAGACCGCCCCAGATGGAAATCATGAGATGGAAATTCTGCTGGTGCAGCAGGTCGATCATTTCTTTCGGCCGCTGGTAAGTAGTCTCGTTGAAGAACATACCGCCCCACATATCGTTGCCGCCCCAGTAATTCCAGTCCTGCACGATGTTATCGATGGGAATCCGCCGCTTGCGATATTCCTGCGCGATACCGAGCAGTTCGTCGCGGGTCGCGTAGTGCTCTTTGCTCTGCCAGTAACCGTAGGCCCACTTGCCGTACATCGGAGCCTGCCCGGTGAGTTGCCGGTATCCGGCGATGGCCTGGTCGATGGTCGGGCCGAAAAAGAAGTAGTAATCGATGTTGTCCGCCACTTCGGACCAGAACGACGCCGCTCCACGGCTGTCGTCGAAGATCGTCTTGGAATAATTGTCCCAGAATATTCCGTATCCGCCGGTGGAAACGAGGACGGGCGTGACCGCATCCGTGTTGGACTGCACGATCTTCACCGTCCGCCCACGATAGTTCATATAACCGGACTGGTGCTGGCCAAGCCCGTACACTCCTTCGTCCGGCGTTAACGCGAAGTTCTGCTGAACGCTGAACGCGGCCTTCTCCTTCTCGATCGGACACGGAGTGAAGATGGCCCGCCCTTGCTCTTTGAGAAGAACATGGTCGTCATTGGCGAGATACTGAATCGCTCCGTCGCTCTTGCTCAGCAGGACTTTGAACTCGCGCGCGCTCAGCGTTACAGCCCCGGCGTTTTCCTCGAACCGTACGCTCAGCTCGGGCACGCCCTTCTGAATCACGGAGAGGCTGGTCTTTTCGGACGTGCCGCCGGCTGGCCATTTCACCACGCGAACCGTGCCGTCCGAATAGAACTGCACCCTGACGTTCAGATCGCCGGTCGTCAGTTCAACGCCGTTTCGGATGCGTTCGACTCCCGGCGCCTGACTTGCTTGCGCGCCCTTCGACGAGACAGGTTGGCTCTGGCAAACCACCGGCAAAGCGCTCAGGCAGAGGACGAAGCACACTGCCATCGCTCGCGGAGCGGAGGTAGAGAATCTCATGGTGCTGGTTCCTTTCGTCGCATACGCTGACGACAAACTCTTACACTAACCGATTTTAGACCGATCCGTCCGATTGCCTGGGAACCTCTTGTGTCGCATCCGACACGGGTGTCCCGGCTGACACTGCCGCGGAGATCGAATCCCAAAGGGAAGCCGGTCGATTTCGACGTGGCTCGTCAGTTGCTGTAATGCCATTGGAACGGTTGGCGGCAAGAGCCGCCCGCCGCGCACTCCGTTTTGAGGAATAATGGATAATCTTCGGATTATGAGGCCCGCAAGGAAGAAAGCTCTCCTGGTTGGCGGCGCGGTTGGGGTCCTGGCGATCGGGGCATACTCGGCCGCGGTCTTGTGGCGGGCATCGCGCGCCACCACCGAATCTGCCCGCGAGCTGCAGGCGGCATCGGAAATCCGCTTCACCTCCGCACGCCTGGATCGTCCAGCGGGCGCCGGTTTCGAGTGGTTCTCGACTCCCGCGGTGTTCGCCGGCGCGGTTTGGTTTCGCGACCGGCTGTACGTCTGCGGTCCGGCCGGGCTCTTCGAATACGATGCGCAGGGCGGCCTCAAGCGCCGCTTCCGGCCCGGCCTGGAACTGCCTCCCGCACCGCTGGGGCGTCTGGCGGTGGGCACCGGCGGCGGGCAGCCGGAGCTATATATCACAACCGCCGGAGAAGGTCTGATGATCCTGGGCGACGGCGGCTTCCGTCAGATCCGGCCCGTCGAGCCCGGATACCGCAAGCTCACTGCGGTTTTGCCGTACTCGACCGGGCAGGTGCTGCTCGGCACCGAGAAGGACGGCGCGATCGTCTACGACGGCAAGCGGATCAAAGCGTTCCACCCGTCGCTCGAGAAGCTGAACGTCACCGCCTTGGCCGGCGATCCCGCGGACCTCTGGGTGGGCACCATCGACCGCGGCCTGGTGCACTGGCATGCCGGCCAGGTGGACAATTTCGGAACGAACGAGGGACTGCCCGATCCCCAGGTGCTCTCGATCGCGGTGGATGCCGATCGCACCTTCGCTGGCACGCCCGTCGGCGTAGCCGAATTCGACGGCGGAAAGTTCGCGCGAACGTTGGCGCCCGGCACTTTCGCCCGCGCCCTGTTCGTTCACGGCGACACTCTGCTGATCGGCACTCTGGAACAGGGCGTGGTTCCGGTTCCCTTGCGAACCCAGGCCGCCCGCCCGCTGGTTCGCCAGCCGGAGATGCCGTCGGCGCGGATCGAGCACATCTTCCGGATGGAGGCGAACCTATACGCCGTGGCGCGCGACGGCATTTACTCGCTCGGCTCGGATGGAAACGCCTGGCAATCCGTCCTGCAACCCGAGACCGCCCTGCTGGCCGACGGTCACATTTCCGCGCTGGCGGCGGATGCCGCCGGCAGGTTGTGGGTGGGCTACTTCGATCGCGGCCTCGACGTGATCGATTCCGGCCTTGCCCGCGCCACCCACATCGAGAACGACGCGGTGTTCTGCGTCAACCGGATCGCGCTCGATCCGCGCGGGCGGCGCACCGCGGTGGCCACCGCCAACGGTCTGGTCATCTTCGATTCGGCGGCCAGGCAGCGCCAGACGCTGACGCGCCAGGATGGCCTGATTGCCAACCACGTCACCGACGTCGAACTCGATGACGACCGCATCCTGATCGCGACGCCGGCCGGGCTGACCATTATCGATGCCACTGGAACCCGCAGCCTGAACGCGTTTCACGGCCTGGTCAACAACCACGTGTACTCGATCGCATCCGAGGGGCAGACCATTCTCGCGGGCACGCTCGGCGGCCTCTCGGTTTTCGAAAACGGCGTGGTCAAGGCCTCTTACACCACATCTAACTCGCGGCTGAAGCATCACTGGATTACCGCGCTCGGCCGCGTCGGCGACGATTGGTTCGCCGGCACATACGGCGCCGGCGTGCTGCGGCTGGACGGGGCGGGGCAATGGCGCAGCTTCCCGGAAGCGAGCGATGCGTTCGTGGTCAACCCCAACGCCATGCTGGTCACCGAAAGCCGCGTCTACGCGGGAACGCTCGACCGCGGCTTGTACGCCTACGATCGCCGCATCGGCCGTTGGACCGTCGTCACCGCCGGTTTGCCCTCCCGCAACGTAACTGCGCTCGCCGCGCGCGATGGCTACATATATATAGGTACCGATAACGGCCTGGTGCGTATCCTGGAGCAGAATCTGGAGAACCGATGAAAGCCCTTTTGAAGCTGTCGATCCCGCTGCTGACGGCTTGCGCGCTGGCGCGAGCGGATGCGGGAGTGTTGATTGCGAGCGGGCACGACCGGCCCGACAGCGCCATTTTCTCGTTGGCGGAGATGCAGATCGACGTGCGCATCGATAACGGCGATGCCCGCGTCGGCATCCGCCAGATCTTCTCGAACCACACGACCGCGATTTCCGAGGGCACTTATGTTTTCGCGCTGCCGGTGCGCGCGATCGTCTCCGACTTCGCGGTCTGGGACGACGTCACGCGCATTCCCGGCGTGATCCTGGAGCGGCGCCGTGCCGGCGACGTCTACAACGATCTCAAGTGGCAGGCGATCGATCCCGGCCTGTTGCAGGCCGGGGAGGGCGGCGCCGACGAGGCGCGCCGCGCCACCGAATTCCGCGCCCGCATCGTGCCGCTTCCTCCGCACGGGACCAAGCGCCTGGAAATCGAATACCACGAGCGCATCCCGGTCGAAAACCTGATGTCTCATTTCGCCATCCCGCTTCGGCCGGATGCGTACGAGGCCCAGCAGGCAGGCAAACTCACAATCACGTTCGAATTGCGCTCGCAACATGCGCTGAAAGATTTTCAAATCGCCGGCAAGCTCTACCCGCTCCAGATCACAGAGCGCACCGCGCACCTGGTCCGCGGCAGCTTCAGCGCCGCCAATTTCAAAATGGACCAGGACTTCGCGGTCGAGTACACGCTGGATAACAGCCGCACCAACACGCTCGAAGTCATTGCCTACCGGAATCCCGCGCCGCCTTCGCCGTCCATCGATTCGACGGAGCGCCCAACCGGCGCGCAACCCGGTTTCTTCCAGGCGTCGGCGCTGCTCGCCCCCGCGGCAGCCGCTTCCGCCGCCCCGGGCAGACCCAAGACCGCGATCGCGCTCTTCGACGCCTCGCTTTCCATGCAGTGGGAGAAGCTGGATCGCGAGTTTCAGGCGCTCGAAAGCCTGCTGCACGCGCTCAAACCGGCGGATGCGTTCAACGTGCTGCTGTTCAACACTCACACGACCGCGTTCAGTCCGGCCCCGGTGGCTGCCAGCCCCGACGCGGTCGAAAAGGCCCTCGCGTTTGTTCGCCAAAGCTCGCTGCGCTGCGCGACCAACCTCGAAGAGGCGCTGAAGGCCGGCCTGGCACAAGCCTCGCAGGCACAGCGAGAGTCGTACCTGGTTCTGCTGTCGGACGGCGGCGCCACCGAAGGCGCCCTGCAAAACGGAAAGCTGGCTGGGCTGTACGCGGCGGCCTGGAAAAAGATTCCGGAGCGCCAGCGGCCGCGCACGTTCGTGCTTGGCATCGGCGACGATGCCAACATGCCGCTGGTCAAAATGCTGGCGAGCAACGACGGCGTTTGGGAGGAGGTGCGTTCCACCGAGCCGATCGAATTCAAGCTCGGCGCATTCCTCTCCAAGCTGGGCCGCCGCCCGGTGGAGGGTCTGCGGCTGGCCGCCGATCCGAAGGCGAACTTCGATTTCGTCTACCCGCTCGAAGAGAGCTGGTTCGGCGGCGCTCTGGCTTCGTGGGTCGGCGAGTATCGGAAGCCTGTGCGGCGCGCCGCATTCACCGGGGCGGGGTTCGATCAGGGCAAACCTCTTCGCATGGGCGCCATGGCCGACCTGCCGGAACAGAATGTCGAGCATGCGGACCTGCCGCGCACGTGGGCCAAGGCGCGGGTGGACGCGCTGCTTGCCAAGATCGAGCGCGATGGCGAGGACCGCGCCAGCGTCGATGAAATCATCCGCCTGGCACGCCAATACAAGTTCGTCACGCCCTATACGTCGTTCCTGGCCGCGCCGCGCTCCCTGTTGCGGCCGCGCGTAATCCGCCCCGGCGATCCGGTCCTGCGCGTGAAGACCGATCCCGATATCGTCTCGGTGGTCGCCCTGTTTCCGTTCGGCCTGATCCAGGAGCTGCGGTTCCTGAAGCAAGAGGATATCTGGCAGACGCGCTTTCTCGCGCCGGCCGACATGGCCGATGGCTCCTACCAGGTGAGACTGGTTTTGCGGGATCGCGACGGCCACATCTATCGCGAGGCGAAGACCTTCGTGATCGCGAGCAAACCGCCGGTGGTCCGCGTAAATCTGACGAAGGCCCGCTACCGGCCCGGGGAGACCGTCGAAATGCGTGTGAGCGCATCGCGCACCACGCGCACCGTAATGGCGCGCCTGTATGGCGCGGCGCCGGTTCACCTTTATTGGAATCCCGGCGCGGAGACCAATACGGGCAGGATCGTCGTCCCTTCGTTTCTGCCGGCCGGCAAGTACAACCTCACCGTGACGGCGGAGGATTTCGCGCACAATATCGGAACCCAGGAGGTGCCCCTTGAAGTGGTGCCGTAATTACCTCTGGCTGGCTTGCTCCGGGCTGTTCGGTGCGGCCGTTCTGCTGGTCTCCGCCAACGCGCAGATGCGCGCGGAGATGAGCGATTGGCTGAAATATCTCGAAGCCAATTCGATCCAGGATGCCTTCTTCCGCACTGCCGCGTGGCCAAACGGTGCGGTGCGCGAGCGCCGGCCGCCGCGCGAGACCGTGCCCGCGCTGACCAGCCTGATTGCCGCGTCGCCCGCCAACGCCGAGCTGTACCGCCTGCGCGCCGGTGAGGCCGAATTGCAGTTGGATTTCAAGGCCGCCGAAGCCGACTGGCAAAAATATGCGCAGGCCGTGCCGGATTCGGCCGAGGGCCAGC
>JBAVIH010000529.1:0-2852 GCA_049686695.1 Bryobacteraceae bacterium | reverse complement strand
GCCCAGCGCGCCGCGCCATTTCGGGAAGCACTGAAGCGGCACGGGTCGCACCAGCGCGGCAGAGTTGCGGGCACGCTCAGAACGCGGGCAAGCTAAAGCAGGCAAGCTAAAGCATGCCCCACATGGCGCTATTTTAAAACGACTTTGGCGACGCCGGTGTTGTTGGCGCTATCGGCGGCGCGCAGAACGAGCAGGTGCTCGCCGGGGGCGAGGTTGGCGAGGTCGAGCGAGAACTTCTCGCGCAGCGAATCGATCACGCCATCGGCGGCATCCATCGGCACCCAACCGGCGGCGTCCACGGAGTATTCGGCGCGCCGCAATGGCGACGCGGCATCCACCGCTTCCCATTCGATATGGGCGGAAGCGCCGGCGCGGGTGGCGCTCAGCACGGTGACGATGGGCGGCGTGTTGTCGACGATCACGGGCGCGCTGACCAGTTGGGCTTCGCGCGCGCTGGCCGGCGGGTTGACCTCGCGGTCGGAGGCGATCACGCGGAAATAATACTGGCCGTCGGCCAGCGCGTCGGCGTCGAAGGTGAAGGAATTGTCGTGCAGGTCGGCCTTCAGCAGCTTCCACTGGGTTTCGTCGGCGCCGCGGAAATAGAGGCTGTAGACCAGCCGGTCGCCATCCGGATCGTCGGCCTGCCACACCACGGTGATTTGCTGCTGTGCGGCGCGGGCCAGGGTTTGCGTGGTGGTTCCGGCGGCGGTGGCGGAGCTGGTATCGCCCGAATCCGTGACGGTCACGCTGTACGCCGCAGTGTTGGACGCGGCTGCCGGCTTAGCGCCCTGGGCAACGGCCGCCATCTGCGTCACCACGTTGATGCTGCGAACCACCGGCGGCGAATTCTGCGGCAGGTAAGCCAGCGTGACGCTGTCGATGGCGGGGGTGGCGCCGCCGCCGCCGGACATCTCGGCTTTCCATTGCACGTAGCGGGCGTTGGGGCTCGAGATACGCGCGCCGGATGGGTCGCGCATCGGCTCGGACCAGTCGCTCCAGGTGCGGTCGGGTTTGGCCGAGTTGCCGGTGCGGGTGCGGAAGGCGAGCGCGCAGCCCGCCGGCTGGTCGGCGCGCCAGCTCAAACTGCCCCAGCGCGAAATGGCGCCAGCATCGTGCACTGGCGCTTCGTACTCGCCGGCCGCGCCGGGCGTTTCGCCAAGGCGGATAATGCGGCCCATGTTGGCGGTGGCGGCGAGAATGGAATGGTCCGAGGGCAGCAGGCGCGTGGCCTGGTTTTCATTGGTTTGAGCGACAAGCGTCACTCGGCGGTCGGGCGCCAGGGCGTAAATGCGGCCCTCCACGTCGGTGGAAAACAGAATCTGCTTTTCGAGCGCCAGCACGTCGTACACGTTTTCTTCCTTCGAGCTCCACAGCGTTTCGACCGTGTTGTCCGGGTTGATGCGATAGACCGCGGATTTTTCCACGTTGCTGAGATCGACCGTCGGAGTGAACTGCGTGGTGACTTGCGGCGACGCTGCGGCGGGCGTTGGCGGCTGGCTTGGCGGCGCGGCGGTGGGCGGCTTGATTTCACCGCCCGGCCCGGTGGACTGCGCCTCCACCGTGATGCTGGTGGTGACCGCGGTGCCCGGCTGGCCGGCGCCCGTGTTTTGCACGGCCTGGTTGGCGGCCTGCGACAGTTTGGCCACCGCACCACCCAGCGCGGCGGCATAGACCGTGCCATCCGGCATGGGAACGATGGCGCGGATTTCCGGCAGGCTGGCGTTGTACAACACGAAAGCTTTGTCCTTGGCGGAAATGCGGTAGAGGATGCCGTTAGGCTCGGTGCCGGCCAGCAAACGGCCTTGCGCATCGAGCGCGAGGCCGGTTACGTGCGATTGGCCGGTGTCGTAGTACAACTCGCCTTTACCGGCGGATTCCACGCGGAAAACCTTGCCCTGGTCGCCGGTGCCGACGTAGAGCGCGCCATCCACCGCGACGGCGAGCGACCAGATGTAGCGGGTGTGTGGCGCGAAATACTCCTCGGCCTGTCCGTTCCGGATGCGGTAGACCTTGCCATCCGGCGAGGAGCCGGCGTAGAGCGCGCCGTCGTGACCGATGGCGATGGCGAACACCTCGGGCTGATCGGCGGTCCACAGCAGGCTGGATGCGCCGTCGCGGCCGATGCGGTAAACCCGGCCGCGGTTGCCGGTGGCGGCGTAGAGGGTGCCGTCGGGCGCTTCGGCCACCGCCCAGATCACCGGTTGATCCGAACTGAACACGGTTTCCACTTTGGGCGCCAGCGACAGGCGGCCATCGCGGCTGAGCGAGATGCCCTGGAACCGGCCGCGTATGAAATCGCTCCAGGAGCCCATTTCCCAGGCCGTCGTGCTGCTGGCCATGGCGGCCCAGGGAAGCAGCAGGGCGATGGCCCAGCGGAGCCCGTGGCGCGGGCTGTCCAGCCTGCTGTGTCGAGAGTCGTCTCGACATTTCTTCGCTCCGATGAAGCGGCTGTTGGCAGGCGAAAGCGCCTGCCCCACACTGTGTCCGGTTCCAGCCATCATGGTTTCACTTCCACTTGAATCGTCTTGGCGCCGGAAATCACCATATCGCCACCGTCGATCTCCATGGAGGCGATTTTGGAATTGCGCACTTGGGTGATGCCGGCGACGTTGCTCTGCGCGCCCTCCAGCACCAGCGCCACCGAAGCGGGCGGGGCGGGCAGGTCGACGCCCTCCAATTGAAACGCCGCATCGCCGCGCCAAACCCGCACGTAGGCTTTGTTGTTGGGGTGCAGGTTGTTGGCGGTTGCGATCAACTGGGCCGGATTGCGCGGGCTGGCGGTGATCGCCGCCCGGAAATCGTTCAGGTTCGCGGTGGCCGCATCCGACACGGTGAAGTAGAGCGGCCCGGCT
>JBAVIH010000528.1:0-2199 GCA_049686695.1 Bryobacteraceae bacterium | reverse complement strand
CCTTTCCAGACGTCCAATAGCTCGCCCGGATTGGAACTCGCAGCCATGATGCGCGTGATGTCGGTGATGTCCAGACATTTCTTATCGTTCGATGCGAGAGCCGGCGGGCAGTACTTGCCTCTCCCGTACATCCCGTCGAGCTCGGCCGCCAGCCGCGACACTTCCTCGCTCTCCTTCGGGTCCGCCGGCGTAGCCAGCGTAAAGCCGATTCGCAACAGCCGCATTTTGCGCGCCAGGTCGGGAGGCAGCGCGACGGTATCGAAGCGCGTGGAATCCTTGGCCAGCCGCACCTGCTCGTCGGTCGCGCGCTGGTTCGCCAGGGCCGCCAGCGACTCCGTATCCGACGTGATGAAATTGTCCTGCACCCAACTGGCCTGCTGCGATTCGTTGGCCAGCACCAGCAGCCGCTGCTCGGCATCGTCCAGGAACTTCCTCGCGTCCTGGACGGTCGGTTGGGCCGCAAACAAGCCCGGCGCCATGAGGACCTGTGCCCCGACTAATAACATCGTTCTTTGGATGGAAGCCATCTTCCCGTGCTCCTTCGACTGAGCTCGATTCGCGCTCGCCGGGCGAGCGCGTTCGAGCCTCCCGTCTCGTTTCAGCACCCTTGTAGCACAACGCAGGCCCGCTCGCGAAACGGAGCCGCTCGCCGTGAGGGAGTGGTTCTAACAGGTAGAGCAACAACATCACCCGGTCGGATACATGGCGGTAGCTACCGTCCCGATCCACCCTCCCGCCGCGCCGGAAGCAGGGCCAGGAAATTGTCGTGAGCCACCTTTCGCGCGGTGTCCGGCTGGAGCGCATCGAGCAGCACATAGTAACGCTGCAAGGTCGGCTTGTACTGGTCGAAGAACCCAACTACGTCCGACCCGATCACGAAGCGGCTCGGGTACTCTTCGATCAGGCTCGCCCATCTCCGGTCCAGCACCCCGCCGGGCGCGACCTCCTGGTCGAAGATCACCCACGACAAGTCGATTGTGAGATTGGGGTACAGCCCCAGCATCCGGCGCAGTATCTCGGTATGATTGGCGATCACGATGCGGCGGCTGATGCCCGCGTGCGCCCAGATCATCCGAGTGTTCGGATGCGTCCGCACGGCCGATTCGATCTCGCCGAGAAAGTCGGGTTGCTCCAGCCATGCCGGCCCTATGTCGCTGTGGACCAGCACCGGCAGGTCGCGCGCCGCGGCCAAGTCCAGCAGCCGGCTGAACGCGTTCGAGGTTGCGCGCGGAACCGGGCCGTAGGTCAGCGCGGTCAGCTCGTCGTGTCGCAGGAAGACCTCGCCGATGCCTTGCCAGAAGTCCGGGTAGAGCGATAGCATCCGCTCCACGTGATCCACCGCGTTTCGATCCGCGCTGTTGAAGCCGCAGATAAACGGATGCAGACGCGCCTGCTTCTCCTTCGGCAGCTCCAGCACGGCCCGCGCCACCAGGACGTCGGTCGCGCTGTACCAATACGTGCGGGAATCGTTGTCCAGGTAGTAGGTGGGCCGCTTCGCATCTCCCTCGTCCCACTCCTTGACGACGGGCATGCCGATCACCGCCGACTCCGTCACGCCGGTATCGTCCATGGCCTTGAAAAACGCGTCCATCCCCGCCGTTTCCTGAACGAAACTGAGGAAGTGGAGATGCCCGTCGGCGATCTGGTACTTCGGCGCCGGTGTCTGGGCGGCTGCCGCCCCGATCAAAAGGACCAGCAGAGCGCCGAGACGTTGGAAGTTTCGTCGTGAGTACATCGGAACATTGTCCGCTGGTTCGGCCCCCGGATGCAAGCTGCTGCGGTGCGGCTTATTCGGGCGCTTGAACCAGAGTCTTCGCACGGGAGAGTCTGCGCACGCGGCTCAGTCCTCGCGCCGCTCCGCACACAGTGTTAGCGACCGGGTCGGCCCGCAAGCTCGGACTCGTTCAAGATCCATGAGAGTGCTTGCCGAGCTAACTCCTCAGCCGCGGGAAGCACCGAGCTGGCGCCTCCTAGCCGGAATACCGATATTTGCAGGTAATCCTCTCCCAGGAAAACGCAAAGTGCGGCGCCCCGTTCGAGGTGGTCCAGCACGAAGGCCGAGTCGCCCACACCGCTGACACGCCGGAAACTGCCCGGGCCGGTCATTCTGCGCCTTTGCTCCGCAATCCAATCCGCTGAGGCGTTGCGGCGAAGAAGAATCGAGACGGTGCCACCCGTGCCGGCAGTAAACAAACAACT
>JBAVIH010000527.1:0-5685 GCA_049686695.1 Bryobacteraceae bacterium | reverse complement strand
GGTGACTCCTGCGGCGTCCACCGCGGTGACGCGCGCGCCCAGGCGCGGCCGCACGCCGAGGGCGATGAGCTGCCGCTCGGCTTTGCGCGAGAGATCCGGCGCGAAGGAGGGCAGCACGCGGTCTTCGCCCTCCACCAGCAGGATCCGGGACTCGGCCGGGTTGATGTGACGGAAATCGCGCCGCAGCGTGTCGTTGGCGATTTCGCCCAACGCCCCGGCAAGTTCGACGCCGGTAGGGCCGCCGCCGACGATCACGAAGGTCAGCCAGGCATGACGCCGCTCGGCGTCCGGCTCGCGCTCGGCCTCTTCAAAAGCCAGCAGGATGCGGCGGCGGATTTCGGTGGCGTCTTCGACGGTTTTCAGCCCAGGCGCCAGCGGCGCCCATTCTTCGTGGCCGAAATAGTGGTGGGTGGCTCCGGTCGCGATCACCAGGTCGTCGTAGGGACACTCGCCGTCGGCAAGGATCACGCGGCGGTTGGCGATATCGAAATCCACCGCTTCGGCCAGCAGCACTTCGGTGTTCGGATGGCCGCGCAAGACCACCCGCAGCGGCGACGCGATCTCGCCCGGCGAAAGCCCGCCCGTGGCCACCTGGTAAAGCAGCGGTTGGAAGAGATGAAAATTGCGGCGATCGATGACGGTGAGCGCGAGCGGGGCCTTGCCGAGCCGCTTGGCGGCATACAAGCCGGCGAACCCGCCGCCCACAATGACCACCCGGTGCGCGCTCGCGCCCGCACGTGGCCGACCCTGGTCTTTTACCCCTACCATTTGCCCAATCTCCCAGTGGGGCAGGCCCTCGGCCTGCCAACCCCTCGATCTCTTTCTTATTCGATGCAAGCACGGGGCGCCGGGAAGCATATTCCGTGCCTCCGCGGCCGGACGCCGCCGTTGCCAAGACCGCAACAGCGGGCGCGGTCTTCACACTTGCCGGCACTCGCACCTGCGCTACTATTGAGGGGAGAACCCGGCACACCGCCGGACACAGGGGCAGCAAATGAGTCGACGTGCGTTCGCTATCGGAAGAGGGCTTGGAGCGGCGGCGCTGTGGTTGGGCGCGGCAGCAGCCTTGCCCGCGCAGACCAGCGGGCCGAAGGGAATCAGCTTCGACTTCTTTCCGTTGCCCGTCAGCTACAGCCAGCCAAAGGGGATCGCCGCCGGCCCGGATGGGGCGCTCTGGTTCGCCGAATATAACAACAACAAGATCGGACGCATTTCGCTGAGCGGCGTCATCACCGAATACGCCGTGCCCACGGTGGTCAGTTGCCCGTACTCGATCACCGCCGGCCCCGACGGCGCGCTCTGGTTCACCGAGTACCACGGGAACAAAATCGGGCGCATCACCACCGCTGGAGCGGTGACCGAGTTCGCCTTGCCCACGCTGTCGGCATTTCCGCTCGGGATCACCACCGGTCCGGATGGCGCGCTCTGGTTCACCGAGTCGGCCACCAACAACATCGGGCGAATCACCACGGCCGGAGCTTTCGTCGAGTACGCCATCCCCACCCAGCCCGCCGGCGCCTACAACATTGTGACCGGGCCCGACGGCAACCTCTGGTTCACCGAAGAGGCCGGCAGCAATATCGGACAGATCACTCCGACCGGCGTGGTGACCGAGTTTCCCCTGCCCAGCCAGGGATCCCTGCCTTCGGCCATCGTCAAAGGACCGGATGACGGGCTCTGGTTCACCGAGTTTGCGGGGAACAAGATTGGGCGATCCGACACCAGCGGAAATATCGTGGAATACCAGGTTCCCAGCGGCCCCGGCTACCCACAGGGGCTCACCCTCGGCTCCGATGGCGCACTGTGGTTCACCGAAGGCGCGGTTACTAACCGGATTGGCCGCATCACGGTTGACGGGGCCATAACCGAGTACCCGCTGGCGCCTCAGATGCCCCCAGCCGCCTCGACCACGGGGTACAAGCCCACCGCGACGCCATATCCCGGGTGGCTCGCCACCGGCCCCGATGGCGCCATCTGGTTCACTGAGTCGATCGGCGCCATCGTCCGTTTCAGCGCCCCTACGGCTGCCAGCAAAGTACGCCGCCCGTTGTGAGCCGCCGGCAGGCCAGCCGCTTTCGCCTGCCAACCGCTATCTGTTTCGGCGCGTCTTCCCTTTCTCTTAGGCCGGTTAGTTCGATAATATGGAAACCATGCCCTGCCTGCTGCTTGTGCTCGTGCTGGCCTTTCCGCGCATCGTGATGGTGGCGATGTTCCTTTCCGGCGCCTATCTCCAGCGGGCCTATCATGGCCTCCTCGTGCCGGCGCTGGGCTTCGTCTTTCTGCCACTGACGACGATTGTCTACGCCTGGCTTACGAACACGCACCGGCCAATGGTGGGCCTGAACGCGCTGTATCTGGTGCTTGCAGTAGTAATTGACCTGGGCGGCCTGGGCGGCGGGGCGCGGCGCCGGCGCAGCGACTGAAGGCGCTTCCACCTGGTGGCGATGTGACCATGCGAACGGGGACACAAGGTGGTCGGCGGCCACTCTTAGTCTCAATCAGGAAAATGGAGTCGCGCTGTCCCCGGCTTGCCCGGTTTGCCGGCTGTTTTCGCCTCCGTGAACCGCGCGATCCATTCTGACAACCCTTGGTCCTCCGCAGCCTGCCTCGCAACAGGACAAGCTGATCCGCAGATGCACCAGGGTCGGCTGCCGACAGGGCCACACAGTTACTCCTGCCTCCATGATCTCCCTGCCGCCCATAATGCCGCAGCGAGCGCCAGCGAGCACGCGGGGACGAGATACATGGCCTGATGCAGGCCGATGGCGCGGGCGGCATCGAGGGTCACGCCACCATTAGCGGCGGCTCTCGCGAAATGGTCGCTGAGGCGGCCTGTTACTAATGGGCCGAAGGAGGCGCCGCATAGGTACATCGAGAGATAGTAAATTGCCATCGCGGTGCCGCGTAACTGGGCGGGCACTATGTCCTGGATCGCGGCATAAACTAAGCCGTAGTAAGTCTGCCACAAGCCATAAGCCAGCATGAGGAGTAACATGGCGACAAGCACGCTGCCGGCGGGCTCAAGGATGGCGGCGAAGGCTGGGATAGCAGCGAGCGCGGCGGCTGCTGCGGCCAGCAGAAGGCGGCGGCGGCCGAGGTCGCGGGTCACCCGATCGCCCAGGTAACCGGCGGCCAGCGCTCCGAGAACGCCGGCGGCGCCCGATCCAACTCCGCTCCAGACGCCGGCGCGCGCCACCGTTAGACCGTGATAGCGGGTGAGAAACGCCGGCAGGAAAAAAGAGAAGCTGTAGAGCATGAAATTGACGATGGCGCCTGAGGCGGCAATCCACCAGAAGGCGGGGATGCGGGCCAGCAGCCAGGGGCTGAGGCTGGCGGGTTGACAGACGAAAGCGTCTGTCCCACTTTGCCCACTTTGCCCACTTTGCTTCGGGGTGGGGCAGGCGCTTCCGCCTGCCAACCGTTGTTTTTCCACTCCCGCACGATCGTGGCTCGGGTCGGAACGGCTATGGCTCACGTTGGAGCTGTGAGTGTCAGGGGGCGTGGGGACATCCGCCAGCAAGCGGGTGTTGGCAGGTTGAAAGCTGCCCCACCTCGGCTCGCGAAGCGCCAGCAGCGCGGGCACCAGCGCCGCGGCTGGAACGGCGGCCAGCACCAGCGCTGCTCGCCAGCCCCAGGATTGCGCCACCGGGCCACCTATGGCGAAGCTGAGGAAGCCGCCGATAGGGACGGCCATCATGAAGATGGCCATGGCGCGGGCGCGGCGTTCGGCAGGCACCAGGTCGCCGATCCAGCTTGTGGCGGCTGGCGCGCAGGTGGCTTCGCCGATCCCCACTCCCAGGCGCGTCGCGAGCAGCATCCCGTAGCTGGAAGCGAGGCCGCCAAGCGCGGTGAGCGCGGCCCACACGCCGACGCCGATGGCGAGCAGGCGTTTGCGGCTCCAACTATCGGCCAGCCGCCCGAGCGGCAAGCCGGCCACCGCGTAGAGCAGCGTGAAGGCGGTGGCCAGCGTGGCGAGTTGGGTATCGGAAAGGCCGAACTCGCGATGCAGCGGTTCGAGAACCGCGCCGAGCACCTGCCGGTCGTAGAAATTGAGAACGTTGACGAGGAAGAGGACCAGCAGCGGGGCGGACCGAGCCGCCCCGCGGCCGGGGTTCACTGGCTGATCTCGGAGTCTTTGAGATCCTTGGCCGACTTAGGCGGCGCCGGCGGAGCGGGCGCGGTGGGAGCGTCGGGCGGCCGCACGGTTTCATCGCCCTTGCGCACTTCCACCTCGCCGCGGGAGGCGGTCAGCCGGATGGTCGGGCCGTCGCCCACTTTCCCTTTCAAGGTGTTGCGGCGCCCGGAAGTGTCTTTCTGAATCTGCGGGCCGAAATCGTTGGTGGCATCGCCGCGCTCGGCGGTGGCATCCAGGTGAAATACGGCTTTTTCGGGCAGCGTCAGCTCGATGTTGCCGACGCCGGAGCGCGCTTCGATGGCGGGCACCGGCATGCCCGGCTCGAGCTCGATGTTGCCGTGCTCGGTTTCGATGGTCATAGCCTGGCTGAAGCGGCCGATTTTGATATCGCGCGAGCGCGTAACGAACCGCACCGGCCCCACCAGCCCGTTGGCGGTGAATTCGCTCATATCCATGCTGATGTTGCCCGGCACCGCCTCCACGTGCAGTTCGGTGTTGCGGGCGCCTTCGAACTGGAGCGGCTTGGCCAGGTTCTTGAAATCCAAAGTGCCGGTAAAGGCCCCGTTGATGGTGACCTGCCCCTGCACGTTTTCGAGCGAGAGGTCGGAGCCCTCGCCCTGCACGTCGATGTGGCCCTTGATATCCACCGCGCGAATGGTGTCGCTGTGGTTCACTTCCACGCGAGCGTTGCCGCCCAGGCGGGACAGGCGGACGTCGCCGCGGGCGCCGCCGAGATCGACATCGCCATCGATATCGCCGATCTCGAAATCGCCGCGCCGGGCGCGGGCTTCGACTGCCATGGCCCTGGGCACGGTCACTTCGATATCGTCGGAGACGCGCTGGTTATTGGACGCCCGATCCTGGTTGGCGCGGACCAGCAGGTGATCGCCTTCGGGTACGACCTCGAGCGGCGTGCTGTTGTTGGTGCGGTCGGCCTCGTCCCGCCCAAGACTGCGGATCACTTTGTTGCCGGTCACCGCAACCTCCTGGGTGTCCGAGCCAGTCACCTTGATGTTGCCGCGCGCGATGTCGAAGACGATGCGCTTCATCCCGGCGGCCGGGGCCTTGGCGGAAACGGGATAATCGTACTCACTGCCGAAGACATTGAGACCCTCTCCGGACCAGTGGATCCCGTTGTGGTAGCCGGCCCACATCGCCGAGCCGAAAATGCAGATCAGCACGACCAGCACCACCTCGCCGCCGCTGAAGCTGCTTCTCCACTGAGAGCCGGGCCAGGAGACTTCGATCAGGCGCAAGACGCCCCAGAGGATCAGCAGAAACGGCCAGTAGAGCGAGAGAATTTCGTAGACGGGCGCTTCCGGATGGAAATTGCGCCACAGAAAAAAGCCGCCAATGATCACCAGGATGAGCGGCCCGGTGAGAGAGCGTCTCATACGGCACCTCCATTCGTGGAATCTTCAGTTGGACTATCCGGTTTGGGCGGGGCGCTGGCGCCGAATCCGCCCTTAGCCGGCGCCGGTGACGCACCCGGATCCGCGCCGGCCGGCGGCTGCGGATAGGGGCCCTGCGCGTAAGACGTGGCGCGGTAC
>JBAVIH010000526.1:0-5596 GCA_049686695.1 Bryobacteraceae bacterium | reverse complement strand
GCAGATCCTGCTCCAGCGGCTCGGGTTGAAACTGCCCAGCGCGCTGGAACGAGCGGCGATGTAGTGGAAACTCGCCCATGCCGCCGCAGAAACCAAGGACTTTATCCTTCAAACTGCGGAACCTGGGTTAACAATCTGCCCCACGGCTCGGGCGAGTTACTTCTTCTGCCACCGATAGAAGCCGACTATGGTTTTGGCGTCATCCAGCTTGCCGGTTTCGATCATCCGTTCGACTTCGGTGGCGGGGAACCAGCGGGTTTCGATGCGTTCGTCATCCATCGGCGTCGCCACTCCGGCGATGAGGTTCTCGGCCAGGTAAATCGTCATGCGCTCATCCACGAAGCCGGGGCTGACGAAGAACGACGCCAGCTTGGTCCAGCGCCGCGCGCGGTAGCCGGTCTCTTCGATCAACTCGCGCTTGGCGGCCTGGAGCGGCTTCTCGCCGGGATCCAGGCGCCCGGCCGGCAGTTCCCACATATAGCGGGCGGCCGGCAGCCGGTACTGCCGCACCAGCAGGATGCGCCGCTGGCCATCGACCGCCATCATCACGGCCGAGCCGGCATGGCGCACCACGGAGCGCTTGATTTTGAAGCCGGTCTTGGGGTCGGTCGCGCGGTCCTCGGTCACTCGAAACAGGTTGCACTTGTAGACTTCGCGGGAAGAGGTGATTTTCATAATCTTGTTTGGAGCGCGGCGGCGAACTCATCCGCCGGCAGGGTATTCATGATATCGCTTTTTTCGAGCCAGCCGCGCCGCGCCGTCAGCACGCCGTAGCGCATGCCGGCCAGGTGCTGAGGATGGTGGGCGTCGGTGGAAATGGTGAAGCGCGCGCCCTTGGCTTTAGCGGCGCGGATGAGCGGGCCGTGCAGGTCGAGCCGCTCCGGGCTGGCATTGATCTCGAGCCACACGCCGCGCGCGACGGCAGCCGCGACCACTCGGTCGAAATCGAACGGGAACGGATCGCGATGCAGCAGGATGCGGCCGGTGGGATGGCCGATAATGCGCAGGTGCGGGCACTCGAGCGCGGCCAGCAAGCGGTCGGTCATCTCGGCGGATTCCTGGTTCATGTGGCTGTGCACGCTGCCGATCACCAGGTCGAGCTCGGCCAGCGCGTCGTTGGCCAGATCCATCGCGCCATCGCGCAGGATGTCGCACTCGATGCCGGAGAAGATGCGGATGCCGAGGCCGTCGCGGTTGATCTGTCTCACTTGCCGGGCGAACTCGACCACGCGTTTTTCGTCCAGACCGTTGGCCATCGCCAGCGCCTTGGAATGGTCCGTGATGGCGATGTACTGGTAGCCGCGGTCGCGCGCCGCGGCGGCCATTTCCTGGAGCGTGGCGCGGCCGTCGGTCTCGACGGTGTGCATGTGCAGGTCGCCGCGCATGTCGGCCAGCTCGATCAGTTCGGGCAGCCGGCCTTCCTCGGCGGCTTCGATTTCGCCCGCGTTTTCGCGCAGCTCCGGTGGAATCCACGGCAGGCCGAGCGCTTCGTAAATGCCGGCTTCGGTCTCGCCGGCCACGCGAATATCATCATCCGAACGGAACAGACCGTACTCGCTGAGCTTCAGGCCCATCCTCACGGCGCGGGTGCGCAGGGCCACGTTGTGATCCTTGCTGCCGGTGAAATATTGCAGGGCGGCGCCGAAGCTGGCTGGCGGCAGCGCGCGCACGTCCACCTGCAAGCCCTCGCGGCCCACCTTGGCGCTGGCCTTGTTTTCGCCCCGGCCCAGCACCTCCTCGACGCGCGGCCAGGCGACGAAGCGGTCCAGCGCGGGCGTCGAATCCGGGCCGGTCACCAGCAGGTCGAGATCGCCCACCGTGTCGCGGCCGCGCCGCAAGCTGCCGGCGGGAGTGACGCTGTCGACGCCTGGGCCGCGCAGTATCCCAGCCAGTTCCTCGGCTACGCTCTCGGCGTAGCTCAGCAGGTAGCGTCCGCTGCGCATGCGGTACTGGGCGATGGAGCGCAGCACCTTCTCTTCCAGCTTGGCGCCCATGCGCGGCAGCACGCGCAGCTTTTCCTCCTTCGCCAGCCGCTCCAGCTCGTCCATGGTGCTGATGCGGTAATGCTCCAGGATGAGAGCGATGCTTTTCGGGCCGAGGCCTTGAATCTTGAGGAATTCGAGCGCGGTGGGCGGGAACTTCTGCAAGAGCAGATCGCGGCGCTCGCAGGAACCGTGATCGACGATCTCGTTGAGCACCGCCGCGAGGCCCTTACCGATGCCGGGGATGTCAGTGACTTTGCGGGCCGGATCGGCGAGGATATCGGCGATGCGCTCGGGATAGCCTTCCACCGCCGTGGCGCCATTGCGATAGCTGCGGATGCGAAACCCATCCTCGGCGGCGATCTCCATCAGGTCCGCCGTCTCCTCCAGCACGCGCGCGATTTCCTTGTTCTCCACTTCCGGGCGCCCCTCCATTCAATTGTAGAGTGGGGAGGAGGATGGCGGCGGTCGCTCAAAACAGGTTGACGTCGAGACCGGCGATGAAGTGGATGCCGGGGATGACGAGGTTGCGCAGTTCGCGGTCGTTAGTCAGAAAGAGATCCACGCCGGCGTGCGCGGCGCTGGCAAGGTGGATGGCATCGGCCGGCGACACACGGGAGCCGCCGCGAATCTGGCCGTAGCGCTCCGCGGTCTCCGCAGCGAAGGGGATCAGCTCGACCTCGAACGACTCAAACAACTGGCGGATGTTGCGGCCTTCGTCGGTTTGACCGCGCCGGTAAGATCCCGCCAGGATTTCGCCGACCGTGAATGCACTGGTCAGGAGCTTGTCTTTCCGCTGCCGCATCTTGCGGTAGATCTCTTCCACGCGACCCGCGTACTGCGGATTGTCTTCGAACCAGTACACGAACAACATCGTGTCCCAGTAGATCCGGCTCAACGGCCTTCCTCACGCTGGTAGAAGCGCTCCCGCTCGCCGCGGATGAATTCTTCGCCGCCGCCGAGGCTCGCGAAGGTATCCTTGGCGATGCCGCGGAGGCGCAGGAACAACGATTCCTGCTCCGGCTGTGTAGCGCCATCCGCCGCCAGCCGATAGGTGAAGGTAGCGGTGGTGCCGAGGCCGGAAGGAGGGCCTTCAAACTTTTCCAGCACAAGCCGATTCTCGTTGAGAAACTTCTGGGATCGCAGCACCTGACACACGTTAGGCACCTGGTTCCGCAGGCCTAAACCTTTGTGGATATCGCCGGCGACAATGCGAACCGTGATTTCGCCTCGGAGCCGGGCGGGCTCCAGGAATCGCTTCTTGAGGTGTTCGCGGATGCGGTCAGCGGCAGTTTGCGCGTTCATGATTCTATGATAGCACGCATAGATAGAATAGCAAGATGATTGAACGGATCGTCTCGACGTGGGCCAAATTTGTCCCACTGCGAGACGTTAAGTTGTTGAAAACAGAGTGACTCAATGAGAGCGCAGGCAAATGGCGGTAAGCCGTTTGGGGGCTGTGGGTTGAGCCCGGATCGTCTCACTTGGAGGGTTCAGCCATAATGCTTCCTAGATCGTGCTCGATGTCGATCTCGCGACATGCTGGAGAACGCTTGTTCGAAACCGACAGCATCCGCATTTCCGCCGCGCTGGACGAAGTTATCAGAAAGACGGTCACCTGTTTGGAATCGTTCCACCGGACAGCGATTTCCCGCGCGTGCGGAGGCCCCGGGCAATCAGCGGCATGCTCCCATGTGAAGATGTTTTTTTGGGACTTCGCCGCCGCGTCATGATGTTGAACGGCTGCCTCCTGGGAACTCCAGCGAGTGGCCTCCGTATCATCCATCCCTAGCCACTCGTCGATGAAGCCTCCGTACGACGGCGCTAACGGAGCTTGCCGGATTGCGCGGCCTTCTTGAACCCGGTAGCGCGCGATAGCCGTGCGCGTCAGAACGGAACTGTCGCCTGTGCCGGTTGTGTAATTAAAGGTGATTGTCTCGCCTTCGATGCTGATCCTCAGCTCATCGTCGTAGTGGGCCCCCACTCCCTCATCAAGAACATTCTCGAGCGACCGCCCGCGAAGGAGATCGATACGAAAGCTGTTGCCGTTCCAGGTGCTGGTGCAGTTCGAGGCCACCCAGGCGGAGCCTATCATTCTGCCGCGGCTCGGGTTGTCCTCACCGACGGCGAACTCGCGAAGGCGGAATCCGTGCGAGTGCGATTTCTCCGCGTTGATCCGCGCGATTCGACGAATAGGGTTGCGCGCGTAGAGCACCAGGGTCTCGTCAAGGTCGCAGTGGGCGCCTGCGTGAATTCCAAATGTGATTGCGAACAGGCCGTTCTCTGGATGGAGGGGCTTACTTTCTACCTCTCCGAGAAAGCCGGCGTAGCTTTTGTCGAACCACTCGTCAACCGTTTGCGGACCGTCCGAAAGAAGATGGGCGGCTGCCAGTTCCGCGTTCATTCTTGTCACGCTGGCGCCGGTCCTTATCCGGGAATCGATCCAGGCCAGGTACTCGTTCTGGATTGGGTTGAACTCTATAGCGGACATTTCGAGGATCTTGTGCACCCGAAGTTGTTTCAGGTGCTCGGCCAGGCGAGCCGTGTCTGCCTGAAATCCAGTGGCAAGGCACGGAGTGCATAGGGTCAGACTGAGGATGATTCCAGGCCAGCCGCAGGGCATCGTGTCAGACACCATTATCATCCGCGATGTGTCCGAAAGGATGGTGGGCCGCGCTTTGATCGCTGCAAGAATCGCGCACGGATATCGCTGTTCCTTTATGGAGGCGATACATATGAAGTTTTCGATGGTTCTTTTGGCCCTTGCGGGCGCGTTGGTTCTGGGCGGGTGTGACAGCCCGTCCCTGGTCTCACTGGACCCGGCGGCGACCGATCAAGAGGCAGTCTTTGACGCGAGCCTGCTGGGTATGTGGGAGGCCGGCAAGGGAGGCGATCTCTGCATCATCCGGCGCGGAGATGGCAATGCGTACACCGTCACCTATGTCAGCGATGATAGCTCGCGAAAGTTCGATGCCCGCCTGTTCCAAGCGGGCCAGGCCCGGCTGCTGGACCTCTCTCCGCAGGCGTCGGACGATTTTCAGATTCCAGGACACACTCTCGTTCGGGTACTGGCTTCGAGCGGAAGCCTGCGCTGGACGTATCTGGACTCGGAGTGGCTCCGGCAGCAGGCCGCCCAGGAACTGCCGAACCGGGCTCGCGGCAGCGGCAAAATGCTGGTAATGGCGGCGGCTGCCCCGCTGCGCGATTTTCTGACGAAATACGCCGCGGATGACAAAGCCCACGGCGATGTGGAGGAGTGGCAGCGAGCGCAATAGCGGGCGTTTCTTGCATGTACCGTCGAGACGTTTCTTCGTCCCGTGGGCAAGCTGGATACAGCATGCCCCACCAATCGCGCACACCGGTCTGGTAAATGCACCGCGGCTGTGGTAATGTGACTGGGCGGGTGGACCGGGCAATTTCCGAGCGCCTTGCCTGGCGGATCGGGAAAATAGGCTGCTCCTATTTGCCCGAATTTGGTGCGAGTTCTTTAAGGAGGAAAGTCTTATGCCGTTCTGTGCAAGCTGTGGTGCTCAAGCTGAAGGAGCATTCTGTCCCAAATGTGGAGCTCCGGTGGGTGGGGCGGCGCCGCCGCCGGGAGCGGGTGCCCCGCCGCC
>JBAVIH010000525.1:0-8119 GCA_049686695.1 Bryobacteraceae bacterium | reverse complement strand
TTGCTTGCGTCGTCTGCAGGATGTCCCTGGCCTTGGCCACCTCGTCCGCCGTGCCATGGGCCAGAAGGAGAAACTTGTCGGACTTGAGCGCTGCCTCATACTGGACGACGCTGTCCTTGGGGATGCCAATGCTGTACAACCCCGCGCCGAGCGCGCTCAATCCGCCGACCACAACGGCGCCTTCCAGTGCGCCGACGATCCAGGCGACCAACGGGCCGGCTACTAATATCGGCCCGAGGCCTGGAATGATGAAGAAGGCGCCGAACAACATGCCCCAGAGTCCTCCCCAGAAGGCCCCTTGCTTGCCCCAGTACTTCATGCGGTCGCCGGTGTTATAGTACCCGACGACGTGCTCGTCGGTATGATAATCCTTGCCGACGATGGACATTTTCTTCATGTCAAACCCAGACCTCTGCAGTTCCTTCACCGCTTCCTCTGCCTGGGTGTGGGTTTCATAAATGGCTACTACCGAGTTCGTTTCAAGCATGACTTACGTTCCTTTCTTTCCAGTTCGAATCTATTGCATTTCCGTATGGGTTCTGCCGGCACCGGCGTCAACCTCGTGAACGGCTCCTGATAACCCCCGCATCATTGCGATCGGCTGCTTCCTGGCATCGAATGCACAAGGGCGTCCAGGGTAGATCATTCAACCGCTCACGTTAAGGTCCCGGCCGTCCGACCGGGCAGTGCGACAACATTTTCCAGCGGATACAACTGCGCGGTCCGCAGCCTCCGCTTTATTGACGGTGCTCGCGCCAAAGTCGCATTGCCAGCGGCTCCAGGCAGCGAAGGTAACTCGCAAGATCTCCTCCGGCTCGAAAGGCGTTATCAGCACGTCGAAGCCACTCACATTCAGCACCTTCGCCCAGAGGGATTCATCGGCCAGACGAGTAAACACAACAAGATTCGGCGGAGCCGGCAGGCTCGCCGTGGTGTTCAAAAGGTCTTCCCAGTTGCCGTCAACGTGATCATGTTTGCAGAGGAGCACCGGAACACTCTGGTCGCGCAATAACGGCAAAGCTTCACAGCAGTCTGAGGCTTCGTACAGTCGCCAGTTTTCCTGGGAGAGGATCTTTCGAAGTCGAACGCGCTCAGCGGGCGAAGGACTGACTGCAAGGACCGCTGCGGTCCGCTCCGGCGATGAAACACACCCCTCTGGTCGGCCGCTCATTGATTTCTCACTGCAGCGCTACTCCGAATGTTAGCCTTCGATATCGGCCGGCGGAACTGGGCAAATGTCCAGTCCTGGTGAATGAGCATTGTCTGCAAATGGCCAAGCAGGCAGCGATGCGCCGTTGCTGCATTTGGAAGCAGCCCCATCGGCCTGGATGCAGTTGGAAGCGCAACGGCGAATCTCCAGGCCATTCATAGCAGTTCATTCGCCACTCGGACGCAGGGGAGCGAGGAAGGCTAAGACTTTATGTCCGGAAGGAGACCAAGAGCAGTGTGCCCGACGCCGATGTTGGAATAGATGGGGAGGATCGCCGAGCACAAGCGGCTTTTGCAGGAAAGAGGTTTCCTCCGGGACGCTCGTTGAGGACGGCACTCCGCGTGCGCGTGGATATGAAGATCACTTGCATGGCGGGCCGCACTTGAAGGCCTTGGACGGCTGCGAGACCGGCCTGGCAGCGGCATTCGCAGATGGCGGGTCGGCAAATCTCGCATTTCAAGTGCAGTTGTTGCACCAGGGCGCCGGTGAGGTCGTGCTAGCCCCACGCTGCCTCGGCGGCCTGAGCCTCCGAACGGCGGGGTTCTGTTCTGGACCACCTCGTTCGAGATTCTCAGCTTTGGCGCTGTGCCGCATGTTATCAAGGTGCAGCAACCACGGCCCTGGACGGGACGACAGGCGCGTTCTTCGCGCGGTCGTGTGCCGATGGACCTCGGAATGCTTCTCGTCCGACGTGTGCGAACAGCCAGTCGGAGGCCTGCAGATACTTCGCCTTGTCTCCGCCGTCCTGCATTTCACACCCTTCCCCCATGGTGCCGCAGGTAAGGCTCGAAACGTCATCAGGGTTGGGCCCACGAGTTTCCGTAATATGAATATTCGGCACCTTCTCTTCAATGACGAGCACAAGGTCCCTGTTCGTCCGGTCCGAATCGGCGGTGCCTTGAAAGCGCTCCAGGCGGACTCGGCGGAGCTGCGAGACATTCTGAAGGATTACCCGAGCTACAAGCTGACCATCGAAGGCCATTGCGATGAGCGCGGTTCCGCCGAGTACAACATGGCGCTCGGCGATAAGCGTGCCGAGTCCGCCAAGGACTACCTGGTCCAGGTCGGTATCCCCGCTGCGCAACTCAACGTGGTCAGCTACGGCAAACAACGCCCCGTCTGCGAGGAGCACGACGAAGGCTGCTGGCAGCGGAATCGCCGTGCCCACATCGTTGCGGTGGCGCAGGCGCATTAGTGCTTCGATCTCTCGCGCGGGCACACGTTTTTCGCTTTGCGGAGTAGAATAGCATCGTAGGTCAATCGGCCGGGCCAGGAGGCTGCAGCGCTCCCGGCGCCCGCGGAGCTGCCAGGACTCGAGCTGCACGGATACGATTGATGAGGGTTTCGCAACGAGGGGTTGAATGGTCCGGGTTCTCCATGGAAGCTGCGGATGGATAGTAATCGGCGACCGTCCTGGACCGCGAGGCTAAGCCGGAGCCTGGAGGGACTGCGACAGAGCGAAGACCAGCTCTCGCTCGTGTTCAGCCTGGTGATCGGCGCCCTGGTCGGCCTGGTTGTAGTGGCCTTTATCCTGCTAACAGGCCGGCTCGCGGCCCGAATGTATCCGGCGGGGGGATCGGGTTGGCGTCGCATCCTGGTTCCCGCACTCGGCTCGCTCAGCACGGGCTATCTTCTGTGGCGTTATTTTCCGTATGCGCGAGGCAGCGGAATCCCGCAAACCAGGTTCGCGCTATTCATCAACGACGGACGGATCCGGTTTCGGACGGTACTGGGGAAATTCTTCTGCTGCTCGGCCTCGCTTGCGAGCGGAATCGCGCTCGGTCGGGAAGGGCCGTCGGTCCAGGTAGGCGCGGGACTCGCATCGGTGGTCGCGCGAAACCTGGGACTCGATCCGAAAGGCGTGAAGGCCCTCGTCCCGGCTGGTTGCGCGGCGGCGCTGGCGGCGGCGTTTAATACTCCGATCGCGGCGGTCTTGTTCACGCTCGAAGAGATCATGGGCGATTTGCACGCCGCCGTGTTGGGCTCCGTGGTGTTGAGTTCAGCCACCTCTTGGATGGTCTTACACCTGGTCTTGGGCGACGACCCTCTCTTCCACGTGGCTGGTTATCGGTTGGTGCACACTGGGGAACTTGGCGTCTACGCCGTGCTCGGCGTGGTAGGTGGGCTGGGATCGGTTTGCTTCGTCAAACTTCTGCTCGGACTCCGCGCGTGGTTCATGCGCTTGCCAAAATGGACGGTTTGGTTTCAGCCGGTCGTAGGCGGTCTGACGGTCGGGCTGATCGGTTACTTCGTGCCCGAAGTATTAGGGGTCGGCTATAGCCACGTAGAGAAAGTGCTGAACGGTGACATTGTTCTGAAACTTGTAGTGCTGTTAGCCGTGCTCAAGATCGTTGCGACCGCGGTTTGCTATGCGTCCGGCAACGCCGGCGGCATATTCGGGCCGAGCCTGTTCATCGGCGCGATGACGGGCGCGGCCGTTGGGGGCGTCGCCCAGAGGCTGTTCCCAGGCTACACGGCAGGCCCTGGCGCGTATGCACTCGTCGGCATGGGAACCGCGTTCGCCGGTGTTGTGCGCACGCCGCTGACGTCGGTGTTCATGATTTTCGAGATCACGCGCGATTATACGATCATCGTGCCGCTGATGATCTCTAACTTGATCGCGTACTTCATTTCGCACAAGCTCCAGAGGCAGCCGATCTATGAAGCGCTCTCCGCCCAAGAGGGTGTACACCTGCCCACCGCGCAATCCCGTTCCCATGCCGAGCGGGTTCAGGTGCGGCAGGCAATGCGTCCGGCACCGGTGGCCGTATCGCCGGACCTGACGATTGCGATGGTCCTCCATCAAATGAAGGACAGCGCGTTCGATGCCTGGCCCATCGCTGACGCGGGAGGGCTGTTGGCAATGGTCCGGAGCAGCGACCTCGAACAGGCCGTAGACGACGGAGCGTCGAACCAGAGGGTCGCGCAGATTCTCGGCGAAGATTTCGAGAGTGGCCGCACCACCGCCGAAAACATTCCGCACGCTTATCCCGACCACAGCCTGAGCCTGGCGCTCGAACGGATGGGCACCAGCGGCCTGAATGTTCTTCCCGTCGTCAGCCGGGCGAACTTGCGGCAGTTGATAGGCATTATCGCACTGGACGACATCCTGGACGCCTACGGCGTGACGAAACGGGGCAACTCGATGGAGCGAGCCGAATCATGACGAAGCCCCCCGCCGGACGCTCTTTTCTGGAGACGTTTGGGTTGACCTTGGTCGCGATCGCAGCACTCTTTGTGGCCGACACTTTTCTCGCCAGGACGGAGCGGGCGGAAACCAGGGTTGAGGCGGCCCGTGAATTTGAACAAGGGCGCGTTTTGATGCAAAGGGGGAAAGACGCGGAGGCGATAGAACGAATCAAAGACGCGATTGCGAATGCGCGCGGCAACCGCGACTATCGGCGACTGCTCGCGCAGGCGCAGTTCGCGGCCGGAAGAACCGCCGATGCCGAAACGACCCTGGCAGAGTTATTGCAGAGCGACTCCACCGACGGTCTGGCCAGTTTGACGATGGGCCGTGTGCTGGTGGGTGAGGGCCGATTCCAGGAAGCCATCTCCTATTTTCATCGCGCCATCGATGGCCGTTGGAACCAGGATCCGGCAGGAAACCGGCTCCGCGTGAGGTTCGAATTGGTCGAACTACTGGCGCAGCACAAGTCCAAAGAAGAGCTGCTCGCCGAGTTGCTGCCGTTGCAGGAGCAGGCTCCCGGCGATCCGAGGACACGAACACGGATCGGCCGGCTGTTCCTCCTTGCCGGATCTCCGGCCCGCGCCGCGGAAGTATTTCGCGGGATTCTGCGTGACGCCCCTGCGAATGCGGAAGCACATGCCGGCTTCGGCGAGGCGGAATTCGGCCTAGGCAACTATCGCGCGGCACAGCGGAATTTCCAGGCTGCGCTGCGGTTGGCGCCTGATGACCAGGTCACACGGCAACATCTCGACCTTTGCGACGAACTGCTTGCGCTTGATCCAACCATGCGTGGCCTCGGTCCGCCAGAGCGATTCCGACGAAGCCTTAAGCTTATTGAGCTTACGATCGACGACATCAGTCAATGCCTCGGCCGGAATCCCTCGCCGGAATTGCGGGAATTACTCGACGAAGCCGGGAAGGCGCTGAAGGCTCATGTCGGCGTCGCCCGCCAAAGCGAAGTTGCCGAGTCCAATCTGGATCTTGTTGAGCAGCTCTGGCAGGCGCGCAAGAAAGACTGCAGGTCGGTACCAGATCACGACAGCTCGTTGGCGCTGGTTCTGGCGAAGCTGGGTCAGTAGAACCAGCCATCATGGTGTTACGCGAAATGGCTGTTCCAGAACGGGTTGAGATGTTCGAGGAGAGCCTGGTGGTTGCGGAATATTCTCTACGCCCCGCGTTTCCCACTCTTCGGATGGAGTATATCCCCCAGAACGCCAGCCAGACCGCATGGCGGGCGCCGGCCGAGTTCCGCGAGTGTTGGGAAGCACTCTGGGGCCGGCCCCGACCTCCTCCGGCGGGACCGGCCCTTTTTCTTGAAAGGAAATGAAGTCGGACTTAGTATTCCCTTCAATCGCGCAGGCTCCTCCTGTTCATCTGCGCGGTCTGCTTAAGACGGCCTTCACTTCCTGGAGCAACACAGCCGCGGTATACGGCTTTGGGAATACCTCAAATCCCTGCTCCACGGCTCGATATTGAAGCCGCTCGTCATCAAGAAGACCGCCGAGCATTAGAACTTTCATTTCTGAGCACTTCGTACGCAGATACATGGCTGCCTCGTGCCCCGGTAAACTCTCAACATAGGTGCGGGTTATCAGCAGATCGGGCGTGCACTCCTTCAACCGGTCTACCGCCCGCCCAAGGTCGCCGGCGGCCAAGACAGTGTATCCTGCGCATTCCAATGTCTCCTTAAGAATCGAACGTACAACCGGATCGGAGACCAAGAGCAGGATCGTCGTCTTCTCCAAGGAGTGGTCCACCACGGTAAATTCCTTTCTCCGAGTACATTCTGACCCAAATCGCGGCGAGTCCTTCAATAGCCCTCGTGAGAGGTCCTAGGCCATGTGATGCAGGTTGGCCCGCGGCTTTCCGTTTGATACTCGTCTAAGTTCAAAGCACGCAAGTTGTGTCTCGCAGCAACAGGACCGACAGCATGGGCATCCGCCGTACCGGACGCCCATGCCCGAACCTAAACGCCGCTGTGGGAATATGCTGGCTTGCGTTCGTTTTCGTGCAGCCAATATGGCGGCCGGCCGTAGTGAAAGTAGAGGCGGTTTTCATATTCTCGCGTAATCGGCGCGGACTCGACGTACTCCGGGCCGTTCTTGATGGCTTCCCGGGTGAGGCCGACATAGACTTTAGAATCCGGCCAGCTCACCCGCTCAATCCACGCGGGTGAAACCAGCACCTTTTTGCCCGGCCACCAATTCCTCGTTGCCACCTCGATGTAGCGGATCGCCCAAGCTTCATCGTCCACGACAAATCCGTCCACATGGCCGATTTCACCATCAACTGCCTCGATGCTATAACCAGTGACAACCTCGCTGCTGCGCAGATGCGAATCCGTCGACTCTCGCCGGATCCGGTCCGCCAGCGTTTCCGCGGAAGGAGTTGCTGAAACAGCCACACCCGTGGGGTAGTATGCTGTGCCCCACAGATACGGACCACCCCAATAATAGGGATACCCGTAATAGCCGAGGTAGGCGGCCTCGTGCTGCCGGGAGACGGGCTTGTGCATGTCGGTGTCAGGACTATGCTCCACCTGCTTCTTCGTCAACGCCACATCCAGCCGCCCGGCCACCAAGTCGGAGTGGATTACGGAAAATGGCGAGATCAGCACTCGCCGGCCGCCAAGCCAGCCGCCGGTATCTACTATGAGGTAGCGGATGGCCCAAGTCTCGTCGTCGAAATAGAACTGCTCTACCGTTCCAAGTTCGCCATCGGTCGCTCGGATCACTAGACCTTTCAAATTCGTTGCATTCGTTAACATTACCTTCGCCCTCCCGGGCAGTTGTTAACTGCATTTTCGCTACCAGCGATCCACACACCAGTGCGCCGACTCAAGGACGGGCCCTGGAATGCGCACGATCAGGTCGCGTCCACTTCGTTGCGTTCGCTCAGCGTGCTCAACGCACAGTCGAAATCGCGGCACAGCAATCAGTGCACGCGCAGCACCAACCTCTGGGCGAGAAAGACTCCGTCGTGCCGCTGGCTCATGGATGCAGAATCTGCCACGGCGAGTGCAAACTCCGCACTGGGAAGCGCATGTCAAAGCTGCATGCAAGAATCCGAGCCGCTAATGGCGAGGGAAGAGGCCGGCGTGATGCGAGCTTTGTCGCCTGGAATCGCCCATCGGATTGCGCGCTCGTCAAGATTTCGGCCATCCAGGGCCATGCCAGGGAGAATTCTCCGATCCCGAAAGAAGATTGGTCGGTTTCGTGCATATAAGAGGAGAGTTGCCGGCGCTTCCCCAGGAGGAAACCGCATGCACGAGGCACACCGGAAAGCAGCAGAGCAGCACGATCTTGCGGCAAAGGCCCATCGTACTGCTGCCGAACACAACGAAAAAGGCGATTACACAGCGGCAATCTGCCATTCGGAATGAGCGCTGGAGTACTCGGATCAAGCTTACAAGCTTGCCAAGGAAGCCCACAACAAATCTGGACAGATCGAAAGTTCTTAAATGCCTACTCGCTATAACCAGGGATCACATTGCGAAAAGGCCCGCCCGGGTGGCCTTCAGAAGTGAACACACGTAGAGAGGATCGGACCATGAAGCGCGTTTATCTATCGTCTTTCCCAACGCAGGCCGTTTTCTGGGCAGTGTCAAGAGTTTTGTGTAAACGGCTTTCGGTTGGTTGATGGTTTTCGGCTACACTGGTTGCACCTGAGCGGAGGGTAGGGCTCCGCGGGGACGCGACCCGAGCGCCGACTCAGAGGCC
>JBAVIH010000524.1:0-4642 GCA_049686695.1 Bryobacteraceae bacterium | reverse complement strand
GCCGCGGCCGGGTGCGCCTGCGCTCCCGGCATCAGGCATTCGGCCGCGTGGCGGATTTCGTCCAGGCCCGCCGCGCCATCGCCCTGCCGCGCGAACACCGCCGCAACCAGGTGGGGCACTTCCTCGGGCAAGCCGAGCTCGCGCTTGTGAATCTCCAGCCCGATTTCGAAAATGCGGAACACCTCGCGGTGCTTGCTGTTTTCTTTGAGGTTGCCCCACAGGCCCGGCAGCAGCGAGGCGCGCATGAGCGCCTGGTCGCTGGCGATGGGATTAGCAACGCGCACGTGCTCCCCGGGCGCGAAGCCGAACGCGCGCACGGATTCCTCGCTGACGAAGGAGTAGTTGTAGACCTCGGTGAAGCCCAGATCCACCAGCACGTCGCGCACTTCGTGCTGGAACCTGCGCTCGGGGTTGGCTGGCGGCACGGCGGCGGCCACCAGCGGCGCCACCGGGGCGATGGAATCGTAGCCGACCATGCGGCCGACCTCTTCCACCAGGTCGTCGGCGAGCGAAACATCCTTGGTGGCGCGCCAGGAGGGCACCGAAACCGTGAACACACTGGGCTTCGATTCGGCGACGCCGAACTCGAGGCGCTCGAGAATCCGGCGGACCTCGGCGGGCTCGAGCGAGCGGCCCAGCTTGCGGGATAACCACTCGAGGCGCAACTCGATGGGCGGCGGCGCGGGCAGCTTTTTCCTCTGGTCCGCCACGCCACCCACCACGCGAATGCCCGGCGAGATTTCGCCCAGCAGTTCCACCGCGCGGGCCAGGGCGCGCACGGTGTTGGCGGGGTCCTGGGCTTTTTCGAAGCGGATGGAGGCGTCGGTGCGCAGCTTCAGCGCGGACGAGGTCTTGCGCACCGAGGCAGCCTGGAAGTTGGCGCTTTCGAGCACCACCCGCGTGGTCGTATCGCTGATGGCGGTGGACGCGCCGCCGATCACGCCGGCCAGCGCGATGGCGCCGGAAGCGTCGGCGATTACCAGGTTGCTTGGGTCGAGCGTGTAGTCCTCGTCGTTCAAGCCGCGGAACTTTTCGCCAGGATACGCGGGCCGGATGAAGATGGTGTCGCCGGAGAGCCGGTCGGCGTCGAACGCGTGCGTCGGCTGGGGCAGCTCCGCCATCAGCAGGTTAGTCATATCGACGATGTTGCCGATGGGGTTCAGGCCGAGCGCGCTCAGCCGGTATTGCAGCCAGGCCGGCGACGGCTGCACGGTTATGTTATCGAATTCGAGCGCGCTGTACCGAGGGCACAGGTCGAGATCTTCGATGACGATCTTCACCCGGCTTTCGCCGCGTGGCAGCAGGTCCGGCTTGACCGGATCGACGAGTTTGCACCCCAGAATGGCCGCCACCTCGCGCGCCATTCCAATGTGGCCCCACAGGTCCGGCCGGTGGGTGAGCGATTTGTTGTCGATTTCGATGATGCTGTCGGGTGCGCAGCCGGGCACCGGATCGCCAGGCGCGCCGGCGATTTCGAGAATGCCGGAGTGGTCCTTGTTGATGCCCAGCTCGGCGCCGCTGGCCAGCATGCCATCGCTTTCGACGCCGTCGATGGTTTTCCTGCCGACCGGCGCCCACACGCTGGTGATGCCGGGCCGGCAATTGGGGGCTGCGCAGACCACCGTTTTCCGGCCGAGCGGGCCCAGGTCCACGATAGCTTTGACATTGTGGCCGGCGCCGATGGGCTCGGCCGTTTCCACGCGCGCGAGCTTCGCGCCGGCGAGCAGTGCGCCGGCGGGTTCGATGCCTTCGCACTCGGCGGTCTTCATGGTGATGAGCCGCTCGAGCCGCGGCGGCGCGCAATCCAGGTTGTCCACCAGCTCGCGAATCCAGTTGTAAGAGAATTTCAAGATCGCACCGTCAAAACTGTTCCAAGAATCGCAAATCGCCGCCCTGCAAATGGCGTATGTCGTCAATTCCGTAACGCATCATGGCCAGGCGCGTCAGGCCGAGGCCGAAGGCGAAGCCGTTCCACTCGCCGGGATCGATGCCGCTCATCCGCAGCACGTTGGGATTCACCAGGCCGCACGGCAGCAGCTCCACCCAGCCGCTCTGCTTGCACACCGGGCAGCCCGGGCCGCCGCAGATCAGGCATTGAATATCCAACTCGAAGCCCGGTTCGACGAAGGGGAAATATCCGGGCCGCAGCCGCACGGTGACCTCGCGGTGGAAGATGGCGGCCAGCAGAGTTCGCATGAAATAGAGCAGGTGCGCGACGGAAACGTCGCGATCGATCATCATGCCCTCGAGTTGATAGAAGGTGTGCTCGTGGGAGGCGTCCACGCTTTCGTTGCGGAAGACCCGGCCGGGCGCGATCATGCGCAGGGGCGGGCCCAGCAGCTCCATGCCGCGCACCTGCACCGGCGAAGTGTGGGTGCGGAGCAGGTTGCCGCCCTCCAGCCAGAAGGTATCCTGCATGTCGCGCGCCGGGTGAGTGGCCGGGATGTTGAGCGCGTCGAAATTGTGATATTCGGTTTCCACCTCGGGCCCGTCGAGCACCGCGAAACCGAGCGAGCGGAACAGCTCTTCGAGCTCGCGCTGGATACGAGTGATGGGATGCAGGTGGCCGCGGCGCGGGCCGGGAGCGGGCAGCGTGAGATCCAGCCATTCGGCGTCCAGGCGGCGGGCCAGCGCGGCTTCGTCGAAGCTGCGCTTGCGGCCTTCGTAGGCCTGTTCGAGCTCCCGCTTGGCGTCGTTGAGCAGCTTGCCGAAAGCGGCGCGCGAGGCCGGCGGCAGCTTGCCCATTTCCTTGCCGGCGAGGGCGAGCGAGCCCTTGCGGCCGAGCACCTCGACGCGCGCCGCTTCCAGTTCCTCGAGGGTGCGCGCGGCGCGAATCCGCTCGAGACCCGCGGCCAGCTCCCGTAGAAAATCTTCAGACATGCGTGTTGAACTTCCGATTGTAGCAAGCAGGGGCGGCGGAACTCGCGGCGAAGAAAAGCCGAGACGAGTCCCGGCCCGGCAGGCTGGACAGCCTGCGCCACAAATGGCTCGGCCAGCTATCCTCCAGCAAACCTCTGCCTCGCCGTTGTAAAATAAACAGTTTAAGGACATCTCCAAATGCAGAACACGCTGTTGACGAAGTTTATTCAAAAGAACGTCCGGACCGATGTTCCGACGTTCCGGCCGGGCGACACCATTCGCGTCCACGTCAAGATCAAGGAAGGCGACAAGGAACGGCTACAGGCATTCGAAGGCACGGTGATTGCCCGCAACAACACGGGACTCGGCGAAAGCATCACGGTTCGCAAGGTCAGCTTCGGACAGGGCGTGGAGCGCATCTTCCCCCTGCATGCCCGCATCATCGACCACATCGACGTTGTCCGCACCGGGCGCGTCCGGCGCGCCAAGCTGTACTATCTGCGCGACCTGAAGGGCAAAGCGGCCCGTCTCCGCGAGCGCGAATAGCGTTCGGAACCCATGCGGCCCGACGCGGCGTGTGGCAAAATCCGTTGTGAAGCCACCATCGAGCGCGAATTGCGCGCGCGCGGCTTTCGCGGCGTGGCGGGCGTGGATGAAGTTGGCCGCGGCGCGCTGTTCGGGCCGGTGGTAGCGGCCGCCGTGATCCTCTCTCCCGACCGGCCCATACGCGGGCTCAACGACAGTAAGCTGCTGCCGCCGGAGCGCCGCGAAACGCTCGCCGCGCGCATCCGCGACCGAGCGGTGGCCTGGGCGGTGGGCGCGGTGGATGCGGCCACCATCGATTCCATCAACATCTACCAGGCCTCGCGGCAAGCCATGCGGATGGCCGCCGGCCGCCTCATCCCGGCGCCCGATTTCCTGTTGGTGGACGCCGTGACGCTGGATGTGGACGTTCCGCAGCGCGCGCTGATCAAAGGGGACGCCCGCTGCCACGCCATCGCCGCCGCGTCGATCGTCGCCAAAGTCTGGCGCGACGAGTTGATGCGGGTGTGGGACGCGGTTTTCCCGGCGTACGGCCTGGCTTCCCACAAGGGCTACTCGACGCCCGAGCACCTGCGCGCGCTGCGCGAATTCGGCCCCACGCCCTTGCACCGCTTGAGCTTCGATCCCGTGCGCGCGCACGCCCGCGGCCTGTTCGATGGCGGCCGGCAACTGGAGCTCTTCGAGACGGCGGCAGCCGTATGATGCCGGCGGCGCCGGTTCCCGAGGTTCCGGACAACCATCGGCCGCCGGTTGACGCGGAGCGCCCGGTCTACCGCTGGTACCACATGTTGGGGTCCGCGGCGCTGATCGGCATTTGCACCGGCATGGGCTTCTTCCTGCTGATTTTCCCCTGGAGCGGATTCTGGGAAGCGAATTCCTTCGTGCTGCAAGTGCCCGAGGCGCGGGAATACTGGTCGAGCCCGTACCTGCGCGGGGCGATCAGCGGGCTGGGACTGGTGAACCTGATCTTCGCGCTGGTCGATCTGATCCGCTTCCGGCGCTTCTTCGAGCCGTAAATGCGCCGCTTGCTGCTGCTGGTGGTGGCGATCATCGTGTACGGATCGCTCTACCCGTGGCATTTCACGTTCGGCGGGCGGCCCGAGCCGCTGGCGGTTCTGCTGCACTCCTGGCCGGCCGCGTGGGACCGGTTCGCGGCGCGCGACGTGGCGATCAACCTGCTGCTGTATATGCCGTTGGGCGCGGTGGCCTGCCTGGCATGGCTGCCCCGCCTGCCGCGCGC
>JBAVIH010000523.1:0-1636 GCA_049686695.1 Bryobacteraceae bacterium | reverse complement strand
CCCGTCGTTCTCGGCCTGGTAAAGCTCGCGGACCAGGTGCTCGCGCGGCCGGTCCGGCAGTACGCCGTTCCATATGCGCATAGACACTTTCCGGGTGCCGCTCGCAATCCCGGCGCGGTCCATAAACCAGCGATCGGGTTCGAGACTGACCACTACCATGGACCCCGGCGGGTCGGGATTCAGCGCGGAGATGAAGGGCTGATCGATCCAGCCACCCGCCAGCGCCAGCCGGTGCGGGATCCTGCCGATCAAGTTGCTGATGTCGGCTGCCACCGGTTTTGCCGGGCGTTCGAAAGCAAGAGCTCCAGGCATTTAGTCCCTCACGACTCGCTTGCCGGCCTTGCGGTCCGCGAACTGCCCGGCAATCCAGGCATAGGTCTTCGCCATGCCCGTGCGCAGAGTGGTCTGCGGCTCCCAATCGAGAACCTGCCGGATGAAGGTGTTGTCGCTGTTCCGCCCGGCCACGCCCTTGGGCGCATTCGGATCGTACGTGCGCGTCAGTTTGACACCGGCGATCTCCTCGACCATGCTCACCAGGTCGTCTATCGAGACCAGCTCGCTCGATCCCAGGTTGATGGGTGTGGCGATGAGCCGGTCGCAATGCATAATCTGGTCGATGCCCAACACGCAATCGTCGATGAAACAGAAACTTCGCGTCTGCGTGCCATCGCCCCAGATCTCGATCGAGTGCCGGCCGGAGTCGATGGCCTCGAGCATCTTGCGGCAAATGGCGGCGGGAGCCTTCTCGCGCCCACCGAACCAAGTGCCATTCGGACCGTAGATGTTGTGGAACCGCGCGAAGTGGGTTTCCAGGCCCCGCTCGGCCCAATACTCCTGGCAGAACATCTCCGAGATCAGCTTCTCCCAGCCATAGCCACGCTCCGACATGGCTGGATACGCGTCCGATTCCTTAAGCGCGCGGACGTGGGGGTCCTTCTGCAAATCCGTATTGTAAGCGCACGCCGAGGAGGAAAAGAAATAGCGCTCGGCCCCGGCGCGCCAGGCCGCGTCGATCAGGTGGGTGTTCACCAGGATGCTGCGCAGGCACTCCACGCGGAAGTGCTCGATGAATCCCATGCCGCCCATGTCGGCCGCCAGGTTATAGACTTCCGCGGCTCCTTCCACCGCCCGGATGGCGTTGGCCTTCTCGCTCAGGTCCATGGAGAGCGATTCCACTCCCGGCACGCGCTGGTACCATTCCGGCAGCGGCTTGCGGTCGATACCGCGGATGCGGGTGAATCCCAGGTTGTGAAAATAGCGGGCCAAGGCCCCGGCGATGAACCCGCCGGCGCCGGCGATGACGATCAGGTCGTCAGCATTGAGTTGGCGGTCGATGTACACTTCAGAGTTGCTCTTCATAATTGGATGCCGTTGAAGTAAACGATACTCATTGTACAAAAGACGGTTGAGATTGTCCATAACTTGCAAGGACGTCCGTTGTTAAGGGCGCGCGTTGTTTGCGTTGACTTTATCGCACCTACTTGTTATGCTGAATCTCGCTCCCACCATTACCCGGTGGGTCTTCGAACGCTTTCAACCGGTCGCTGCAGATCGCGGCCCCGGGTGGTACAGTCAGTTTCTAGGCGCATATACAGGAGGCAATGAGTTCATGAAGATCAGCAGGCGAAATGCCATC
>JBAVIH010000522.1:0-5275 GCA_049686695.1 Bryobacteraceae bacterium | reverse complement strand
TCCATGGAGTGATACCCCATCGAGGCTCCCCGTCGCTCAACGGCCTGCAGGATCGCCGCCTCTCCCACGGCTCAAATCCACTCCAATGCGCAAAGTCCTGTTTCGCGCCATTTCCGAAACCGCTGCGCACGCGCCTTCCATAGATCCGCCTTCCCGGCAGCATGCTATGCTGCTCCATTCGAGGCGGTTGGTCCATGTCTTTCATCCACGACGATTTTCTGCTGAGCAACGAAACCGCGCGGCGGCTCTATCACGAGTACGCCGAGGGTCAGCCCATTCTGGATTATCATTGCCACCTGCCGACGCTCGATCTGGCCGGCAACCGGCAGTTCGCCAACCTGTCCGAAATCTGGCTGGAGGGCGACCATTACAAGTGGCGCGCCATGCGCTCCAACGGCGTGGACGAGCGGTTTTGCACCGGGGCGGTGGACCCCTACCAGAAGTTCCTGGCCTGGGCCCGCACCGTGCCCAATACCCTGCGCAACCCGCTGTATCACTGGACCCACCTGGAGCTGAAGCGCTACTTCGACATCGACGAACTGCTCGACGAATCGAGCGCCCAACGCATCTGGGACCGCGCCAACGAACTGCTGGCCACCGGCGAACTGCGCGCCCAGGGCATCCTCGGCAAGTTCAACGTCGCCGCCCTCTGCACCACCGACGATCCCACCGACGACCTGGCCTCCCACAAGGCGCTGGCCGCCTCCGGTCTGGCTACCAAGGTGTTCCCCGCCTTTCGCCCCGATAAGGCGTTCAACGTCCATCTGCCCGAGCTGTTCAATCCCTGGGTCGAGAAGCTCGCGGGCGTAGGCGGCGCGTCCATCGCGAGCTTCCACGATTTCGTGGATGCGCTCGCCCGCCGGCACGATTTCTTCCACCAGATGGGCAGCCGCCTCTCCGATCACGGTCTGAACGTCACCTTCGCCGAGATCTGCGACGAAAAGGAGGCCGCTCAGATCTTCGATCAGGCCCGCAACGGCCAGGCGGCGACACCCGCCGAACAGGCGCGTTTTGCGAGCTTCCTGCTGCTCGAATTCGGCCGCTGGGATGCCGCCAAGGGGTGGACCAAACAGCTTCACCTCGGCGCGCGGCGCAATAACAACACACGGCGCTACCAGCAGCTTGGCGCCGATGTCGGCTTCGATTCGATTGGCGACTGGCCGCAGGCCGACGCTCTGGCCACTTACATGGACCGGTTGGACCGCGAAAACGCGCTCCCCAAGATGGTGCTCTACAACCTGAACCCGGCCGACAATTACGTGCTCGCCACCATGATCGGCAATTTCCAGGATGGCTCGGTGGCCGGCAAAATCCAGTTCGGCAGCGGGTGGTGGTTTCTCGATCAGAAGGAAGCCATGACCTGGCAGATGAACGCGCTCTCCAACTGCGGCCTGATTTCGCGTTTCATCGGCATGATCACCGATTCGCGGTCCTTTATGTCCTATCCGCGCCATGAGTACTTCCGGCGCGTGCTGTGCGACCTGTTCGGCAGGGACATGGAGAACGGGGAACTGCCCGATTCCGACGCCCTGGTGGGGCCCGTAATCCGCGATATCTGCTATGGCAATGCCCTTCGATTCTTGGGTTTAGATCTTACTTAAGAAAGGCGGACGACGGAGCTGCCGGTGCGCGGCCCTAATGTTCTCGTTGCCGGTAGCCGATAAGGATGCTGGAGCCAAATGCCTACGCCCACGAATGACTTCGGCGGTGCCGCATGGGACCTCCCGCCGCTGATTCTGCATCCGTTCAGCGAACGCGTTTCGGCGGCCACACTGATCGAAAACTCGAAGGCTGCCTTGATGCTGGCCGGTCTGGCCGCGCGGGATGGAACCGAGGACGAAGCCCTGTACCGCCGCGTGCTGGCCGGCCGCTATGCGGAACTTCGCATGCTTTTTTTCATTGGCAAGGACGTGATGCGCTGGCTCGAACAATGCGCGGAATGGGCCTCGCGCGTCCCCGAACTCCAGAACGCCTGCGTTCGCCGCCAAAGCTTCGCCCGCCTGATCACCGTCTGCCCGCCGGAAGAGGTCCAGGAGAAGCTCACTCGCTGGGGAGTCACGGACTATCTCTCGATCTTCTGCCGCGCCATCGGTTTCAACTCGCTGTTCGGCGCGCCGCCGCCGCTGGAGGTACTCTCCAGGGATTTCCTCCTCAACTACCACAACTACGGCGACTTGCTCTATCGGGGATTCATGGAGGCCGAGCCTCACAGCGCCATCACCACCGCCAATTTCCGCTTCCAGTTGTACGCCTCAGGCGAATACTCCCGGCTGTTGGAATCCCAGTGGGAGCAGCAAGGGTAGCGCCCGGAGCCGGTAGCGCCGGCGGTCTCAGCCGCCGGTGTCTTTTCTTTGTCTCTGTTGCGGCGCTGTCTCTATTGCGACACAGCACACCGGCGGCAAGAGACCGCCGGTGCTACCGGGGGAGTCCCGGGGGAAAAGGTCGAGACGAATCTAATCTAATCTCGACCCCGCACGCAAGACTGCGCGCGCCACGGCCCGCGCTACGGGTGATCGTCCCTCATCAGCTTGCTCACCCGCTTCAGATTGCTCCGGATCTCGTCGGTGGCGTCGATCAGTTGGTTGGTGTCGTAGATCACGCGCGGGGTCAGAAAGATGATCAGCTCGGTGCGCGAGGTGCTGACGGTCTTGTTCCCGAACAGCGCGCCCACAATCGGGATCCGGTTCAGATACGGGACGCCGTTCCAGCCTTCCGATTTCTGTTCCAGGATGGCCCCGCCGATGGCCACCGTGTCGCCATCCTGCACCGTGAGCTGGGTGCTCATGGAGCGGTTCGAGAACTCCTGGCCCAAGTCGTTCGACCCCTGCGGCGCGCTCACCTGCTGGTTGATAATCATCGTCACCACGCCGCTCGAGTTGATGTGCGCCATGATGCTCAGCGTGGTTCCCGTGCTCTGGTTGCTGATGGACTGATAGGTCTGCGCGTTGCCGCTCGAATTCAATCCCGACAAACCGGTGGAAGTGGCCACCGGAACCTGGCTGCCGACGTTCATGGTGGCCGGCACGCTGTCGGTGGCGATGATACTCGGCGAGGAGATCACCTTGGCGCGGGTGGTGTTTTCGACCGCTTGGAGCATGCCCAGCAGTTGCTTGCTCTTCGAAACGATCATGCCGGCCGACAGCGCCAGGCCGCCCGCGGTGGTCACGGCGGTCAGCGCCTGTGTCGCCGTGATCGTGGCGCCGGAGACCGTGGCCGCGTTGCCGCTTCCCGGCACCTGCAAAGCGGCTTCCACGCCCGCCGAGAAACTGCCGGTCAGATCCACTTCGTAGATCTTGCAATCGATCAGCACTTGGCGCGGCGGCACATCCAATTGCCGCAGAAGATTTTGAATCTCCTCCCATTCCTGCGGCGTGCCCTGCACCATGAGCGTGTTGTCGAACGGATTGGGGATGACGTGCGGCATGTGGCCGCCTTGTGCGCCGGCCCCGGCACTCGCGTCGCCTAAATAGCTGCCGGTGCGGTCCGCCGTGACCGGAGGCGCGGCGCCACTGGTGATGGGTGTCTGCTGCTGGATCGTCTGCGTCTGATACCCGCTGTAACGGGGGTAGCCGCCGTACGACATGCCGCCCATTCCGCCGTTCATGCCGCCGTAGCCCATGTTGCCGTTCATGCCACCGTAGCCGCCGTAGCCGCCGCCGTAGCCGCCGCCATATCCGCCGCCGTAGGGGCTGCTCATGCCGCCCATGCCGTAGCCCGAGCCCGTACCATTGAGACCCAGTCCCGCCGCGTACATGCTGCTATTGGCTTGCGCCGCCAACCCGATCAGCGCATTCGGATCCCCTGTGTACAGCGCCATGATGGCCATCGCCACCGTCTCGGCGCGGCCGTACTTCAAGCGGTACACCCAGTTGTTCGTCATTCCCGCCGTCACCTTCACCGGGATGTCCAGCTTGTCGATCCACTTCTGGACTTCCAGGAAGATGCCCGGATTGGGAGCCACCGCAATCAGGGTATTGATGCGGTCCACCGGAATGAACCGCACGGCGGAGGACTTCTCGGAAAGGGAATAGGCTTTGAAGACCGTGTCCAGTTCCTTGGCCAGGTCGCTGGGCCGGCTGTTCTCGACGTCGAAGAGGCGCACCCGCTTGGTCGCGAAGGTATCGCTGTCGAACAACCCGACCAGCTCCATGGTCCGCCGCATGCTGCGGCTGTTGTCTTCGAGAATCAGCAGATTCGCCGGATCGTAGGTCGAGTGCGCCGCGCCTTCGCCGTAGAACGGCGCCAGCAGCTTGTCCATGTCGGTGGCCGTGGCGTATTTGAGGAAAATCAGGTTCAGAATCATCTGCTCGTCTTCGGGCAGAGTCCTCGAGTCCGCGTTGATCACCGGCGTCAGCGGAAGATGGGACACCTCGCTGACCGGCACGATCCGGTACAGGTCGCCAACCTTCACGATGGTGGCGCCATTCACCCGCAGGATGATCTCGAGCAACGGCATCAGATCCACCGGCTTGGTTTCGCCGTAGGTGTGAATGGTGACCGAGCCTTTCACCCGCGGATCGATCAGGATGTTGATCTTCAGCAGCTTGGCGATCACGTTGACCATCTCGATCAGGCTTACGTTGTCCATCGTGAGCAGGCCCTGGTCGGCCATTTTCGGCTGCTGCGCCGGCGCCGTGGCCTGGGCGGGCGCGGGCTGTTGCGGCTGCACCGGGGCCGCCGGTTGCGGCTGCACCGGGGCCGCCGGTTGCGGCTGCTGCGCTTGCCGCTCCTGGAGGATCTGCTCGATCGGTTTCGCCGGAGCCTGCGCCAGTAAGGCCGGGATCAGGGCGCCGGCGGCCGCGAGCGAAAGAAAGAAAAAGAAAGTGCGGCGCATCCGGTTACTCCTGCCCGCTTGCCGGGGCGGTCTGCCGCCGCGCCCAGAAAGCTCGCTCCTCGGCGTCCATTTCCGATTTCCTGGTTCGCCACTTATAGACGCCGAAGGGGCCCGGCCGTTCGAAGCGGACGGCGTCGCCATCGTCCCAGGCCTTGGCGCCCGCCCACGTATCGGGGCGCGCGGGAGCCACCAACCGGGCTTCCGCCCGCGTCACGCCAAAGGGAGTTTGCCGGTAGATCCATGTCGTGCCTTGCGCGTCGGTATAGCGGTAGAGGTTGGACTCCACCGCAACCGCGCCCGCGGGTATGGCGAGCGGCGCCGTCGCGCCGGCCGGCCCGGCCGCCCGCAGCGCCGTCATCGAAACCAAAATTATCAAAAATGTTTTCATCGCTTCTCTCCCGGATCTACACTCTGCGCGCACCCGCCTGGTGTGCTAATGCC
>JBAVIH010000521.1:0-5498 GCA_049686695.1 Bryobacteraceae bacterium | reverse complement strand
GCGCAGAACCACGCGGTCCCAGACTTTCGGCAGGCCCGGCGCCAGCGCGCTCGGCGGCGCAATGCCGCGCCCGACCGTCGAGGGCCTGACGCCCGCGATCGTCTCATACAGCACCACGCCGAAGGCGTAAACGTCGCTGGCGGGGCTGGGCGGTTGCCCGGCAAAGATTTCCGGGGCGATATAGCCCGCGGTTCCGTAAACGTGGCCGGTAACGGTCAGAGAGGAGTCCAATTCATCGGAGCGCGAAAGCCCGAAATCGGTGATGGACACCTGGAGCCTGCCGGCGGAGAAATCGACCATCACGTTACCCGGCTTGAAATCGCGGTGAACAATGCCAGCGCGGTGCGCGGCGTCGAGGCCGGCCGCCATCTGCCGGACCATGGGCATGGCGGCGTCGGGCGTCATCCGGCCCAGGCGCGCCAGCCGCGCGCTGAGCGGCTCGCCGGGCAGCAGCTTCATGGTCAGGAACAGGAACTCGCCGCGCGGCGACGACTCGCGGAAAATGTCATAAGTCGGGCAGACGTTGGGATGGTGGACTTCGCGCGCCATCAGCACTTCGCGTTCGAACCGCTGGCGCGCCGCCGGGCTGCCGCCGATCTCCGGCCGCAACGTCTTGAGCGCGAGGCGCTGGCCTTGCAGGTGCCCGTCGGAGGCCTCATACACCTCACCCATGCCCCCGTGGGCCAGGAAGCGGACAATCGTGAATCGCGCCGCCAGCACATCGCCGGGAGCCAGTTGCGGACGGTGCGGCCCGGCCGCACTTACCCCGAACGGCACGGACATGGGCTGGGTTTGATCCGCGCTGGCCGTTCCACCGCCGCCTAACTCATTCGTAGGAAGCTGGGCGCGTTGGCTGTCATCGGATACTTCCAATTCCATCCCCCGAGTGCTGTTTAGTATATAACAAACAAAATCTCTTGGGTGTCCACTTCAAAGTAAGTGTGCTTCAAAGTAAGTGCTTCAAAGTAAGAACACCGGCGGCAGAGACCGCCGGCGCTACATCTGCGGTCGCGCGTTTCTTCGTGACGCCTGCGGTCTTTGCCGCCGGTTCTTTGCGAACAAACAATCCTGCACGGAAACGGCCGCTCGCGAGTCATAGACTATATACTCTTTTTAGGGAGGTTTACGATGCGGCTGAAACCCGAAGTCGCGGCGCTGTCTCTGGCGGTGCTTTTTACTTTGCCTGTGCTGGCGCAAATGAGTGTTGGCGTGTCGGCGCCGCGCGGCGAACCTGTAAAACTAACATTCAAACCGCCGGCCGGCCGGTTATCGAGCATCACCGGCCGTCCCTATGCGGCGACCGAAACGCTCGAGCAAACCCTCCCCAACGGCACCCACCTGACGCTCTCCTCCACCGTTCTGGCTCGGGACTCGATGGGGAGGACGCGTACCGAGCGCACGATTCCGGGGGCTGCGGCCGGCTTCGTGGCGATCGAGATCCTGGATCCGGTGGCCGGTTATGTGTACGTGTACGATCCGCCCCACCAGACGGCTCATCGGGTTGCCGCTTCCATCGCCACTTATGCGGCACCCAAGATGCCGCGCCCTTGCCCGGCGGGCCCGGCGGGCAAGACATTCGGGAACACGCGCGACGGAATCACGAGCACCAGCGAATCGCTCGGACGGCGGGATATCCAGGGCGTAAGTGCATGCGGCGACCGGATCACGCAAACTTATCCCGCGGGATCCATGTTTGGAAACGACCGGCCCGTCAGCGTCACTTCGGAGACCTGGTCAGCCTTCGACGAGCTGGGAAAAATGATGCTGAGCACTCACTCCGAACCGCGCGGCGGCGGCACCGTGAGCGGCTTGAAGAACGTGCAACTCGAGGAACCGGATGCAGCTCTGTTCCGGCCGCCGAAGGGATACCGCGTTGTGGACGAGACTGGCGCGTTCGTCATCGAGTTGGCGCGTCCGTCCACTCCTTCGCCCTCGCCGCAGGCAATTCCGGTGGTGACGGCGCTCACCGGCCTGCCCTATTCGGCCGAAGACACGCTGTCCGCGGAAGATACGCTGGCCGATGGAACGCGTTTCTCTCATGCCATTTCCTCTACCTTGATTTACCGCGACCCGACGGGCCGCACCCGCAAGGAGCATTTGGGGACCGCCTCATTGAGATACAAGATCGAGATTCTGGATGCGGTTGCCGGCTACCGCTATTTTCTCGACCCGGAGAAACGGATCGCCGCGCGAACGGCGGTGCAAGTGCAACTCAAGCCCGCCGCCGAGGCTTCGCTCCCATCTCATCCAACGGCAAAGCCCGATACGGAATGGCTCGGCACCCGGACCATCGACGGCGTGATTACCTATGGCCGGCGCATAACCACGACCTATGCTCCCGGTACCATGAGTGGAAACGACCGGCCGATGGTATTCGTCGACGAACGGTGGACGTCGCCCCAACTGGGAACCGACATGGCGACTAGGTCCTCTAACCCCAGAACTGGCACTTCCATCTCGACGCTCAAGAACTTGAAGTACGGGGAACCGGACGCCTCGCTATTCCGGGTGCCCGATGGTTATCGGATGGTGGATGATCCGGACCCGGGCTGGAACGTCTTCCTCCACGCAGCCGCCGCCAAATAGGCTACTGGACCGGAACCAAAGCGTACTGATGCGGTTTCGGCTGGGCAGCCTCGCGCTGCTCGGCGACCACCGTTCGCTCCAGCGCGTCCATCGATTCCATGGTGGCGCGGGACTGCGGCAGGTTGTAGTCCGCCAGGGGCACCTGAATGGTGCGCCAGCGGTCGTTGTGAATATCGCAATGGGACACAGTCAGGTCGTACACTTCCCGGGCTTGCTTGGTCATGGGCGTTTCGAGCAGCGCCAGGTTGATGCCGCCGGCGAGTTGATCGTTGTTGAACGTGCCGACGGCCTGCCCATCGATCTGCAACGTGTAGACGCCGTCGTGAAGGCCGGTGACGCGGAGCGATTGCCGGTTGAGCGCTTCGGCCACGTCGGAGCTCGACAGAACCAGCTTCACCGGACCCGACGCCCACATCCCCTGCCAACTCCGGAACGGCAGCGGCAAGGCGTCGTCCAGCTCGGTCCACTCGAGCAGGTGTTCCGCCGACAACCCGGAGATCTCGGCGTGCTCCGCCGATTTCACCTGGGGCTTGCCGGCCGACGCATCGATGGCGACATCCGAGACCACGGCCCGCGCGCCCCAGGATTTCAGAAGCTCCTCCGCCATGATCAGGTGGCCCGCAAACGAAGGATGGACGCGGTCGGGGACGATCTTGCGCGCTTCCTCGGCGTTTTGTTCGTTCGCCTTCGCCACCATCTGCACGACGCCCGTGTTCAGATCCGCCACGTTCAGCCCGGCATCCTTCGCGTAGTTGGCGATCCATTTGCCGAAACTGATCATCACCTCGTTGTAGCCGCCGGGGAAATTCGGCGGGCGCGTGACGTCGTCGTATGGCGATGGCCGGATCGCCGTGATGCGAACGCCGGGCAACGCGGAGCGGACCGCATCGACGATATGCCGGTAGCCATCGAAAAACTTCTTGTCGACCGCTTCGCTCTCGGGAGCATACTCGCCGTCGTTCATGCCCAGCATGATGGTCATGACCGTGGGGTTGTACGCGAACACGTCGCGCTTGAGGCGGGTGTCGACGGGTCCGCCGCCGCCGCCGGTGACACGGTCGCCGCCCCAGCCGGAGTGAATGAAGACGGCATCCAGCTTGGGGTAGCGAGTGACCACGTAGGTCTCTGCGATCACGGTGTACAGTCTCTGGTCCGTGATGCTGTCCCCGTAGAACACGACGCGATCGCCGTTCTTCAGGTAGAAATCCTCCGCGCCGGCGACCGGCACAGCCGCGGTGAGCGCCGCCAATAGTATCCAGATTGTCTGTCGCATGAGTCTTGCCCAGTTTAACCCGAAGACGGCGGCACGGGGAACGGGCATGCGAAGCCGGCAGACACGCCGCGCTGTATGATAGCTCATGAGTTCCACGCGGTCTATGCCGAATCGCCGCACAGTGCTGAAAACAATCGCGGGTCTGAGCGCTGCACGGGCGGTGCAGGGCGCTTCGCAGCCGGACGCGCAGAGTGACCGCGCATACTGGACCGGCCTGCTTACCAAGCTGGCAGAGCCGGTACTCGAAAACCTCGCCCGCGGCACGTTGAAGCGGCACATGCCGGTGGAGTGCGCGGGTGGGAACCAGGCCGGCCGGCGGAAGTACTCTCACCTGGAGGCTTTCGCCCGGCTGCTGGCCGGCATCGCGCCATGGCTCGAGGCTCCGCTCGAAGCCGGCGCAGAACGCGATCTGCAGCAACGGTACGCGGCATTGGCGCGCGAAGCAATCCGATCGGCGACCGATCCCCAGTCGCCGGACTTCCTCAACTTCTCCGATGGCGATCAGCCGCTGGTGGATTGCGGATTTCTGTCGCAAGCACTGTTGCGGGCGCCGGCCGAGCTGTGGAAGAAACTGGACGGCGCCACGCAGCGGAACCTGGCCGCGGCGCTCGCGTCCTCACGCGCGATTGTTCCGGGCTACAGCAATTGGCTGCTTTTCAGCGCGATGGTGGAGACCGGCCTGGCCATGATGGGCGAGCGCTGGGACGCCGAGCGAATCGATTACGCTCTGCGCAAGCACGAAGAATGGTTCGTCGGCGATGGCGTCTACGGGGATGGCCCGCGTTTTCATTGGGACTACTACAACAGCTTCGTGATCCAACCCATGCTGCTGGATACGCTGCGCAATATTGGCCCGCACAGCGGCCGGTGGCAAGGTTCGCTCCCCGCTGTCCTGGAGCGCGCGCGGCGATACGCGGCCATTCAGGAGCGGCTGATTGCGCCGGACGGAACGTTTCCCGCCATCGGCCGTTCCATCACTTACCGTTGCGGCGCCTTTCATTTGCTGGCCCTGGTGGCGCTGGGACGCGAGTTGCCCGATCTGTTGACCGGTCCGCAGGTGCGATGCGCATTGACGGCGGTGATGCGCCGGCTGATGGAAGCACCGGGCACATTCGATGCGGATGGCTGGCTGCGCATCGGGTTCTGCGGGCACCAGCCCGGATTGGGCGAGAGCTACATCTCGACGGGCAGTTTGTACCTTTGCTCCACGGCGCTGCTTCCGCTGGGACTCGGCCCGGCGGATCCGTTTTGGGCAGGGCCCGCGCAAGATTGGACCTCGCGCAAGATCTGGAGCGGCGAAGACATGCCCGCGGACCACGCGGAGTAGGATTGGCCGCGGATGCTATGATGTCTTTGGCGGCGGAGGCTTCAAGCTTGGTCGGACCGGGCTTTCGGGCTTGGTTCGCCTCTCCGGGGTTACCCCGGGGGAGAGTATTGAATCGCCATTTCGTCGCGTGAGCGTTACTGCGATGACAGGCAGCGCAGCTCACGCAAAGTGAGACTCGTTGGAGTCTTCCGCCGCCATCGTCTATGCCAGCCTCGGCCGTGATCAGCGTCCTCGCCCGAAGCTTTCTGGCTGGCGATCCGGCCGCCGATGCCGTCCATGCGCGCGCCGTACGAACGCCGGCCGATCCTGGCG
>JBAVIH010000520.1:0-14363 GCA_049686695.1 Bryobacteraceae bacterium | reverse complement strand
GTTCGTAGCTGGGCGCTATTCGTCCGTGACACAGCCGAGCGACGCGCTTTTCACCAGGCGAATATACTTCGCCAGCGTGCCGCGGTCCGCCTTATAGGGCGGCATCGTCCAGGCTTTGCGCCGGGCCGCTAACTCTTCGTCCGAGAGATCCACGTTGAGCGTGTTCTTCGATGCGTCAATCGTGATCCGGTCATCGCTCCCGATCAGCGCAATCGGGCCGCCCTCCTGGGCCTCGGGTGTGACATGGCCGACGATAAAACCGTGGGACCCTCCCGAGAACCGTCCGTCCGTGATCAGGGCGACGTCTTTGCCCAAACCCGCGCCCATGATTGCCGAGGTGGGCGTCAGCATCTCGGGCATCCCCGGACCGCCTTTCGGCCCTTCGTAGCGAATCACGATCACGTCGCCTTTGCGGATCTCGTTGCGCTCCAGCGCGGCCAGCATCAGCTCCTCGGAATCGTAAACGCGCGCCGGACCCGAAAACTCCAGACCCTCCTTGCCCGTGATTTTGGCCACCGCGCCTTCCGGCGCAAGATTGCCGCGCAGAATCTGAATGTGGCCGACCGGTTTGATCGGCTTCGAGAGCGGGTGAACGATCTCCTGCCCGGCCGCCAGATCCGGCAGGTCTTTCAGGTTCTCGGCAACCGTCTTACCGGTCACCGTCAGACAATCTCCGTTCAACGCCCCTTCGGCCAGCAGCATCTTCATCACCGCGGGCAACCCGCCGACAGTGTGCAGATCCTCCATCACGTACTTACCGCTCGGCTTGAAGTCCGACAACAGAGGCACCCGGTCACTTACTTTTTGGAAGTCGTCGATTGACAGCGGCACACCAACCGCCCGCGCCATGGCCAGCAGGTGGAGCACCGCGTTGGTCGATCCACCCAGCGCGGACACCAGCACCATCGCGTTTTCGAAGGCCTCGCGGGTCATGATGTCGCGCGGCTTGAGATCCAGCTCCAGGAGGTTCTTGATGGCGGCTCCGGCGGCCACGCACTCGGCCAGCTTCAAGGGGTCTTCGGCGGGCGTGGAAGAACTGTACGGGAGAGACATTCCAAGCGCCTCGATGGCCGACGCCATGGTGTTAGCCGTGTACATGCCTCCGCATGCGCCGGCCCCGGGACACGAGTGGCGCACGATCTCCTGCCGCTGGGCATCGTCGATGTTACCGGCCAGGTACTCGCCATAACTCTGAAACGCGGAGATGACATCGAGCTTCTTTCCGTCGCTGCAGCCGGCCCGGATGGTCCCGCCGTAAATCATCAGCGACGGGCGGTTGAGCCGCGCCATCGCCATGATGCAGCCTGGCATGTTCTTGTCGCAGCCCGGAATCGAGACGTTCGCGTCGTACCACTGGGCGCCCATCACGGTCTCGATGGAGTCCGCGATCAGGTCGCGCGACTGCAAGGAGTAACTCATGCCGTCGGTGCCCATGGCGATGCCGTCGCTGACGCCGATTGTGTTGAACCGCATCCCCACCAGACCCACCGCGGTGAGGCCCTCCTTGACCTTTCCGGCCAGTTGGAGAAGGTGCATGTTGCACGGGTTGCCTTCATACCAGACGCTGGCGATGCCAACCTGCGCCTTGCTCATGTCTTCCTCGCGAAGACCGGTGGCATAGAGCATTGCCTGTGAGGCGCCCTGCGATCTCGGCTGCGTGATTCGGGCGCTGTATTTGTTCAATTGAGTGGACATGTTCTTATTATGGGTGACTTTGTTTGTCTAAGGAACGCCGGTTCGTTTAACTGCCAATGACCAGCGTGCCCAGCGGGAATTTCCCGCTGAACCGGGTCATGATGGCCGACGCCGCCACGTATCGCGCCAAGGCTCCCGTGCCGCCTCCCACCAGAACCAGGGCGTACCGCATCAACCGGCGGTCTCCGCGACCAGCGATTTCCGCGCCTTCTCGATCCGCTCCAGGTCCGCGCGAAGTTGCGGCGTCCGTTTCTTGCTGCCGCTTCCCACCAGCCGTTCCACCGTGGCCATCAATGCGTCCAGGCGCTTCCTGGCTTCCTTCTCGAGGCTCCCGAGCGCGCCATTGATGCTCTCTTCCCACTGCGCGGCGAGCCGGCTGAGATTCTGCTCCACCAGATGGGGGATGGTGCGCGCGAAATGGTTCCGAACCCCGGACTGAATCGTCCACACCGGCAGGAAGGGCGACAGCAGTTCCCAGTTTCTGTCGAACACCCGTCCGATTCTGACATCGGGCAGTCTGGGTTCGACCAGGCCGATTTCGGTTTCCGTCGTTCGCAGCGGCACGCCGAACCCCTTCATCGTGCTATCCGACAGGCGATCGCGAAACTGTTGCAGCACGCGATACGTCTGTTTTCGGACCGTGTCCCAAGGCTCCAGGAACAACTCGCGCTCCCCGACGGAGATCCCGACAAGCTCATCGCTCAGGGCGCCGGCCAGCCACTCCTCGTACGAGCGCAGCATCACGCTCAGGCTCTTGGTCCATTTCGGGAATTCGCCTTCAAAGGCTGCCAGCAGCGTGCGCTCCAGATCGGCCTGGTACGTTTCGAGCCGATTGCCGACATGTTCCCGCGATCCATCCGCGGCGTTTTTCATCAGCAGCCGGAGCATCGCCTTCACGTCTTCGAGGGCTACCTTTTCGCCCAGCAGTTGCTCGTCCAGCGCCTGCCGCTCCGACTGCAGCATTTCAGCCGACTTGAGACTCAGCGCCAGGTAGTCGCTCGATCCCCGCAGGAGCGTTTCCATCTTCCGGAACAAAATGGACGCGCGCTCTTCGGAGTAGCGCTCCAAGGTGCCGCCGGCGAGCTCGGCTTCGAGCGCCTCGCGGTATCGCTCGAAGCCCGGCTTCGTCGAATAATAAAAGACCTGCGGCGTTCCGGGGAAGTTCTTCGCAAGCTGCTCGTGCACATACCCGGTGACTTCCTCGAGCTCCGCCTCGCTGAGGAGGTCGGCTTTGGTGAGCAGCACGGCCACCTTCGGCGTGAACCGGTACAGGCTCTTCAGCAGTTCCAGATCGCGTTCGGAAAGCGGCTGGTCGACGCTGACCGCCGCCAACGCGAGCCCCACATTCGGCAGCCATTCGAGCGAGGTTTGCGTATTGTGAGAAAGCGCGCTATCCAGGCCCGGTGTGTCGACGAACTGCAACCCGCGAAATCGCCGCAATTCCGGCAGTTCCACGGTGATCCGGTCGACTTCCTTGGCGTTCTCCGGGTTTTCCTTCTCGGAGATGTAGTTGCCGATCCCGTCGAGCGAAACTTCGGGATCGCGGCCATCCCGGTGATGAACGCGCGCCTCTTCATGGGCGCCATAGCGGATTACCGTGACCGCGGCCGTGACCGGCACCACGCCGACGGGCAGGAAGTCGCGCCCTAGAAAATGGTTCAGGAAGCTGCTCTTGCCGGCCTTGAATCTTCCCAGCACGGCAACGCTGACCTCGTTCCCTTCCGCCAATGCCTGTGCGCTGGCAAGAAGACCGGAAAGATCCGAAATGTCGTATCGCGCCACTACCTCCGCCATCAGGTCGAGGCTCGCCGATAACGATGAGTTAGAAGGCATGTTCGTGAATCGCTCGCTGGAATCCCGAGTCTGGGCCGTGCCGTCTGTTTCGGGCTGAATGACTGGTGTCCGCGGAATCATACCGAAGGCCAGAATCAGATTATAGCGTCTTCAATCGGCGTTTGCCGGGACTCGGCGCCGCAGTCCAAACCAACGGGAACGCGGCGACCCGGAACGATGTCGATCCGGCCGCTTCCGCGACTCCGTCCACCGCCATCCCGCGCCTCACCGTAGACGGGTTTTCTAACCAGGTAACGCTGTTGGTGCGGCTGCCGTTGCTATGATCGGAGCATGTTTTGGCTGTTGGACAAGGCTTTGGAAAAAGTGGTCGCGCTGCCTCCGGATGAGCAGGAGGCGATTGCATCTCAGATTCTGGAATCGCTCGCCGACGAAGAGGCCTGGAAGAAAAGCTTCGCCGAAAAGCGCGATGTGATCCGCCGCATGGCGCAGGAAGCCATCGAGGAAGACGCGCGGGGCGAGACGCAGCCGCTGGCCGATCTTCCCTGACTGCGTGAACACCGCCGCGCCCGCGATCCCCTTACAGCTTCATCCGCTCCAGCTTCCGGTAGAGCGTCTTGCGCTCGATGCCCAACACCTGCGCGGCTTTGCTTTTGTTGCCGCCGGTGGCGGCCAGCACGCGGCGGATCTGTTCCTCTTCGGCATCGGCCAGGGTCTCGACCGGCCGTTCGCGCGAATCCATGCTGGTGAGCGCAACGGCCACCGTTTCGCCGTCGATGCGCTCGGTGAGGATGACCAGCCGTTCCACCAGGTGCTGCAATTGGCGCACGTTGCCCGGCCAGGTGTAATCCTTGAGCGCCTGCACGCCGGAATCCATCAGCTTGACCTCGCGGCGGTAACGGGCGTTGTACTTGTTCGAGAAGAACCGCGCCAGCAATGGAATGTCCCCGCGGCGCTCGCGCAAGGGCGGAATGGAAATGCGCACCGTATTCAGCCGGTACCACAGATCCTCGCGAAACTTCTTTTCCTCCACCAGCCGCTGCAGGTCGCGGTTGGTGGCGACCAGCACGCGGACGTCGACATCCTTGGCACGCGCCGCACCCACCGGGCGGATCTCGTGGTTCTCCAGAAAGCGGAGCAGGGCGAGCTGGAAATTGCCGTCGATATCGCCGATTTCGTCCAGGAACACGGTGCCGCGGTTGGCCGCTTCGAAGACGCCGGTGCGGTCGCGGTCGGCGCCGGTGTAAGCGCCGCGCACCGCGCCGAACAAATCGCTTTCGAGCAGCGATGGCGCGATCGAGCCGCAGTCCACCGCCGCGAACGGCTGCCCCGCGCGCAGGCTGTTGCGCCAGATCATGCGCGCCACCACTTCCTTGCCGGTCCCGGTTTCCCCTTCGATGATCACCGTCGCGTCGGTGGGCGCCACGCGCGCGATCATCTTGTAAATCTCCACCATGGCCGCCGTGTTGCCGATCATTTCGGTTTCCGGCATCTCTTCGCTGGCGGCCTCGCTCGAATCGTCGCGGCGGGCGGCCTCGGCGCGCTCGATGGCGTCGATCATCACGTCCAGGTCGAAAGGCTTCGCAATGTAGTCGAACGCGCCGCCGCGGGTGGCGGCCATCACCGTCTCCATGGTGCCGCGGCCGGTCATCAGAATCACCGCGCAGAGCGGGTCGCGGAGGCGGGCCGCCTGCAGCACGTCCAGACCGGTGCGCTCGTCCACGTAAATGTCGGAGACCACCACGGGGTAGGCTTCGCCCTCCAGCCGTTCGAGGGCGTCGCCGGTGGTGGAAACGGCGTCCACCGCATACCCCTTGGCCTCGAGCGCCGTCTGAATGGTGAATTGCAACGCCGGGTCGTCTTCCACTAACAGTAGCTTCAGCATCAATTTCCTTGCGCCAGGCTGGACGCGGCCATCGCTGCCGCCGCCGGCAGCACCAGCGTGAAGCAGGAACCGGCCCCCGGCCGGCTCTCCACTTCAATCGTGCCGCCATGCTGCTCCACGATTTGTTTCACGATCGAGAGCCCGATTCCGCTGCCCGCTTCGCCCGATTCCTCCGCTTTCCGCGTGCGGTAAAACTTCTGGAAGATCTGTTTGACTTCCTTCCGATCCATCCCGATGCCCTGGTCCTTCACCGCGATACGGATGTGCGCCTGGTCCTTCCAGCCGGAGACAGTTACTTCGGTTCGCTGCGGCGAATACTTAATGGCATTGGAAAGCAAATTGTAACAGGCGTACTCCATCAGCTCGCGGTCGCCGGTAAGTTGCAGACCGTCGGCGATAGGTTCGAGAGTCAGTGCGATGTGCTTGCGATCGGCCAGCGGCCGCGCGCGCTCCACGCAGGTGGCGATCATCGGCGCCAAAGCGATCGACTCATGCTTCAATTCCATCTGCCCCGCCGAAAGCCGCTCGACGCTGAGAAAGACCTCGACCATGCGCGCCAGCCGCTTCGATTCCGAGTGGATCACCTGCGCCACCTGCTTGCGCTTCTCCTCGGTCAGCGGGTAGCGGGAGATCAGCTCGCTCGATCCCTGAATGGCGGAAAGCGGCGTGCGCATTTCGTGGGTCACGAACTGCATGGCCTGCTGGTAGCGCGTGCGGGCGGCCTGTTCGATGTGCCAGTTGCGGCGCACCACAAGCTGGTAATACGCCGCCGCGGTGAGGCTGCCGAACCAGGCCACCGAAGCCGGGGTGACGAACGAAAAGACGCGGCCGCGGGTAAAGAAAACGTAAGGCGAGATGTGCGCCGCCGCCAGCACAGCCAGCGCGCCCAGATAAGCCCACCAGCCGGGCAGGTAGCGAAAGCTCACCCCCGCCCCGGCCAGCAGCGCCAGGCTGAACAGCAGCACCCAGGCCTGGCTCGAGTCGGTGAGGAACAGGCCGCGCGCGATGGTTTCGAACGCGCTCGCATTGATTTCGATGCCGCTGGTGGGGATCGCCGGCGCCACCGGAGTCGGCAGCCGGTCGCGCAGCTCGGTCACCGCCGTCAGGCCCACGAACACCACTTTCCCGGTGAAGGCGCGCGCCAGGTCGGGGTGGTCGATCAGTTGCCGCATGCCGATGCGCGGAATGACGTCGACGCCGGTATCCGCGTTGCGCGGGGCGAAGCGGACGCGCATGAACCGGCTGTCGTCGCGGTCCCGGCTGTGCCGCCATCCGGCGGGAACCTTCGGAATCGGCACCCACCGCGCGCCCACCTGCAAGCCGGAAGGGGATTCGATAATCTCGGCGCCGCGGCTCAGCCGGAAGGCCTCGAGCGAGAGCGCCCAAAGCCGCTCGCGGCCGAAGGCTTTTTCGAGCGGAATCGAGCGCGCGATGCCATCGTCGTCGGGTTTGGCGTAGACGTGGCCGCGCGCAGCCGCCCAGCGCGCGAATTCCGGAATCGGGTTCTCCCAACCGTCCGGCAACAGCTCGCTCGCCAGCACCAGGTTGGGCGTTCGCTCGAAGGCGGCGGCGAGCGCGGCGTCGATGCGCGGGTCTTCGCTGCGGGCGGCCAGAATCACGTCGACCCCGACGGCCTTCGGCCCAGCCGCCGCTACCAGGTTCAAGGAATCGGCCAACGGCCGGCGAATCCGCGGCATGCCGCCGCAAGTGTTGAGGGTGGATTCGTCGATCGCCAGCACCGCGGATTCGGCCTGCCACGGCGGCGGCTCGTACAGGCGAAACATGAAATCGTAGGCGTAGTTATCCAACTGCCGGCCGAATTTCCAACTGCCCGCCACCGCTACCACAAAGGCAGCCGCCAGCAGCCCCACGTAAGTGGCCGTGTTTTTCCACCCGCGCCGTTCCATGCCGTCCCGTTACCTCCAGTATAGTGAGCCCCACTCACGCTGCGCCCGGCGCCAGGCTCATCTCGCATGAGACAAGACTCACGGCCAGCATCCCCACTACCTCCTGCTACAATACTCGGTCCAGTGACGGTTTGGCGCTGCCGTCCTAGGTGCCTCGATCGCCGTCACGATTCGCGGAGGAATCATGACCTGGATCGTTCTGATCGTCGTGGCAATCGCGATCCTGTCGATTGCCCTTTACAATGGCCTCGTCCGTTTACGTGTCCGTAGCGAGAACGCCTGGTCCGATGTCGATGTCCAACTCAAACGCCGGCACGACCTGATTCCCAACCTGGTCGAAACCGTTAGAGGTTACGCCGCGCACGAAAAGGATACCTTCGAGAACGTCGCCAAGTGGCGTTCCGCCGCCGTCAGCGCCACCGCCCCGGAGGCACGGGTGCAGGCCGAAAGCCAGTTGACCGGCGCCCTCCGCCAACTGTTCGCGGTAGCCGAGAATTATCCCCAACTGCGCGCCAGCGAGCAGTTCCTGTCGCTCCAGCGCGCGCTTCAGCAGATCGAGGAAGCGCTGCAAGACGCGCGCCGCTACTATAACGCGGTGGTGCGCGATTACAACACGCGCATCCAGACTTTTCCCTCCGTTCTGATTGCCGGGCCGTTGGGCTTCCAGGTCAAGCACTTCTTCGAACTATCGGCCCCCGAGGAACGCGACAGCTCGCAAGTGAAGTTCTAGCCGGCCCAGCCAGGAGAAACCCGATGCCGAGACCCTTCCCAAGAGCCTGGTTTGCCTGCCGCGGCATGGCCGTGGCGCTCCTGCTCGTGTTCACGCTTCGCCCCGCCGCCGCCGAGTGGCACGTCGAGGACTTCCAGGCCACCATCGCCGTCGATAACGCCGGCGGCATCGCCGTCACCGAACGGATCGTCGTCAAGTTCAGCGGACCCTATCACGGCATCTACCGCACCATCCCCGTCGATTATCCCGGTCCGGACGGCTCCAACTACCATCTCTATCTGAAGATGCGCAGCGTGACCGATGGCGCCGGCGGACCGCTCCGCTACGAGTCCAGCCGCCAGGGTGCGTTCCAGAAACTGAAGATATACATCCCGGACGCCGTCGACGCCGAGCGTGTTGTGACGATCTCATACACGATCCCCAACGCCACGCGCTTTTTCGAGGGCTACGCGGAGTTCTACTGGAACGTCACGGGCAACGACTGGCCGGTGAAGATCGATCACGCCTCGGCCACCGTCAGTTTGCCGCTCGGCGCCGCCGGCCTGCGCGCCCAGGCTTTTACCGGCGAGTTCGGCTCGAAACGCCAGGACGCGACGGCGAACGCGACCGGAGCCGACGCGGTCTTCGGGACCACCAGGCCGCTCGATCCCCGCAGCGGTCTGACCATCGACGTCTACATCCCCAACGGCGTTCTCGAAAGACCGGGCACGCTTACCAAGGCTCTCTGGTTCCTGGGCGCGAATCCAGGCGTGTTCCTTCCGGTTTGGGCGCTGGTCGTCATGATCGCGATTTGGTTCCTGTGGGGCCGCGCGCCCAATCCGGGCATCTCGGTGGCCCCGATGTACGCCCCGCCCAACGGATTCACCCCCGCCGAAACCGGCGCGCTGATCGGGGACAAGGTGCTCACGGCGCATATCAGCGCCACCATGGTGGACCTGGCCGTGCGCGGCTTCCTGAAGATCCGGCAGATCAACGAGAAGGTCCTGCTCTTCAACCGCAAGGATTACGAGCTTCAGCTCCTCAAGCCGGACCCGGAGTGGAACGCCTTGGCGCTGCATGAAGTCACCGTCCTGCGGAACGTCTTTCTGGCTCCCGACGCCGGCGCCGTCGTCCGCCTCTCGGCCCTGCGGAACCGTTTCTACACCGCCATTCCGGAGTTCCGCCGCTTCGTGATGGCCTCGCTGCGAGGCAAGAACATGTACCGCATGGACCCGGCCAACATGCGCGCCTTCGGGTTCCTCGGCGCGGCGGTCGCTGCCGCGCCGTTTATCGCCGGGCAGGCGCTCGGCTGGTTCTCCCTTGCCGGCGGCATGCTGGTGACGGCGGTATCCGTCCTGGTGAGCCTGCTGGTTGTGATCGTCTTCGGCAGGCTCTTTTCGGCCCGCACGCTGGATGGCGCGCGCACCGCCATCGAGATCGAAGGCTTCCAGGAGTTCATGAACCGCGTCGATGCCGACCGCCTGAAGCGAATGCCGATGGATACCTTCGAGAAGTTCCTGCCTTACGCCATGGCGCTCGGCGTGGAGCACCGCTGGGCCAAGGCCTTCGAGGGCATCGCGCAGAACCCGCCCGATTGGTACGCCGGCCCGGCCGCTTACGCCGTCTTCAGCCCGGTCCTGTTCACCAACGACATCCATTCGATGTCTTCGGACATGCATAGTACCTTCGCCTCCGCGCCGCAGAGCAGTTCGAGCGGCTCCGGATTCGGTGGTGGAGGCGACGGCGGTTCCTCCGGCGGCGGCTTCGGCGGCGGGGGCGGGGACGCGTTCTAGCCTGGATTTGGCAACCGCCGCGGCAGGCAAACCAGGCCTTTGGGAACGGTCTCGGCGAGCTGTCCGACCTGCCCGCCGATCCCGGCGAGCGCGCCGACCAGATCGACACCGAGCGGTACATCGGCGTGAAGAACACCCTGTCCGCCAAGTTCGCTCAAGTCAATGGAAGAAGCAATACACCAGCTAGAAGTAAGCAATTGCTAGCCGCGTTCATGGAACGGCGTGTCATGGGACGCATGTGCAACCCGGCTCTTTCCGAGTCGCCCGTCATCCGCCCAAAGCACTATCTATCGTGCCCACGGATCGGTAAACGGTGGGACTTTCGGCGGGGTAATCACCTGCCAGGCACGGTCGCAGGCCTTCCACGAGTCGTCAACAAGAGGGCCACGTCCATTTGAGATCACGAGTTCGCTCGCCGGACCCTGGAAGGAAGGACTTTCTGCTCGACATCAGCCGGGGGCTGCTGGGATAGACGTTACATCGCGTGATATTTCCGGCGCCTATACGCCCGGACGATGGAAAGCACGTCGAAGCCGTAGGTCACGGGATTCAAGTGCGACTTCTCTCCCGCGTAGATGGTCGGGATCGCGATCTCCGCGATGCGCAAGCCCTTAACTTTCGCCAGTACGATCATCTCCAGATCGAAATCGAAGGAGGCAGATAGCTTGTCAAAGGGAATCGTCTCCAGAGCCTTGCGCGAGTACAGCAGGTAGCCGCTGTGATATTCGGCCAGGCGCATGCCGAAAGTCCAGTTCTCCAGCGCCGTGAGCATCTTGTTGCCCAGGAACTTGTACACCGGCATGCCACCGCGCAGCGCGCCGCCGTCCAGCATGCGCGATCCCAGCACAAGATCGGCCTCGCTGCGGTCGAGCGGCGCCAGCAACTCCAGAATTTTCTCGGGGGAGTATTGTCCGTCGGAGTGGAGCAGGACGCCGGCGCCCGCGTTTTCCTGCAGCGCATAGCGGAGCAGAGTCTTTTCGGTTTCGCCGTAGCCCTTGTTGGCGGGATGCGCAAGCACCACCAGGTTCGGGACTTTCGCTTCTAGACGGGCCAGAGCCGCCGCGGTGTCGTCCGTGCTGCCGTCGTTCACCACTACATACCGGACGATCCGTTGCGCCGCGGCAGGGGGAATGCGAGCGAACACTTTTTCGATCGTCTCTCCGGCGTTGTAGGCCGGCATCAGCACAAAAACGTTGTCTACCATTGCGTCATCGGCCGCACGTTCTTCAGGAGCGCCCGGCGGCCTCCACACTGCGCACCTTCCTGTAATCCAGCACGTGGTACCGCATGGTGGTTTCGAAGGTGTCCCGTTTACTCCAGACCGGCTCCCATCCCAACAGCGTGCGCGCCTTGCCGATGTCGGGAATGCGGCGGTCGGAATCGTCGTAGCCTTCGCCGTAGAACTCTTCGCCGGGCACGCTGATAATATCCGGCAAAGGCGTTTCCGGCTCGCTGAACTTCGCGGCATAGATCTCGCGCATCAGCTCGGCCATCTGGCGGATGGAGACCTCGTTGTAGGGCGAGCCGATATTGAAAATCTGCTGGTCGCACACGCCACCCGGATTCAGGACGATGCGGTAGGTGCATTCGATCGCGTCGTCGATATAGGTGTAACAGCGCCGGTTCACGCCGCCGTTCACCAGTTTCATGGGTGTGCCGGTGAACAGGGCGTCCATGAAAAACGAGAAGACGCGCGGGATGCCCGTTGCATCGTCCTGCGGCAGAAAGTCGATCTTAGGCCCGATGAAGTTGAACGGGCGGACGATAGTGTAGTTGAGGTCGTGCTCCAAGCCGTAGGCGTGCAGCACACGCTCCAGCAACTGTTTCGCGCAGGCATAGATCCAACGATGTTTGTCCACCGGTCCCAGGATGAACTCGCTGGTGTTCTCGTTGAACGTTGCATGGATGGGATCTTCTGGATCGGCCAAATGGACGTTTTTCAGACTGGCTGCAGTCCGGCCGTAAACCTCGCATGTCGAAAACTGGATCAGCCGCTTCTTGTGCCGCAAGCAGGCCTCGGCGATTTTCAGGTTCTCCGTGAAATTGAGCCGGAATACTTCCAGCGGAATGCGCAGGTAGAGCCCTGGGTTGGCGTAGGCGATCAGATCGATCACCAGATCCGCATCGCGGACGTGGGCGCAAAGATCGAATGCGGGGTCGCGGATGTCCTGCCTGAGAAACTTGAGACGAGGGTGATTCAGATCGTCCGCCACCTTTTTCGTGGTAATATCCACGGCGGTGACGTCATGCCCTTCCTGAAGCAGCCGGTGCGTAAGATGCGAGCCAATGAAACCCGCGGCGCCCAAGGTTAGGATCTTCATTGTGATCGATACCTCGCTTTCTTCCGACCAACAACCGCCCGCCGGCGGGCCGTGGGAGAGGAGCCGATCTCTTCAGCTAAGGTAGTATTATAAATCACTCGTGTTTACAGGTGCCAGAAACCCTGAGCCCGCTCTCGCCGTCGCCGTCCTGGTCTTGGCTCTGATCCTGTCAAAGGAGAAGTTTTGGCGGCGGGCTTGCCGCCTCGGATGGTGGGAGCCGGCGCTGGCCCGCGTGGCCCGCAGGAAGAGGCTGGCCATCCTGATTGCGGCCGCGATTCCTCTGGTGCTGCGCGTGGCCCTCCTGCCGTTATTCCCGATTCCGGAGCCGCGCTGCCATGACGAGTTCTCCTTCCTTCTGGCGGCGGACACTTTCGCGCACGGCCGCCTGGTGAATCCGCCGCACCCGTTCTGGATGCATTTCGAAAGCATCCACATCCTGGTACGGCCGACATATGCCAGCGCCTTTCCCATCGCGCAAGCGGCGGCGCTGGCGGCCGGGAAGGTGCTGCTGGGCCACCCCTGGGCTGGGGTGTGGCTGAGCGGGGGCTTCGCGTGGGGTGCGATCTGCTGGATGCTCCAGGGATGGTTGCCACCGCGCTGGGCTCTGCTGGGCGCAATGTTGGCGATCCTGCGCTTGGGGGTTTCCAGCTATTGGATGAACACTTATTGGGGCGGGTTCATGGCCGCGGCCGGAGGGGCGCTGGTGCTGGGGGCGCTTCCCAGAATTATCCGAACATCTTCGGGAATGCCGCGGGCGCTCTCAGGAACGCCGCCGACGCTCCGATGGCCGCAGGCGATTATCATGGGCGCCGGATTCGCTATCCTGGCCAACAGCCGTCCGTTTGAGGGCGCGATATTCGGGCTCGTCGCCGCCACGCCGCTGCTGGCTTGGATCTGGCGAAGCGGGGGAGCGCAGAGGGCCGAGGCCCTGCGGCAATTCGTCCTGCCGCTGACGCTGGCCCTGGCCGTAACCGGCGTGGGCATGGGTTACTACTTCTGGCGCGTCACCGGCAAGCCGTGGGTGGCTCCGTACGCGCTGTATCGCGAGACCATGACCATGGCGCCCCACTTCCTTTTTCAGCATCCCACCCCCGAGCCGCTCTATGACAACCGGGAGATGAGGAGCTTCTACACCCGTTGGGAGATGGATTCCTATAACAGTGCCCGCATGGCCCTCCGGCGGGACCTCCGGACCAAGCTGCAAGGCTACTGGCGCTTCTACCTGGGTCCGTTGCTCACCATTCCGCTCCTCGCTTTGCCATCGCTCTGGAGGAAGCGCCATACGAGGCAATTGCTGCTGATGGCTCCGTGTTTCTTTGCGCTGGCTTTGGCGGGGCAGGTCTGGCACAATCCGCACTATGCAGCGCCGGCCACAGGGTTGGCGATTCTTATCGTCATGTTGAGCATGCGGAGACTGCGGCTTTGGCGCTGGCAGCGGCACCCCGTTGGCCTGCATCTGGTCCGCTGCCTGCCCGTGGCCTGCGCTTTCGGCTTGGTGGTCCAAATCGCAGTGGGTCCAGTGCTGCCGGGCTTTGCGGATGAACGCTCGTGGCGTTGGCCACCGCGCGGTGGGGTGGCGCGGGCGCGCATCCTCAAGACGCTCGAAGATTCGGGAACGAAGCATCTGATATTCGTGCGATACCGGTCGACGCACGATCCAGGTAACGAATGGGTCTACAACAGCGCGGACATCGATGGATCGCCGGTGGTATGGGCCAGGGAGTTAAATGCGGAAAGCAACGCGAAACTCATGCATTACTTCGCCGGCCGGCAGGTTTGGCTGGTCGAGCCCGATCTCACATCTCCGCATCTGGAACCCTACCGCGATGCTCCCGTTCAGCTAATGCGGTTCGTACAAGTCGGTGCCCCCGGCATTGACGTACTACGGTCGGAGCAGGAATTGAGAGAAAAGGTCCTGGAGAAAGCGAAGCCGCGCGAGGTTGATCTCCTGAACTGCCGCGTTTGGAACGACTTCTTTACCGAAGCGACCGGTGTCTTGGGTCCGCCCACAAGCGGATGCGGCGAAGGCGGCGACCTCAGCCAGAAGGTCAGCTTCGAGCACTGGTTTTCCTGGCTGAAGCAGCAGCGTTAGGTACTCGGAAAATGAACTGAATCCAAGAGCATTCTTGGCGTTGGGCGGAGGGTGTAAATTAAACTGTGTAAACGGCCATCGGATAGAGCAGACTAGGAGAACCGATGGCAACCGACCTGATCGACACGAAGCTGATCGACACCCTGCTGACGGGCTACAAGAAGCCGGAA
>JBAVIH010000519.1:0-8036 GCA_049686695.1 Bryobacteraceae bacterium | reverse complement strand
GACTCCGCTACGTACCGGTCCAGCGGGTTGCCGCCGGCCGCCGCTTTGTTCTTCTTTGCCGCTGCCGTCGCCGGGCCGCACAAGGCGGCGGCGAGCGCCGCCGCGAGGATCGATCTCATGGTTGAAGCTCCTTGTCCGGCTGGCCATTGGGGACCGCGCGCCGCGCGGGATCCAGCGTGGCCTTGCCCGGCCCGGTGACGCGCGCGCGAATGAGCTGGTGCGAAGAGGGGTTGCGCACGGTGACCATCTCGCCCACCGCTCCCGCGCTCTCCGCCTGGCCTTCCAGTTTGAGAAACGCTCCGCCGTTGTGCACTTCCACCGCCACCGTGTCGCCGGCAGCGACCACCTTGGGCTCGGTGAGCAGATCGGTGCGCACGGCCGCGCCCGCCGGGATGGGACGGCGGGGCCACAGGCCGATGACTTCGGCCGGAGACCGCGCGTAAGGCTCGCCGGTCGGGAACTCCTGCCGCGTCACCGCAATCACCTGCGACGGCGTGACCGGCCGTCCCGGCCGGAGGTCGGCGTTGGCCACCACGCGTTGCACCCATTCGGTAATGCGAACCCGCGCCCAGATACGGAAGCGGCGATTGTCCGCGTACGCGACCCACCCGGTCCAGAGCGCCGCACCCGCCTCGCGCCGCAACGCCGACCTGGGAAACTCGATTGGGCCGTCGGGCGCCGGCTGGCGGCTGAAATCGAGAACCTCGATGTCCGCCGAGGGCCAGCTTCGGCGCACCGCGTCGAGCAGTCGCTGGGCGTCGAGCGTATGGACCGGCCACGCCACGCAAAGTCTCCCGCCGGGAACCTGGTCGATCTTCCAATGGGCCGCCAGTTGACGCAGTTCCAGGGGACGAAAGACGCGCACCGCTCCCGGCATGGGGGCCGGCGCCAGCGGCGTGTCCGGCGCCAGCATGCGCAAAGCCGGCCACGCCGGATCGAGGTCGCGCGCCAGGATCTGCGCGGAGCCACTGCCGAGCGCGAGGCACGCGGCGAAGGTGAGGGAGGCGATCATCGGCTGAGCTGGTTCACCTGCTGGTACATCTGATCGGCGGCGGTAACCACTTTCGAGTTGGCTTCGTAGCCGCGCTGCGCCTGGATCAGGTTGATGAACTCGTTCACGATCGAAGTGTTGGACTGCTCGACGTAGCCCTGCAACAGCGAGCCCATTCCTTCCGAGCCACCCGGCAACCCGACGGTGGCGTCTCCGGAAGCGTCCGTGGGCGTATATAGACCGTTGCCCAGGCTGTTCAAGCCGGCCGGATTCTGGAAATTGGCCAGTTGGATCTGGCCGGCCTGCTGGGTCGCCGTCTGATTGGGGAGGGTGTAGCTGACGGTGCCGTCGGCCGCGATGGTCACCTGTTGGGCGGCTGGCGGCAAGGTGATTTGAGGCTGCAGCGCGTACCCCTCGCCGTTGACGATGTTGCCGTTCTTGTCGAGCTGGAACTGCCCGTTGCGGGTGTAGGCCAAGGCGCCGTTGGGTTGCAGGATCTGGAAGAAGCCGCCGCCCTGGATCGCCACATCGAGCGGGTTGTCGGTCTCGGAAAAGGCCCCTTCGGTGAACACGATCTCGTTGGAGGTGGGGCGCGTGCCCAGCCCGAGCTGCAATCCGGCCGGGATGAGGGTCTGCTGGCCCGACGAGGCGCCCGGCTGCAGCACGCTCTGGTACATCAGATCCTGAAACTGGGCGCGCCGCGCCTTGTAGCCCACCGTGTTGGCGTTGGACAGGTTATTGGCGATGTTATCGACGTTCATTTCCTGGGCCGCCATGCCGCTGGCCGCGCTATATAATGCCCGGATCATCCGCTTCTCCTTGCCGGCGGAGGCCGTTCTCGCCGGAGCTTGCTTTCCTCAAACCTTGGCCACCTGTTCGACCGCCTGCTTGCTCATGTCGAGCGCCGTGGAGGCGGCCTTTTGCAGCATCTCGAACTGCCGCATGATGTCGATCAGCCGCACCGCCGATTCCGCGGTACCGGTGTTGGACGCTTCGAGCTTGCCCTGCTCGACGGTAGTTCCGGCGTCCGCCGTCGGGGCGGGCGACGCGCCGGCCGCCCGGAAATAGTTGTTGCCCTGCTTGGCTAGCGCCGCGGCTCCCGGAAAGTCGACCACTTGCAGTTGGCCGACCACCTGCCCGTCCTGGCTTACCGTGCCATCGCGGGAAACCTCGATCTTTCCCGATGTCTGCAACCGCAGAACGGCGCCGCCCGTGCCGCTTACCGGATAACCATCGGCGGTGGCCAGCGTGCCGTCGGCCGCCAGGTGAAAACTGCCGTTGCGCGTATAGAGCGGCCCGCCGGACGCCTGGACCGCGAAGAATCCCTTGCCGGAAAGCGCCAGATCGAGGGGGTTCCCGGTTGGCTGCATCACACCCTGCGCGAGATCGATCCAGGGCCGCTCAATCACCGGCATGGTGGCAGCCCGGCCCGCATCGGCGGCCTCGGGTGATACATAGAGGCTGTAGAACTCGCGGTCGGCTTTGTATCCACCGGTGGAAGCGTTCGCCACGTTGTTGGCCACCAGGTCGAGCGATTCCATGCGGGAGCGAAGGCCGCTGGCCGCCATTGCGGTCATGGGATCCATGGCGGGATTGATTTTGCACGTGGCGGGCCAAGCGGGCGGGCGGCGGCAGATCTCTCAAAACGCGGCGGCACTTGCCGATGAGAAAGATGCGGGAAGGTTGTCTTCGCGGCATCTTCTTGCCGCCAACCCACCGCGCGGCATTTTCTTGCCGCCCGCCTGCGGCGCAATCCATTGAAAACGCGTTCCCGGCGTTTGGCCCGGCGGGTGCAGTTTCGAGTGTCATGACCGTTGCTGCACCGCGGACCCTCGCCACTGGAATCGAAGCCGAGCCAGCCGCCGCCTCGAATACGCCGGCACCGAAAACGGCTGGCTCCGGCCCGGCATTGGCGGCCCAGGCTGTGCTGTTCCCGGACCTGCTCGGTCAAATGGTGGATTCCGAAAACGGGAACCAGCGTTCCTCCCCTCGTGCGGCCCCGCCGGGACCGAAGGCGACCACGGCTCACGCCGCAGCCGCATCCGGAAAGGCAGCCGGCGAGAGGAAGCGGACCGTTTCCGGGGCTGTCACCCCAGCTACCACATCGGAGCCGGGTCAGAATCCGGTGGCGCCCGATCCTGCCATTGCTCCGACGCAATACCCATGGCCGCTCTCGGACGGTTGGCTGTCCCTGACGGCGGCTGCGGGCACCCCAGTCTCCGAGGCCAGCGAGACTGGCGGCGACGCCGCGGCAGGCAAGACCTCGGCCACTATGGTAGGGGCGGATGGCGAAGCAGCCTCCGCACAGGCTCAGGCAGGCCAGCCAACCGGTACTTCCCAGGCTGCGGCCGGGCTGCGGGCAACCCCCAACGCAGTCCCGAAACTCGCACCGGCCCCGGCCGATACCAATCTGACATCAGTCCGTGGCGGGCAGCCGGCAGCCCTCGGCGGAGTCCCGAAACTCAAATCGGCCGTGACGGACACCAGCTCGCCGTCAGCTCGTGGCGGGAGACCATCGGACCCCAGCGGAGCCCCACGAGTCGCATCGCCCGTGACGGACACCAGCTCGCTACCGGTCCATGACGGGCAGCCATCGGCCTCAGATGGAGCCCCACGAGTCGCATTGTCTGTGACGGACACCAGTTCGCCGTCAGCCCGTGGCGGGGAGCCATCGGACGCCAGCGGAGCTCCACGAATCGCATTGCTCGTGACGGACGCCAGCTCGCCGCCAGCCCGTGCCGGGCAGCCAGCAGACCCCAGCGGAGCCCCACGAATCGCATTGCCCGTGACGGACACCAGTTCGGCGTCAGCCCGTGCCGGGCAGCCAGCAGACCCCAGCGGAGCCCCACGAATCGCATTGCCCGTGACGGACGCCAACTCGCCGCCAGCCCGTGGCGGGGGGCCGTCGGCGCCAGTTACGGGAACGCCTGGGGGGGCGGCCACTCGGCCTACTGAGGCGGCCCTGGGGACCGGCCTCGGTTTTGCAGTCCCCGCCGGCCAGGTGATCGAGCCACATAGCCTGCTGGCCGTCGCGGGCGCGGCGCCCGCCACAACCGGGGGGGAGGGCGCATCGGCGACCCGCCGCGAGCCGGTGGCTGCCGCTTCCAACGGCCAAGTCCTGGCATCCAGTCCGACCACCACCCCAGCAGCGCCGCCGGGCGATCGAATGTCCGGGGCCGGACGGAAACCGGCCGCAACCCCCCGGGGCGAAGCGGAGCCTCGATCGCCAGAGCCTCTCGCGGCCGGACCGTCCGAGCCGGCGCAGGCGGCATTCCCCATTGCATCCGAACGATCGGACGCGGACACGAGCCCGTTCGCACGCCTGATGGCGCCCACCCGGGGCCGGGCCTTCGAGCTGGATGCTATGGCGAACGATCCGAACGACCCGAACACTGTGAGCGGCGCCTCTTCAGGGGGCGACGACAGCCTTGCGGAACCGGGGATATTGGCTTTTCAGGCCGTGTTCGTTCCGGCCCCGGCATCCGGTCCACAGCGTGCTTTCCAGGGACCTCGGGGAACGGGTGACGCCGACGGCGGCTGGAACCTCGGCCGTTCCGGTTTCAGGTCCACCCGCGATGCGGATCCCGGCCTCGCAGCCGCGGTCCCGCTCGGCCAGGCCGGTGGCGCGTCGCGGACCGAGCCGGCTGCCCACGTTCTCTCGATGGCCGCGCCGGTGTTCTCGAGCGCGGACGCGTTGACGGCGGTGCCCCAGGGCACGAACCAACGCCACGCCGCGGCGCCCTTGCCGGCAGACCTTTCCGCCTGGGACGCAGCCGAGCCAGCGAACGCAACCAAGCCCGCCGCAGACGTCGCGGCGCGGGAAATCCAGCTCGAATTGCGCGACGCCGATGCTCGGGTCAACGTGCGGCTGGTCGAGCGCGCGGGTTCGGTCCAGGTTGAAGTCCGCACGCCCGACAGCCATCTGGCCGGCTCCTTGCGCGACGACCTGCCTGCGCTCACCGCCCGCCTGGAGCAAACCGGGTTGCGCGCGGAGACCTGGCACGACGCTCCGGCGGCCGCTGCCGCGCGCATCAGGATGGCGGAGCCCGCCTCGAACGGCGGTTTCCAATCGTCTCCAAACCAGTCGCGGCGGGAAGGCGGCGGGCGCGACCCGCGCGACGGCCAGCCGCAGGAAAAGCGGCAGAATCAAAACCAACCCGAATCCAAGGAGTTCTCATGGCTTTACACGTCACTCAGGTAGCTAGCCCCTCGCTGCCGCCGGCCGAGTCCATTCGCCGGGCGGTAGCGGGCAGTTCAACCGCCGGACAGCCGGCCGCCAAGGCGGGCACGGCAACCCTGGCGTCGCGGGTCGCTTCCAGCTTCGACTCGTTGCTGGCGGGCAGCCCGGCTGTGGAGAGGCCGGCCGCGGCTACCACTACGGCGTCCGGGAAGCGCCAAACAGCAGCCGCAATCTCTTCCGCGGCGGCCTCTTCGGCGGCTGCCTCCGCAACCGGTGCGGTCGACACCAATTCTTCGCCGGCTGCGGCGAGCGGCCTCTCCGATTTCGTCTTGTTATTCGGCGGCAGATCCTATGAGCCCGGGGTTATTGCCGAACCAACTCCTCCCACAAGCACCGCCAGCGCCGCCGCGCCGGCGGCGCCCACGGCCCAGTCGGTTTTCGGACCGAACGTGTGGATGACCGACCCCACCGGGCTCAACCCTGACGGCTCCAGCTACGGTTACAACCCGATCTACTTCGCCACCGAAAGCACCGCCCAGACCGTGGCGAATATGATCGGGGGCACGGTTGTCGCCAAAGACATGATCACCAACTCGGGCGGCCCGTTCGTGCAGCAGCAACCGAACTACATGGTCCGGATGCCCGACGGCGCGCTCATCAATCCCGGCCTGGTGGCGTCGTTCTACACCTTTGGCTTCCCGCAATCGCAGATCAGTACCATGATTGCCCAGGAGGTGGCCAACACGCCGCCCCCCGCCAAGACAGCGTAAGGAGAATTGCATGGCACCCACAGGCACCAGTACCACGTCGTCCGCGGCCAGCGGCGTGACCGCGAGTTCCGGCGCCAGCGCCGCCTCCGACCAGGACATGTTCTTACAGCTTCTGGTGGCGCAGATGCAGAATCAAGATCCGCTCAACCCAATGGACGGAACCACTTTCGTTACCCAGTTGGCCCAGTTCCAGCAGTTGGACACGTCCATCGGCACGGGATCGGACGTTTCCTCCATCCTCCAGGATCTCAACAGCCTGGTAGGCAACAGCAACGCGAACACCACCACTGGCGGCACCGGCAATTCGACCGGCGCCACCACGAATCCGTAAGAGGAGAACCGATGTTTACTTCCTTTTCCACCGCACTTTCCGCGCTCAACGCCGATTCCACAGCGATTGACGTGGTGGGCAACGATCTGGCGAACCTGAACACGCCGGGCTACAAGGCCACCGAGCTATGCTTCAGCGACCTGGTAACCCAATCGCTGGGAGCGGGCCTCGGAGCCGCCCAGGTCGGCTTCGGAGTGGCGCAGCCTATCACCGAGGCCCAATACAGTCAGCAGGGCGCTATCCAGACTTCGGGAGGCTTGGTCGATGCCGCCATCCAGGGCGATGGTTTCTTTGTCGTCCAGGACAGCTCGGGTAACTCGCTTTATACTCGTGCCGGCAACTTCCAGACCGACAAATCCGGCAATCTGACCACCGCCGCAGGCGATTTCGTGCAGGGCTGGACGACGGTCGACCCCACCACCGGCCAGGTGGATACCAACGGGGCCGTCAGCAACATTGTAGTTCCCGTGGGGACTCTCAAACCACCCGTCGCCACGACCCAGATTACCGCGAGCATTAACTTGAATGCGTCGTCGGCTGCGGACGCGACTTCGGACTTTTCCATGCCGATCCCGGTGTATGACAGTCTGGGCGATTCCCACGTTCTGACGCTTAACTTTCAGAACACCGGCGGCAACACGTGGAGCTATCAGGCGACCATACCCGGCGCGGACATCAGCGGCGGCACGGCGGGCACGCCATTCGACATTTCCGGTGCCAGCGGCACGCTGACCTTCGACAGCAGCGGCGACCTCACTTCCCCCGCCGCCGGAAGCCCGATCGCCTTCACGATCCCCGGCCTGACGGATGGGGCGTCGGACATGAACATCAGTTGGAATCCCTACAACAGCGCCGGCAGCTCCACGATCACGCAGTTCGGCCAACCTTCGGCCTACTCGGCTACCACCCAGAACGGGTCGGCGGCGGTGCAACTGGAACAGGTCGGCATCGGGACCGGAGGGCAGATTCTGGCCGAATACACGAATGGCTCGCAGGTGGTGGTGGGACAAGTCGCTCTGGCATCCATCAGCAACCCGGCCACCTTGATCGCGGCCGGCAGCAACAACCTGCAGCTCAGTTCGCTGACCGGCAATCCGGCGGTCGGCATGCCTGGCACGGGCGGGCGCGGCACCATCGTGGGCGGGTCGGTCGAGGCCTCGACGGTGGACATCGCCACCGAGTTCACCAGCCTGATCGTATACCAGCGGGCCTATGAAGCCAACGCCCACGTGGTAACCACGGCCGATCAATTGAGCCAGGACACTATCAACTTAATTCACTAGTCCGCCGATGAATCCTCAAGAGGAAGTCGCCCCTCTGGGAGATATCCCGGTGGAGATCGAAATCGAACTCGACCGCCGCATCATGACGGCGCGCGAGATCCTGCGCCTCGAACAAGGCAGCGTGATCGAGACGGTGCGGTCGGCGGGCGAGAACATCGATATCTACATCGGCGGCGTGCTGTGCGGCTCCGGTGAGATCGTGGTGATCGAAAGCACGCTGGGCGTGCGCATCACCGACTTCCGCGAAGACTGAGGCGCGAGGATAACTCTCGATGGGTATGATCGGGCAGATGGGAGCGGCGGCCGCTGTTCTGGGCCTTCTCGGTGGTGTGCTCCGGTGGCTGCGGCGCCGCGGCATGGCCACCCTGGCGATCGGCCGGAAGCGCCCCCGCCGCAAGCTGGAGCTGGTCGAGCGGCTGCCGCTCGGGCCGCAACACTCGCTCCACCTGGTGCGGCTGGGGGAGACCATGCTGCTGGTGGC
>JBAVIH010000518.1:0-18544 GCA_049686695.1 Bryobacteraceae bacterium | reverse complement strand
GCTGCCGCCAATTCGAAGCCCGCCGCGCAGCGGCCGCCGGAGATGGCGCCGCCACCTGCGCCGTCAGCGGCGGCGGAGAGGAAGCCCAGCCCGATAACAACTGTGCCGGCACAGGCGGCTGGCGAGGAAACCAAGCCTCCAGAACAACCCGCCAAACCGCGCGAGATGGCTGCGGACGTGCCCGTAAAAGCGGTTGCCCAACCCCCGGCGGAAATACCGGCGCGAAGAAGCGCGCCGCCAGCGCTGCCCGAGCCGGCGGAGGTGACCGTGATCACCAGTCCGGCCGGCGCCACAGCCATGCTCGACGGGAGACACGAGGCTGCCTGCCTGACGCCGTGCACGCTCGATGCCCCGCCCGGCCGCCACGTGGTTTCCCTCGCCAAGCCTGGCTATCAGCCAGAGCACCGTGACGTGGCCGTGGGGTCCGGACCCTTGGAGCTTCCCATGGTGATCCTGCGCGCCATCCAGGGCACCCTCTGGGTCACCAGCTCACCGGCCGGCGCAGCCATCACCATCAACGGCAAGCGAGTCCCGCAGATCACCCCCGCGCAGATTCCTCTGCCCCCCGGATCGTACCGCGTCCTGGTGGAAAAAGACGGCGCGCAGAACGCCGCCGCGATCGACATCCGCAACGGCGAAACCAAGGTGCTGAAAGTGTCGCTGGTCCAGTAGGCGGAAGTTCAGCCGGCGCATGCGGCTCAAGGAAGCCCACCCAAACCGCGTAACTGTAATCTTTTGTACCGGGAACAAGGCCCCCGGCGCAGACTTTACAGATGCGACGGAATTTCCCCGCCTTTCAATGACTACAATTGTGAACAAGCACCTGTCAATGGAGGAGGGGAATGGCCATGACACAGGTTTTCGTCTATTTGCAGCTTCTGGACTTGCTCACCACCCTGCTTGGCTTGCGGCTGGGAGCGGCGGAGGGCAGCCCGTTCGTGCGCGTGCTGATGCACGTGGGCCCCGCGGCCGGTATCGCGGTATCGAAGATTCTCGCGCTTGCCCTGGGAGCCTATTGCGTGTATACCCGAAGGTTCGGCCTGATCCGGCTGGCCTCCTATTGGTACGGCGGTCTGGTGATCTGGAACCTGATCGTGCTGCTGGCCATACCCGGCCACTCGGGCTCCTGATCTTTCGGGCCGGCCTGCGACGGCGCGCCGGTGCCGCCCCACCGCCCGATTTGGGCAGAATCTGCCCAACGTCTCGCCGAGAACAAAGCACTTAACCCCTGTTTTTGGGCAGATTCTGCCCAAGACGGCGCTCCCCACCGCTCAGAACCGCGCGGCGCGAAGGTTCCAAACGCCCGGCCGCTCCATATCGGCTCCATCAGGTCGATTTCAGGTACGATGTGGATTCCGAAACGAGGACGGAAGCGAAGTATAGTGCCCTCGAAAAATCCGTTTATCCAGACGGTACCTGGACACGCATCGGCTTCGGGCACCTCGATGGGTCGTGCAGCTCCTGCTCAAGTCCGAGGACGACGTGGAAGCTGTGCCTGGTTGCGTTGATAATAGCGCGCCGAAGAAGTAAGAACCTACCGCGAGAAGGGTGGCAATCGCAGCGCCGGAGCCAGCACCTGGGCGATCCGTTCGCAGGCGCGCCCGTCGCCGTATGGGTTGTGGACGCGGGTCATGCGGGCGTATTCCCGGTCGTCGTCCAGCAAACGGGTTGCCTCGTCGACGATCTGCCGCTCATCGGTGCCCACCAGCTTCACGGTTCCGGCGGTTACGGCTTCCGGCCGCTCGGTTTTCTCGCGCAGCACCAGGACCGGCTTGCCGAGAGACGGCGCTTCCTCCTGAATCCCGCCCGAATCCGTGACGATCATCCAGCACCGGCGCATGAGATCCACAAAAGCCACGTAAGGCAGCGGATCGAGAAGGACGATGTTGGAGTGCCCGGAGAGTTGGGTCTGTGCGGGGCCGCGCACGTTGGGATTGCGGTGCACCGGGTAAACGAGTTGCACGTCGGGCCGCTCCGCCAGCAGCGCGAGCGCCCGCATGGCCCGGTCGAAGCCGGGCCCGAAGTTCTCGCGGCGGTGGCAGGTGACCAGCACCAGCCGCCGGGCGGGATCGAGCCAGGGCCAGGCCGGCGCATGGAGCTCGCCCCGTTCCAGCGCGTCGCGCACCCAGAGCACCGCATCGATGCCGGTGTTGCCCGTGACGAAGATCTTTTCCGGCGCCACGCCTTCCTGCAAGAGGGCGGCTTCGGCGGCGCGCGTGGGGGCGAAATGAAATTCCGCGATGCGCGACGTGAGCACGCGGTTCATTTCCTCCGGGAACGGCTGCCGCATATCGCCGGTGCGCAGGCCGGCCTCGACGTGCGCCACCGGCACGCCGCGATAAAACGCGCCCAGCGCCGCGGCGAAGGTCGTGTTGGTGTCGCCCTGCACCACCGCCAGGCGCGGCCGCTCGGAGTCCAGAACTGTTTCGATGCCGGCCAGGATCCGCGCCGTGACGCCGCACAGCGTCTGGCCCGGCTGCATCAGGTCGAGATCGAAGTCCGGGCGGACTCCGAAGGCCTCCAGAACCGGGTCCAGCATGTCGCGATGCTGGGCCGTCACGCAGACCCTAACCTCAAAGTCGTCCGGCTGCGAGCGCAACCGCTGGATCAGCGGGCAGAGCTTGATGGCCTCGGGCCGCGTCCCGAAAACGAAGAGAATCCGGCTCAGAGTTCGATTATAGCCGCGATTACTGCCGGGCCTGCATGCGGGTGGGCCGCCAGAGCGATTCGGGTGGAACGAAAAACACCAGCATGGCCAGCAGCGCCGCGGCGTTCATCGCCACAAAAGTTCGCGCCGGCGAGGAGATCCGTTTCAAGGGAAACGCGTGGGGCACGAATCGATCCAGGACTGCCAGGGCCACCAGTATCAGCTCATCGCCGAGCAGGAAGTTACGCCACCGGGAATCGGTCAGCGCGAGCGTCGAGCCGAGGATCAGCAGGATCGCCCAGGGGAGCACCAGGCGTCCGAATTTGTAGGAAAGGAAGTGAAACCGCATCCGGTTGACGCTGGTGAACAACTGCGGCAGGCGAACGAAGAGTTGCCAGAGACCGGCCAGGGTGCGCAACCGGCGCCGAAACTCGCCGCCCTCGGCCGCCGGGTAGTCGAAGGCGAGGGCCTCCGGATCGAAGATCACGCGGTAGCCGCGAAAGAAAGCCCGCAACGAGAATGTGCCGTCGTCGGCAATCGTATCCGGCGGCAACGGCGAAGCCAGGCTGCGGCGAAGCGCGTAAATGCAGCCGGTGGTCGAGAAAATGGAATCGATCCGCGAATGGCGGCCGCGGGCCCAGATCTCGAAACGCCAGTACAACTCCATGTCGGCCTGCTCGCCGGCGCGGGCGGGATTGAGCAGGCGCAATTCTCCGGTAACCGCCCCCACAGAAGGATCCGCGAAATTCGCCGCCAGGTGGGAAAGCGCGTGCGCATCCAGCATTTGCCGGACGTCGGTGAAGAACAGAATATCCCCCGACGCCTGGGCCAAGCCGGCATTCAGCGCCGCGGCTTTGCCGCCGCGGGGAACGCATAGCAGCCGCACCCCCCGACTTGCGAACGAGCCGGCGACGCTCTCCGTCGAATCGGTCGAACCGTCCGAGATCACCAGAATCTCGCGGAGGTGCGCCGGGTAATCCAGCGCGAGGAGCGACTCGAGCTTTCGTTGCAGGAATTCCTCGCCGTTATGGACCGCCACCAAAATCGAAAGCGTGGGCCGAAACGACGGATCTTTGCGCACCGGCGGCGCCGCGCGCCGCGAAATCGCCAACAAAATCGGGTAGCCGATGAGGAAATAAAAGACCACGGCGGCGCCCACCGCCAGCAGCACCGCAGCCGGCATCACGAGCCACTCGCCGTGCCCGGAATTCCCGCCCGCCTTCGCGCGGCCTTCGACCGCCGGAACAGGGTTCGAAACAGAATATCCAGATCGAGGGACGGGCTTTCCTGTCTGATGTAGTAGAAATCGTACTCGAGGCTGAGCGCCTCTTCCGGCGCCCCGCCGGCTTCGGCAAAGCGGGCCTGGGACCAGCCGAAAATGCCCGGTTTTACCGTGAAGCGATACATGTACGCCGGGATGAGACGGTGCAGCCGTTCGGCAAAAACCCGGCGCACCGGCCGCGGCCCGAACAGCGTCATTTCTCCGCGGAACACGTTGATCAATTGCGGCAGGTTGGTCAGATGCAGACGCGCAATCAGGTTGCCGATCCAGGAAGATCCGCCGTCCCGCCGGCTGGTTCGAAAACGAAACATCTGAAAAGGGATGCGCTCGAGTCCCGAACACTCGATCTGCTCCATGGCCGCTCCGCCAGTGGAAATGACGATCAGCAACGAAGCCAGCATCAACACCGGAGCGAAGACGATCAACAACCCCAGACCAAACAGGTTCTTGTAGATCGCCTGGAACGCCAGCATGGCGCGACTGGTGACGGGGGTCACCGAAAAGAGCAGCTCGGACGGCGAGAGTTGCTGCCATTCCACGCGCCGCAACACGCTTTCGCACAGAAGCGGGGCGCCCTCGACTTCGGTTCCGGCGTAATGCAACCGGAGCAGGTGCGCCAGCGAGATTCCGGCCGGCCCGCCGCTCATCACAATCGCACGCGGGTGTTCGATCGCACAGACTTCGTCCAAGCGATCCGGCGTGCCCAAGAAAGGCAGTTCCCCGGAGGCGGCGGCCGGGCCGTCATCGAGCACGCCCACCGTGCGCTCCCCGAGCGCGGCTGCCAATGATGCGGTGGAAGAATCGAAGCCAACCAGCAGGATCCCGTCGCGCCGGCCGCCGGCCGCCGGAGGAATGGCCTTTCGCAGCAGGCGAGCGGCGGCCAGGCTCAAGGCGCTGCCCAGGACAATGAGAAACCAGGGAGTGGCCTGAATTCCAGACACATAGGTCAATCCGTATTGCACCAGCAGATTGGCCCCGGTGGCAGTGAAGAAGCCGTCGACCCATCGCGGCAATCCGTCGCGGGACGAACTCTCCGGGAAGACTACGGCCAGCCAGGCGATGGCGGCCGAGAAAGCCCATTGAAACGCCCACGGCGCCGCAAATGCCGCCTGACCGAGCCAAGCCCCGGCCGCCCAGTTGGCGATGCCAAAACCGGCCAAGCAGGCGAGCAGGTCCAAGAACGCGGCGGAGGATTCGCTCCCAGGGTGAATCGATGGCTTCATGATTTGGCGGTCATCGCCATCGCGGGTGGTTTGGCAGCGCGGAGGGCTTGAAATGTCCGGCGCGCGTTTTCCGCGAATCCCATGAGATCGAATGAAGACGCGGCGTCAGGGACGGCGCCGCTGACCTCGATAAACTCGATGCCGGTGAGCGATACCCGAAAGGTCCACGCCGGCACGGGTGACGGAGCCAAAGTCTCCGTGCGCTCGCCATCGAGCCCGATCCAGCGGATTTCAGACATTCCCAAGCCGCGTGCGCCCTCGACCAGGATGGCCCACCAGTGACTTTCGTCGCTGGCCCGCTCCAACTCCCAGGTCAGGCGCTCCAGGCGCAAACGCCCGTCCAGAGCGCGTTTGAGCCCGCCGCGAAACAGGAACTGGCCGGCTATATCGAATTCCCAATAGCGCAGTTGGTGGATGCCGATCCCCGCCGCCACACAGAACAGGACAATTACCACGATCTGCGACTTCCCGCCCAAATGAGAGCTGACCAAAAGCGCCAGGGCGGCCGCCAGCGCGCCGAACAGGTAGAGGACCCACACCGCCTGCCGCGCCGAGAATCCCCGGTCCAACAAACGGTGATGGATGTGCCGCCGATCGGCCGTGAAAATCGGCTGGCTGCGCAAGAAGCGCCGCAAAACCGAGAGCGAAACATCGAGCAGCGGGATCGATAGCGCCAACAGCGGCACCAGCATGCTCAGCACCGTCGACGCCTTCTGGGTCCAAATCATGCCGTAGCAGCCGAGCAGGAAGCCGATGAGCAAGGCGCCCGAATCGCCGAGGAAAACGGTGGCCGGATTGATGTTGTAACACAGGAATCCGAGAAGCGCGCCGACCAGCGGAAAGGTAGCGTGCGCCAACGGTAGGTTATGCCGCAACATCGCGGCCGCGAACAGCGTGAGAGTGGCCACCAGTCCCATCCCCGCGCAAAGCCCATCCAGGCCGTCGATCAGGTTCAGAGCGTTGGCGGTGAGCAGCAGCCAGAAAACCGTGAGCGGATAGTCCAGCCACACCGCTACTGGCTGACCGGCGAGGTCGCCGATATGAAGGCCGCTGAAGAAGACCAGGGACGCCGCCACCAACAGGCCGGCGATCTTAAGAACCGGCTTGAGAGAAAAGAAGTCGTCCAGAAGCCCGGTCAGAAACACCAGCGTGGCTCCCGGAAGCACCTTCCAGACCGAGGGAGCAGCCGCGGCTTCGGCGGCCGGCGCAGTGAGCAAGGCGACACCGTAGGCGATGGCGATCGCGATTCCTCCCACCCGCGGTATGGGATAGGCGTGGATCTTGCGCTGCCCCGGCCGATCCACCATGTTGTACGAGCGAAAAACGTCGCGGACAATCGGTGTCAGGATGATGGCGATCAAGAAAGCCTTGCCGGCCATCCACAGCAGTTCACTCATGACGGAGCCTTCTAAGAAAAGCTACCCCCAGGTATTCTGAATGGAAGCCAACTTGTGACGATCCAACGAGTGTTCCACTCTAGCCGTGACACCGGACTCGGAGCACTGCTGCACCTCTCCCAGGTACAGCATGGAGCCACACTCGATTTCGACCAGCGCACCTCGTGAAAAACCATCTTTTGGTCCCGGCAGATCCACGCGAAGCACAGCTTTCTCCCAACCGGCTTCCCGTCCTTCCAGGAAGCCGCCGTCCGGGAGATACCTTACCTTCACCGTATTCCGATCGGGCATGGAAGTATCATACTCCATCCGCCGGCGGAGCGTGTACCCGTGGAACCTGGCCGACACGGGGAAGTTTGCCTTGTCCCTGCGCCTCGAGCGCCTGGCCCAGCGCCAACAGGCCGGGCATCGAGGTTGCGGGCGAGACCGGGTACTGGGTGGTAGCGCCACTGTCATCGTCGGTTTTCGGGTTGTCGTCGGGTTTCTTGCGCGGCTTGCGGACTAGGTACTCCATCACGGCCAGGGAAGCCAGGAAAAGCAAAAATGTCACTGATTTATACTCCCTTCCCCTCTTCTATCGGCTCGGGGCCGGCCGGCCTTTAGCCGGCCAGAACGCATTCGAGGGGGTGCGATTGGCGATTCTTGGGGGGATCGCCCAAATTATTGCGGAGAACAAGGCGAAACGACCAAAAAAGGCCATTTTCAGCCGAGGCGATTGCGTTTGGAAGAAGGAGGCAGGATTGCGGCGCGCGTCCCTGCTAAAATTGCGATAGCGCGCGCCCGTAGCTCAGGTGGATAGAGCGGCTGGCTTCGAACCAGTAGGTCGGGAGTTCGAGTCTCTCCGGGCGCGCCAATAGCCGGTCCATTTATTACTTCTGACCACTATTGCCGAGGCTTGCGGGGCTGAATCTCGTAATTCCAGTCGCCGTGAAACTATCGGGCCGCAGGTGAATCTGCGCGTGCGGCCACGCCTTCCAGGTCTCACGCCGCGACCCGGCCAGTTACTTCAACACTGTCTCGGCTTCGACCAGTTCGACCTCATGCATGAGGTTGAGATAGGCGTCGTAGTACGGCTTGTGTGAGGCGCCGACGACGTTGAGCACGCGCGCGCCGGGCCGGGTGCCAAATGCGGCGCGGATATTCGACACCATGCGAAGGTTGCGCACCTCCCAACTGGCCACGTACTGGCGGCCATAAAGCTCCGGCGTCTTCTGTCCGAGCGCCGCGCCGAAGTCGGCCTTGATGGTGTGTCTCTGCGTCTCGGGAAGATTGATGAAGCGATACAGCGCGAGCATGTCCGCGGGCGTCTTGAGGGCCTTTGACAGAGCGTCCTCCTGGGCGGCGGCCGGCGATGGCGCGATCTTCCAGGCGGCCTGAATGGCGTCTTCGAAGGCCTTGCCCTCATCGGCCAGGACCCCGTCCGAGGTGTGATCGTCCACCAGATACACGCGGTCGAGCCCAAGCCGCACTGCCAGTGCGACTCCGACTTCATACGTCTCGTTCGGCCGCGCGCCCACCCGTTCCAGCAGCTTCACTGCGTCGTTATCGAGCCCATCGCCCGCGTGCCGCTCCTCCGCGGGCAGTCTTCGCCATTGCACCACAGCCGACGGCGTTTCTCCGGCGGCGAGGAACAACGCGGCCAGTCTGCGGCGAGCCGCGGCGCCCGGTTGCGCGGGCCAGGACGAGAGCGTCTTGCGAACCTCGCCCGCCGCAGTCGGCGTATCCATGCCGATCGCCTTCTGCGCCACGTCGGCAGCGGAGCACCAGGCGTCGAAGCTCTCCGGGTAGACGCCCGCGTAGCGCTTGAGATGCTCGCACTGCTCGCCCGACACGTTCTCTAGCGTGATCACATCAGGCCGGAACGCCGCCAACTTGTCCAACAGCGCACTCAGCATAGCCTCGTTCACGGTTACCGCCATGTGCGACAGGTGCGGACTGCCGAGGTTGAGCACTCGCGTCGGCGGGCCTGCCTGAGCGCCCTTCCACTCCCTCGGATCGAACGCCGGTGTTTGAGCCAATGCCGCCGCGGCTGCGGCCAGAACCAGTAGCAGACAGATCGTTCTCTGCATGATTGCGCCTCACCCAGTCTAGCCGATGGTGCTTCCGGCTGCGCGCAGTTTCCCCAAACGCCACTTTTGTGGCACGATCCCTCTTCGATCGCTTTGGGCAAGAACCGGACGAGTTCCCGATCCACCAGGCCGGCCCATCCGCGCAAGTAGGCGCCCATGTTGGAGAGGTAGCCTCGTCCCTGACTTTCCAAGCGGGACGAGCCTTCCACGGGCCGGCCCCGCAGGCGGCCCCGAACGCGCCCGGCACCCTCCCAGATGGCCCGCAGCGGCCCGAAAACCCGGATTTCCTGGTTATCCGCCAAAGGCACGAACGCCAGCTCCGTGTCCCACTCGGGAACCTGGAGCCGCCACTCGACAGGATGCTTGATGCGGGTGCAGAGGCTCATCCACCACCGCAGCGGAGTCCATTCAAAGGAATGGCAGACATGAACCTTTCCCAAGCAGTCCCGGAGCGTCAGATGGCGAGCGGTCTCTTCGCCAGATTCGGCGTCCCAATGCGTCATCAGGACGCCCTGGGAACCGTCATCGAGCCGAAAGCCCAGCCAGTCCCAGCCCCGGGCTCGCGGCGGAGAATCCTTGCTCCGGAACCATGCCTGCCCGCCCCATTGGTGGTCGAACCAGCCTTCGCCTGCAATTTCCAGGTCTCCGGCCGTGCCGCGCAGTCGCATGGCTGGCCACGTCGCGTATAGCATCGCTTCTTCGGGCTCGCCGACCGTTCGAGCCGCATCGATCACCAGCCTGGGAGCGGCGGGAGTCAGTTCGAATAAGAGCGAGCGGTGTGTGAGGGGCTCATCAAAGGCAAGCTGGACGCCGCATGGTGCGCTGGTCAGGCGGAGGTCGGCCCAGTGGAAGGCCAAAGGGCCGCCGGAAAGCGATGGCGCTGCTTCGGGACACTCGAACTCACGCGGAAGACCGTACTGTCGAAGCTCGTCGGTGACCACGCGCGGCGAAAAAGTATCCACACCATCATCGGCACTCGGCCGGCCGAGGGCTTCGACGAGACTCCGATCCACCCGGCTGGAGGCCGACTGGCGTCCGGTGGCGGGATCGAGCACGGAAATCAGCGCCGAAAACGCGTTGACCGATTTGCGATTCGGCTCCGGGAGCAAATTGCGGAAGAGGCTCGCCATGAAGGTGCGCTCCTCCACTTGCCCGCCCGAGAATCGGCCGTGGAAAAACCACCACTCGATCTTCGCATCCGGCTGCGACGGTTCGTCAAACGGCAGGAACGGCATACTTCCTGACGAGTGATCCGCGTCTTCTCGAATAGCAGACATGTGGCGCTATTCGCTCCTCAAGAGATCCATCGGGCTGAGGCGTGTGGCGCGCCACGCGGGGTACAACCCGGCCAAAAGGCCGATCAGTATCGCCATCGCGGCGCCTTCCACGACCAGCCCGGCCGTCACCTCCGGCTGAAACAGTCCGCCCAGCCTGGGGTGCCGCGCGATCCACCGGAGGCAACACAGTCCAAATCCAATGCCGGCCACCGCGCCACCTGCCGATACCACCAATCCATCCAGCATCACCATTGCGACGATGCGCGACGGGCGCCAGCCGATCGCGCAGAGCAAGCCAATCTCGCGGGTCCGTTCGCTGACAGACATGAGAAGAGTATTCAACACAGCCATGAACGCCATCCCCATGGCGATGCTGGTACTGCTCCACACGATGGCACGCAGCAGCCGGAGGACGAGAGTATCGCTTGCCACTTCGCTGGTTTCCACGAAGCTGATCTGCGGAAACATCGCCGCCAGTTGCGACTGGACGCGGGCGGCTTCGGCGGCACGGTCCGGATGGCTTAGGCGGATATGGAACCCGCTCACCTTGCCTGGGCGGCCGAGCAGTTGCTGCATGACCGCCATCGGCATCATTACCGCGCGATCCTCCAGCACGCTGGGCTGCCTGGCTACGCCCATGATTCTGAAATCGCGGCCGCTGAGTTGAAGGAAATCTCCGGAGACGTCGCCATCGAGAGGCCACCCGAGCACGTACGCCATCTCTCCGGTCTCCAGATCGACCAAGTCCCCTAGACCAGGCATCACTCCCGCGATCCCGGGCACGCTGCGGATCCGGTCGCCCAGTTCTTCGTCGAGCGTGGCCGTCATCGTATCAATCGCACCTTTGCGCAGACCACGGCACAACCACCGAATCTCGGAACTATCGGCGGGAGAATCCCAGCGCGTTGCCATCGCACGCGCCTTGGCCAACTCTCCCGAGGTGGTGCTGGCCGACGAGCCGACCGGAAATCTGGATTCGCAGACCGGCGGCGACGTGCTCGATCTTCTGGAGGATCTGCGGCGCCAGAACGGCATTGCTCTGGCGGTCGTCACTCACGAGGGATCGGGAGATTTTCCTTCGGTGATTTGGAGCGTCCGCCATCAGCGAAACAAATTTCAATACCGTAAGGTCTTTTTTGGAAACCGCCCCGGACAATGCGAGGCAGCCCGACGTTCGCTTGGAAGATTTGGCCGTCGGCAACGGGGTAACGGAAATGCACGCTTGGATGGTCAGGGACTGCAACGCTGCCGACCCGCTTCTGGTGTCTGATCGCCTGGAACTCATCCATTCCGTATGACTAGTCATGGTCTTGGTGGGCGCCGCGCGGCCCCAACGCGACTGCGACAGCCACGGACCCCGACGGAAACACGAGCGCGTTCTCGGCCCCTTTGGCAGCTTACGAAGTAAACACAGCACGCCGACCGAAGTCGTCCAGCTCCTGCATCGTTGGCCACTCGGAAAAGGCTGGACCCACCGTTCTTCCAATTGGAATGACGTTCTTCCAGAGCCTCAATTCGGCTCCGATTGAGGCGGCTGTGCCGTGGTCTTTTCCTCGGGCAGCGGCGGCGGTTCCTGGCCGTCGAACTTGATCACCGCGTCGGCCGAGAACTTCCGGTAGGACCGGAATTCCTTCACGTTCTTCGTCCACACCATGCCGCTATACATCTGGATGTGCGTCTGCAAAGTGGCCGCCAGCGGCAGAAAGAACTCGGTGTCGCCTATCTTGACAAAATCGTAGTCCAGCGTTGCTCTCGCCTGCCGTACGGGAAACGAGGGCGGAATACTGAGGGCCTCTTGCGTGATCCGGATGATCGTACTCGATTCTCCGTCCACGAAGATCGATCCACGATAGGTCACTTTGATTCTCTGCCCACGGTCCTTCTGCTCGCCCTGGTACACGATGGTATACAACCGCAGCGGGACCCGGTAAGAGAAGATGCGCATCCGGCGTCCGCGCAGCGTGGCCCATCTCTCCCACGCGAAGCTCGTATGGCTGGCCGGGTCGAAGATGTCGCGCATGGTGCTGCCGAAATCGCCCATCGAAAAGGCCCCCTCCACCGAGGCGTATGCCATATCCGTGACTGCCCGACCATTCTGCGAAATCAGCTTGTAATCTTCCTTCTGGTTGAAATAGCTGAGCTGTGCCGTGAGGAGATCCACCAGCCGCCACGATTCCTGGAGCGTGGTGTCGACATAGCGGCGTGTCTGCTCCAGGCAGATGAAGTCGGGAAGTCTTTGCGTATAGTTGAGGGCGTATTGGCGCACCTCGTCCAGCAGTTTCGCCTGCTCTTCCGCCGAGGGCGGTCGAGGCGGAACATCCACGGCCTTCGCAGCCTGCATTTGCGCCTCCGGAAGAGCGGTCGAGCCGGTCGCCAGTTCAGAGATCGCAACAGCAACCGGTAGCAGTGGAGCGAGAACCGCAGCAAGTGCGAGAAACGGAGTGTTTCGCATCTCGGTCTCCTTTATTAAGCAGTATGGTACCAAACGGGCCGTGGCGGGATGTACAATCGATGCGGGCGGAATAGCCCCAACCGATATCCTGGTCAAAGGACACGCGCGTGAAGCTGAATGTCAATCCCGGAGAGGCTGCCTGCGGGCGTAGCCTGCCACCGATGCCGAGGGCCTTCAGGTTGGCCGGCCGACGATCGGGATTATCGGGAACGGAAACTATGATGCGCTTTTGTGTCTGCCTGTGCATATTGGCTATCCCAGCCTGCGCGCGGGGGCTCACGGCGAAGCAAGTGCTGGATAAAGTGGTTTTGACTTACAGCAACCTGAAAGCGGTACACATGGTTGCGGAGAGGGAAGAAACCACGTATTCGGCGGGCCGCTCTCACGCCACAGTTTCGGAATGCGAACTGGCCAGCACAACTGGCGGCCGCTATCTCGCTCGCTTGAAGCAACCTCGACAACAGGCGCTGGCTGTGAGCGACGGCAGCACTATCTGGCTGGCGCTGGATTCCAAGAAACAGTGGTCCCAAGTGTCCGCCACGTCGGCGACGGAGGATAGCGATGAGGAGCACGACGCGAAAGTGGCCAGCGGAGAGCTTCATAATTCCCTGGAGAATATCCTGCGATACCGACTCCTGGCACTGGCCAAAACCGTGCAGGATCCGCTGATTGCGAAACCGCAAGATTTCGAACTGGGCCGCGAGAGGGCGCGCTGCTACTCGATTCGGGCACACGTCGGCGGGACTGAAGTCGAACTAACGGTGGACCCGCAAAGATTCATCGTATTGCAGTACAAGGAGAAAAATAAGTCGCCTGATGGACAGATCGAGATCGCCACGAAGCTGAAGCTGGTGGAGTTGAATCAGGAAGTCAGCGATTCGCTGTTTCATTTCATGCCGGACCCTGGTTGGACCGAAGTCGAGACGCAGGCTCCTCGAGGTGAGCCTATTCGGATCGGTGAGCGCGCCGCGAACTTCACTCTCAAGACGCTGGATGGGGAATCCGTGGCGCTCGAACAGCTGCGGGGAAACGTGGTGGTGCTCGATTTCTGGGCGACATGGTGCATGCCTTGCCGCGTGGAGTTTCCGGCGATCGAGAAGATCCGCTCGGAGTTCGCGGGCTCCGTTCGTTTTTACGGGATTAGCGACGAATCGTCCGCAACGGTAAAGAAATTCGTCGAGGAGCATCTTTACGTAATGCCGATACTGCTCGACGGCAATCGCGAAATGCACCGCCATTACGGAATTCACAAGATCCCGGTGATATTTGTGATCGACCGGGACAGCGTGGTACGCCAGCGGTTCATCGGTGCGAAGACCGAATCGGAACTGCGCGAGGCGATCTCCGAAGTGGTCGGCCAGAAGGAGCCGAGCCAATAAATCGATGGCTTCCAGGAGGCCAAAACGGAAATCCTGCATGAACTATTCTCATTGTTTTCTATGGGGCGCCCTTTTCATTTCCGCCCCATCCTGGTCCGCTTCCGGAAAGATCACCAAGGAAACCATCGAGTTCATGGGGCAGAAGCGCAGCTTTCACCTCTTTGTCCCCAAGGCGCTCCCTTCCGGCACCGCCGTGCCCCTGCTGGTGACTCTTCACGGCAGCGGCGGCGACGGTGCCAGTCTGGTCGACAAATGGAAGGACTTGGCGGCAGAGGAAAAGGTGATCCTGGCCGGGCCGGATTCGCGGGATCCCGCCTTCTGGGCAGCGCCGGTTGACGGCCCCGACTTTCTGTACGACATCGTCGAGCGGTTGAAGAAGGCCTATCCAATCGACCCTCGGCGCGTTTACCTGTTCGGGCATTCCTCAGGCGCCGTTTTCACCCTACTGACCTCCATGTGGGAGTCTCGGTACTTCGCCGCGGCCGCGCTGCATGCGGGAGCGTTGGTGGACTTCGAGGCCGTGGATGGCATAGCCACAGCGAAGCGCAAGATTCCCATGGCAATCTTCTCGGGAGCTGCCGATACCATATTCCCGATAAGAACGGTCCGGATCACACGCGACACATTGCGAAATGCAGGCTTCCCTGTCTCACTCATCGAGATTGCAGGTCATGGCCACGACTATTATGCAATCTCCCCGAAAATCAACCGGCTGGCTTGGGATTACCTGAAGCACTATGTCCTGCCCGACGATCCCTACTATGAACTCGGGATCAAGAATAGTCCAGCCGTAGCCGAGGAATTCCTGGGGACATGGGAAGGCACGCTGGTCCTGCCGGGTCAGCGGTCACGATTTGTCTTGAGGATAGCGAACGATGAGAATGGAGCGAGCGCTATCCTGGTCAGTCCGGACCAAGGCGGCGCCGAGATCCCTGTAACCACCATCGTGCAGAAGGATGCAAGGCTGACGCTGCTTGTCATGGCGACGGGGGTCGGAGGCGAATATCGAGGCGAAATCAACAAGGACGGCATAGTACTGAACGGCACCTGGTCACAATCCGGATACGATCTCCCATTGAAGCTCAAGAAGAAAGGGCACGAACCGGCGAAACCGTGACAGTGCGAAGTGACTTCAGGCAGCCAAGAGTCGGGTGGTGGAAAGCCGGGCACGGCTGGGCGAGCCACAGCCTGAAGCTGGTGCCTGACCATTCCTACCGATAAGGCGCGATATCGCCGTGGCGCACGTTGACACGCTGAGCTGGATACTGCGGCAACAGGCTGTTCGATTGTAGCGGCTCCCGACGACGGGCGACACCCACCTGCCGGAAAGCTCGCGGCCAGCGTCATTGGGCCAGTAACTTGACGATCCGGTAGAGGAACTCGAAGCTCTGGTAATACGAATCCACCGGAAGAGACCGCTCGGCATCCCGACGATTCGGGACCGGGTGGCGCAAACCACTCTCAATCTCGTGTTTGGTTCTTGCTGGCCCTGTGGGACACCCCCCCGGAATCTCACCTGGTTTGGCACACCTGGTTTGGCGGGCGCACACAAAACGCCATCGGTGCGACAATTGGGGCTGGATTATGGGCGATTTTCCTGCATTCATGAAACGTCCGCCTAACCGGATTGCGAAAGCTCAACAGGCGACGCCGGGAGTCGAGGGATACGTTTTCGACGGAGCCGAGGGCAGCCAGATGGCGTTCTGGACATGCCGCAAAACGGCGGCGTCCGCGGAGCACGTCCACGATTACGACGAGTACATGCTGGTAGTGGAAGGCTGCTACACACTGCTCCTGGATGGGCGGCGGGTACCGGTGAAGGCGGGAGAGGAATACGTGATACCGCGCGGCGTTCCGCACGGTGGCGAAGTCCTGGCCGGGACCAGGACAATTCACGCCTTTGGCGGACACAGGGCGAACCGGATCGGCGAGTAGCAAGGCGGCCCGGGCATGCCGGGCCCCTACGGAATTCGCACGAATTCCAGAATTTCGCCGATTCCCGGGCCTTGGATAGCGTTGAAGCAGTCGAGCCGAAAACTGGTCGGATTCCCCCGCACGGTACCGAGAGGAAACTCGACGGTACTCGAGCCCCTGCGGCCGTCATAGGGCACGTGGATGACTCTGGCCTCCGAGAAAGCTTCCCCTTCCCCATGCCAGAACAGGCTGAAAACCGAACCGATCTGGCCGCGGACGATCAACTTGAGCCTTGCCGAAGTGCCTTCCTGCGCGGCTAATATCTCGGCGGGAATTACAAAGAAGAAGTCTTCCGCGGTGATCTCAATGCGGAGGTAGGGAGGGGCCGGAATCACGACTCCGGCACCGCGGTTGTACGGACAACGCGCCAGATCGGCCAGCAGAGACACGCACAAGGTGCAAGCTACCGCCGCATCCGTCCTGCCTCGCCAGGGCAGTTCCAGCCAGAGTTCCGATAAGTCCTCGGGATGGCCCAGAAGCAAGTCTTCCAATAGCCCCTTGTTCTCTTTCGAGAGCAGTTCGACGGAGCGCCCAACGACTCCCCGGTTGAGGCGGGTATCTGTGTGCTTAAGTCCCAGAATCGAACTAAGCCGCTCGGCTTCGACTTCTCTTCCCAAGTCTTGAATGATGCGGGCAAAAAACGCCTGGGGCTGCGCGACCATGCGCTCATAGGATGTCTGGATCGCGCCGATCTCCGGCAACGCCCGCCGCCATGACAGATAGAAGGCGATGTACCATGAGATCCCGTGCTGGATCAGATACCGGTATCGGTGCTGCTGCGGTAGCGCGAGATAACGGTCGCGGTCGTCGACATAGCAGACTGGATTTCGATGATCGTCCAGGCGGATGTGGTCGTCGAACGAGACAATCACGTCGCCGAGGTTCCGCCAGATGTAGACGACCGCAAGGCCGTAGCGACGAATCGCGTCGATATTCGACACGTGAGGGCGGACGTGCATCTGGGTGACGAACGGCCGGTCCAGGAACTCCTCGATCTGCGCGGGAATGATGTTCTGTTCGCGGTTTCCCCAATAATCCTGCGGGTAAACCCGGCCAATGCCGAAATACAGCGACAGCACTTTGGCAGCGTGTGTCGAGCCGCTCTTCATCGAGCATACGACCAGGATCCTGGTGCTTTTCCCGCTCATTCCGCTGTCACACTCCGGCCCGGGCGTCACATTCGAACTCAATCCAAACCTCCCAGTGCCGTCATCTCACCGCGTATATGTTCTCAGCCGGAATCTCCCTTTGAGTTTCGGGGATCCTAATCAGTGTACATCCTGGACCACTTCCAGAGCGTCACCCGTCTCCACGGAGATCCGGTCGCCGGTCTCCGTGGGCCTGGGCGAACAAAGGACATGTTACCCTCATTTTTGAGCCTGACGATGCCTGTTCCACGCCTTGCGCCCGCCGGCCTTGAGGCTCAGCGGACGAAGATTCTCGCCTTGGTTGCGGATGCGCCGGATGTCACCTTCTTCCGCGGAAGGGGGAATGTCGGGGATGACCTGATCCACGCCGGCACGCGGCGCCTGCTGGCTGACGTACCATATTTGGAGGCCGGCACGTGGGATATGCAGGACGCGCACGGCCACACTGCCCTCATCACCGGGTCGGGCGGTTGGTGCGTTCCGTTCCACTATCAGTTGCCGGATGCGCTTCCGCTGATTGAAGAGCGCTTTGAACGAGTGATCATTCTGCCATCCACATTCGACCTGGCAGAGCCTGTCGTGCGGGATGCGTTGCGGAAAACCAAGGCTATCGTCTTCGCGCGCGAACTCAAATCGTACGAACAGATACGGGATGTCTGCCATGCCGAAATCGCGCATGACTGCGCTTTCTTCTACGATTTCAGCCCATACCAACGACCCGGCAGAGGTCGCCTGTCGGCCTATCGTCAGGACCACGATTCGAAGCGCCGAGATGTCCCGGCGGATAACTGCGACATCTCCAAGACATGCTTCGGACTCGATCACTGGCTGTGGACCATAGCCCGTCATGACACGGTAGCCACCGACCGGGCGCACGTGATGATCGCCGCGGCGATGCTTGGCAAACACGTCGAGTATCACGGCACGAACTATCACAAGGTAACTGCGATTGCGGAGTACTCGTTGTCCGCGTTTCCGACCGTGGTCTACACGGGAATCGCCTGATCGAGCCCGAACGCGGCTACGCGCGTTCCTGGTAAGTGCCTTCAGCCGTGTTGACGCGGATCTTCTCGCCTTCGGTGATGAAGGGCGGCACCTGCACCACGAGGCCGGTTTCGAGCTTGGCCGGCTTGGTAACGTTCGACACCGAGGCGCCCTTCAGCCCCGGTTCGGTCTCGACCACGGTCAGGTCCACGGTGGCCGGCAGTTCCACGCTGATCGGCTTGCCTTCGTAGAATTCCACGCTGACCTGCAACTGCGGAATCAGGTACTGGACAGCATCGCCGAGCAATTCCTTCATCAGGTGCATCTGCTCGTAGCTCTCGGTATTCATGAAGTAGAAGTACTCGCCGTCGTCGTACAGGTACTCCATCTGCTGCTCTTCCATGACGGCCTTTTCGACCTTGTCCTCGGAAGAGAAGCGGTGTTCGGTCATAGAACCGGAGCGCAAGCTGCGCATTTTGACTTGCACGAACCCGCGCAGGTTGCCGGGCGTCCGGTGGTTGACGCTGAAAATGGAGTAAAGCTCGTTATTGAACTTGACCACCATTCCCGGACGCAATTGTGTTGCGGAAATCATGAAGCTCCTTGAGATGTGGACTTGAAGTTCCAGTATAGCAAGCGGCTCGCCGGTGGCCGGGGAGCGGGCCTGGTGGGCAGCGGTTTCGGAAATGGCGCGAAACAGGACTTTGCGCAT
>JBAVIH010000517.1:0-3980 GCA_049686695.1 Bryobacteraceae bacterium | reverse complement strand
GTGATGCGGTTGGCGCCCTGCCACATCACCACGCTGCCATCGTAGTGCATGTTGTGGCTCTTATTGGTGGACACCATGCGGCGCGCCTGGGCCTGAAACGGCTCGTCGGTGGCCAGCATCTGCGAGTTCTTCTTGGCGTCCGGGTCCGGCATGCGGCTCGAATTGACGTTGCCTTCGGCGGTGAAGTCGCCGGTGCGCTGGTCCATCCGGATGCGGTCGGCGGAGGTGGCGCCGGTCGCATCCCACATGCGCGCGGCGCCCTCGAGCACCATCACGTTCCGGTCCGAATCCAGGGTGGCTTTGACGGCGCGCGCCTGGCGGTCGCCTTCGGCATAGGAGAAGCCGCCGGATTGCTCCATCGCCGCCAGGTGGCTGGTCTTGGGATCGAAGCGGGCGTTGATTTCCCGGCTGCCTGTAACGGACTGGGCGCGCTTGCGCTTGCGTTCGTCGGCGTTCGGGTCGGTGACGGTGTGGGCATCGGTGGCGTGGAAGGTATCGATGCGGTTGTCCTTGCCGTACGCGATCAGAAAATCCTTGCCGTTCAGAACGCGGTGGTGGGCGGCGGCCGAATTGGGCACGAACTCCAGGCTGGACGGCCCGTGGGTGATCACGCGGTCGAGTTCCTTGCCGCCCGGACGCATGGTCATCTGCAGATCGTCGCTGGCCAGCACGTGCGTGTCGCCGGGCTCGGCGCCGGGCGCCGGCAGCGGTTTGGAGGTCACCACGCCGTGGCCCGCGGCGCTCACGCGGAGAAGGTTGCTCCGGTTGTCGCGCACCTCGAAAAACAGATCCACGCGGTCTCCCGTGATGGTGGTTTGCGAAGTTGGCGCATTCGACACCAGGCGGGCGTTGTTCTGGGCGCCGATGTGCTCCACCTGGCCGTGCGCGTTGCAATCCATGAAGAGCTCGCTCGCCGAGTACGCGAGGTGGCGGTCTTCGTTGTCGTCCGTGCCGCGCGCGTGGAAGGCGTGCACGTTGTGGATCTCGTGGTTCTGCAAGCGGATCAGCGGCGCATCGCCCTCCACCACCGTGCCTTCGCGCGTCAGCTTGCCCCAAGGCGGCAGCTCGATGGTTTGGTCGTTTTCGTGAAAGACCAGGCCGCCGGCTTCAATCGTCATCGGCTTGGCGTCCGGGCCCTGCGCCCGATAGTGAATCTCGACGTCCTGCTTCATCCGCAATTCGTGCGCCCCCGGATCGTAGTATGCGCCGGTGGCCTTGCCGCTGCCGTTTTGAAACGTGAAGGTGGAGGGGCTGTCGGTTTCGGCGCGGTAGCTTTCGGTGTTGAACGTGACGCCGGAGGAATGAATCACCACCGGGGCGCGCTGGGGCTCGCCGGACACCGGAAGATTCAGCGTGATCTTCACTTCGCCTTCGGAAAAAAGCCGGTGGTCGGATTTGTAGAACTGGGCGTTGGCGCCCTCCACCAGGTCATAGGTATCGCCCTTCTTGCCGGGCAGGCGCAACGTCATGCCCTTGAGGTCCACCCGCGAGGAATCCTTGACCTCGCGGAAGTCCTGGGCGGTAATGTCGGCCCGGATATGGCCGGTTTTGGCGTCGGTTTCCACCCAGTGCCACAGTTCGGCGCTGGCGTGCAGATCGTCGGGGAGTTCCTTGGGCGCGGCCAGCGCGTGCGCCGCGGCCGACCTCTTGTGCGCGCGATAGGTGAAGCCGATGCCGCCGAGGATCGCGGCGATCGCCAGCAGCAGGAGCCAGCGTGGGCCTCGCATGGGGACACTTTTACTATAGCGTGTCCAGCCCCGGCGCCGCTCTGAATGCGGAACCCGCGGCGCCCCCGCCTCGCTGCTCACGCGGTTCAGCGAACATCCCTATTGGAGGGAGACCACTACGCCGGACTGAGTCTGAACGCCGCCGACAATTGCCAGTAGCGCCTGGTCGCCCGTTCCGAGACCCGCCGGAACAGTCAGATTGATTTGGTAAAGACCGGCTCCCGACAAGCCCGCCCACATCGGCGTGACACTCACGTTGTTGATGAGGAGATTCACCGGATGGGTGGTTGGCGCGGCCCCGGTAAACGCCTGTCCGGCCAGTACCGCCGGGTTGGTCGGTCCAAGCCCAGTGCCGAAAAGCTCAACGATGTCGCCAGCTTTCGCCGCAACCGTCGGATAACCAAGCGACGTTCCCGTCGGACCAAGGATGTCGTAGGTACCTCCGCCGTATGCGCCCGAAACATTCGACCGGAGAATGATGCCGGTGACGTGCCGGCTGTCGAGCAGGAGGAATGAGGGCGCAAATTGGGCCAGCGTCACGGTCGAGGTGAAGGTGCCGCTCGAAGTAGTGACGACTACGGGAACCGGGCCGGTCGCAGCATCGTCCGGCGCCTGCAAGTTGATCTGCCCCGGGCTGACGTACCAAAGATACGCCGCCGTCCCGTCAATCGTCACGCTCGTGCCCCCAAGAAGGGTCGGGAAATCCCCGTTCCAAGTCGCCGTCGAGCTGGCCAGATTAGTTCCGTAAATCGACACCCATTCGCCGGGCTGAATCGTGTTGACCGGGCTGTAGACGGGGACAGTGCCCCCGGGAGCGATGTACGGAACCTGATACCCAGGGCTAACAGCGCCGCTGGTGATGAAGCGGGAAGGGTGACAGTCAAGACACTCTTCACTGAACTCACTGATCGCACCGGACTCACCGACTGCACCGGGAGAAATATTTATGGTGCCCCCTGCGCCCTCAAGGGGCGATGCAAGGTCGGCGAACAAATCCAACTGTTCAGACATTCCAACAAGTGGGTCCGGAAACGAGGCAAACGACTGGAACGCGATGGTCAGCCCGGTCGGGTCATTCGACAGAAAGGAGAGGAGACTGCCCGCCGGGGTGAACTCGAACGGGAAGAAAACACTTGCATTGCCACCGGTCGTCGATACGTCCCAATTGGAGAATGTTTTGCCATCCGGATCAAGGGTAAAGAATCCGGCTGCCGTACCACCGTCGGCAAAGGTCGCGTTCAGCGTCCATATGAGCTGTGAAGCGGTGATGACCGGGAAGGACTGGATCACCGAACTTGCCGCCGCGTAAGTCGCGTTGCCGGCCTGGCTGGCCATGATAGAACAGGTTCCCACCGAGACGACCGTCACGGTGCTCCCCGACACGCTGCAGACTAGCGCAGTCGTCGAAGCGAAGGAGACTGGCAGCCCCGAAGACGCGGCTGCGCTGATGGTGAACGGAGCTACTCCGAGCGTTTCTTTCCTCAGCGCACCGAACGCGATCGTCTGCGAAGTCCCGCCCGTTATAGTGAAGTTCTGCGTCACCGGCATAGCCGCGCTGTAAATCGCGTTTCCGGCCTGTGTCGCCGTAATGGAGCATGTCCCCGTGCCAACGATGGTCACCGTCGGACCGGATACCGTGCAGATCGCGGGCGTCGTCGAAGCGAAGGAAACCGGGAGCCCCGAAGACGCCGCTGCACCGATGGTAAACGGGGCGGATCCAATCGTTACATTGCTCAGCGGTCCGAAGGCGATAATCGTCGCCGTTGAAACGGTGCAGTTGGATGCGCAGGCGACCGAAACAGCCACGCCGGCCGCGATGACCGTTCCGGCCCGGGCCGAGCCGTCCGGGTTCGGACTCACGGAAAACACCGCCTGGCCGCTTCCAACGGAGTTCATGCCTGCCGTCGGGGTAATCCAGGGGACGGTGCTGTCGGCGGTCCAGCCAGCTTGCGCATTGGAAGCGCCGATTCCCAACACCAAGCTGCCGCCGGCGCCGCTCACCTGCGATGGAGCGCTATTCAAAGTAAAGGTGCTGGCAGGAATACAGGCGCCACCGGGGGCCGCTGGCAAGCTGAGGCTTGGAGGTGGGTTGGTAACGAAGCGCCCGGGATAGACATTAGCGAGCGACTGAAACGCCGCCCCTAACTGCGCTTGCGTTGTGGGATCGCACGAATATCCGAGATTGATCCCCCCCGTAAGCATCTGTTTGGCGAGGTAATACTGGATACCGTAAGGCGATAAGTTGGTCTCGTC
>JBAVIH010000516.1:0-6420 GCA_049686695.1 Bryobacteraceae bacterium | reverse complement strand
CGGGTCGGGGGACCCGCCCCACACTTTAGAAAATGGTCGCCGGTTTGCTGTCCGTGCCTACCGCAATCACGCGGGGCACGTGCTCGCTCGGTGGGACGTTCAGCAGGCGGGGCCGCATCAACAGGATGACCTGGTCGGGCGAGGTGTCATGCTCGTGCGTGCTCACCAGCGGGCTCAGGAAACGGATCTCGGACAGGCCGGCCAGTCCCGAGATGTTGCGTCCTTCGTTGGTATCCAAGAGGCCGGCCACCGCCGCCCACTCGCCGATCTTCAGCACCGCGGTGGACTTCAGGCTCCGGTTGGAGACTACCGGAACGCCGTTAATCGATTGGCCCGTCAGCAGCTTGACCTCGGCCTCGATATCGAGCGACACCTCGTTCATGTCGTGCACCACCGGCGTCAGTTTCAGGCTCAGCCCCAGATCCTCGAATGTGAAAGATGGCGCCGGCGTATAAATGCTGGTTCCGTTGCTTCCGCTGCTGATGGCGCCCACGCTGAAGCTTACTGGAACAGTCTGCGTGACGCCCGCCGCCGTGACGGTAATGGCGCCGACGTAAGTGTCCGCCGTCAGGCCCGCAGGATTTGCGTATAGGGTGAAGGTGGTGGGCGTTGCCGCAACTATCGAACCGCCGACGGTGGAAAGCGACAGACCGGAACCGGTGACACTCACCGATAAGCCTCCCGAGGTCTCGCTGGTCACCGAAACGGTTGCCGACACGGTGGAACCGCCGAGGGACGCGCTGAGCGTGACTGGATTCGGCGTAACCGTGAGACCGCTGGCGGTTCCCCCGTTCACCGTCAATGTCACGTTAATGTATGCGATGGAGCCATCCGATCCAGTCAGTTTCACGGTGCCTTGATAAGTGCCGGTGCCGAGACTGGCGAGACTGGAGCCGGGATCGAGCGCTAACGTGGTGGGCAGTGTCCCGGAAAGAGTGGTTACCCCGTTCACCAGCAGCCATGAGTTTGCGCTCGAGACAGTTGCGGTATAAGTGACGCCGCTGCCAGTGCTCGAGACGGTCACGCCGGTGGGCGACGGTAAGGTTCCGCCGGAGTTATACGTCCATGGTAGTGAAGTCGGGCTCACTACCAGGCTGCCACTCGAAGTCACGTTGAAGGTCACCAGTGTCTCCTCGGTAACGGTGGTAGCTCCGCTCACGGTCACACTGAGGATGCCGAGATAGTTCAGCGCCGAAAGCCCGGCGGGATTCGCGAAGACCGTAACGTAGGCGGGCGTGTTGGCCGCCACCGTGCTCGAGGAAACCGATTGCGAAAGGCCGGATCCGATCACGCTGGCCGATAAGGTCCCGGCGGTTGTGCTGGTCACGGTTTCCGTTTGTTGCGCCGATAAGCCACCAGTCGCGGCGGCCAGCGCGATCGGGCTGGGCGAAACCGTGAGATTCGGCGCGCCGCCGTTGATCGCCAGGGTTACGCTGAGATACGTGACGGAGCCGTCCGACCCGCTCACCTGCACCGTGCCGAGGTAGGAGCCCGTTCCCAGCGCCGCGAGGGCGCCGCCGGGCGAAATGGTCAACGTGGTCGGCAGAGTGCCCGAGATAGTGGCCGCCGAGTTCACCACTAGCCACTGGCTGGAACTCGCCACCGTGGCCGTATAACCGATAGCTCCATTGCTGCTCGTGACGGCGATGCTGGCGGCCTGCGGGGATACACCCGCCGAGGCGTAAGTCCACGCCACCGTGCTCTTGCTCAGCGACAGAGTGCCGACGCCCGTAGCGGTCCCGGTGCCACTCCCGGTGCCAGTCCCCGTGCCCGTGGTGCCTGACGTTGTTGTCGAAGAGCCCGTCGCTCCGAAATAGCCGGATGTGAGCACGGGGTACTTGTTGCCAACGTGCAGCGTTGTAGGCAGGCGCTCTTCGCCGCGCAACTCGGCGGCCCACAGCACCTTGCCTGAGCTTTCGCTCATTTGCGCCACCGCCGAAGCGTTCATGATTCCCAGCCCCAGCAGTGTCTTACCGCCGCCAAAAGAGAGCAGACCGCGGATGCTTGTGGGTAGTGTCACCTGGTTCCCCAGCCAGTTAGTCAGCGCGGTCAGCGAGAACATGGTCGGAAAATTCACGCCATAAGTGGTGGTCTTGCTGCTGCTGACTTCCACCAGCCTCAGTTCCATCATCACCTGGGCCCGCGGGTAGAGAAGTTGCTCCAGCAGCGCCTTGGCCGGAAGCACGCGCGACAGGCGGTCGCGCAACACCAGGGTTCGCGTCTGCGAGTCTATAGCGATTTTCTCAATCCCCGTCGCCTGCTTCACGCCGTCCACCAGGCCGGTGAATTCCTGCTGCACACCGGCGTCCGGCAGCGGAATGGTTACTGCCACCACCGGCTCGTTTTGGGTTCGCTTGAGCGGCGTGTCCTTGGACACCAGGAAGAGCTTGGGAGAAATCGGCACAATGAAGGTTCCGGTAGCGAATTCCATCCCGTGCAGCGCCTCGCGGTACCCCACGCCATTCAGGTGGAAGTGGAGCGCGGGCATTGGCTCGTAGTCGCCGTCGAAGATGCAATCCAGGCCGAAGGCTTTGGCCACGTCCGCATACACTTTCTTCGAGTCTCCGCTCAGATCGAAATCCCGGATCAGATCGCCGCCCGCCAGGTCCGAGGGCGGCAGCGCCTTCCCCGCGTCCGCCAGGTCGCCCGTGGTCGCATCCTCGAGCGGCGGCCCCAGGTCGTCGATGCCGCCATTGCCGGTTGTCGCGGACACCGGAGGAACCGGCTTCGCTTCCAGGGCCGCGCGAGAGCGAACTGCCTGGCTGCGCAGCCAGTACGTCTGGTTGCGCGGTTCCAGCGCGGCGGCTTCCGAATACAGCAGGTAAGCCTGCGCCATGTGCCCCTTTTTTTCCGCTTCGCGCCCGATTTCGTAGAGTTCCCACGCGCTCAGTTCTTCGGCCGCCAGGCTCCCCGCCAGCAGCAGCGCCAGTATGGGCACACTCCACCGCACATTAAACTGACGGGCTTCCCGGCTGTAACGTGCAGGCGTTTTTGTGTGATGCTGGTAGGAACCCATGGAGACATTCCGCGCTCTGGCGCGCGAACCCAGACAGTTGATCGAGCCGGGAATCGTGTTGGTGGCCACCTTCGCCGTCGCGTACCTGGTGCGCAGCCTGATCCTGCGCGGCCTGCGCGCGTGGGTGGCGCGCACCGGCAGCCGTCCCGGCCACATCCTCGGCGCGGCGCTGAGCGGCCCCACCACCATCTGGGCGATCATCCTGGCCGTCCACATGGCCATCCAATCGTCGCCGCTGCCGCCCATCGTCACCGAAAAATACGCCCCCAGGATTCTGATCGCATTGTGGATCTTGAGCTTCACCCTGATGGCGGTGCGCGCGGCGGGAGATCTGGTGCGCGCCTACGGCAGCCAGATTCCCGGCGCGCTGCCCGTGACCACGCTCACCACCACGCTGGCCCAAATCACGGCGCTGGTTCTTGGACTGCTGCTGCTGTTGAGCGCCGAAGACGTCCACGTCACGCCGATCCTGACCGCGCTTGGCGTGGGCGGCCTGGCCGTCGCGCTGGCCATGCAGGACACGCTCTCGAATCTGTTCGCCGGTTTCTACATCGCGGTCGCCGGGCAGATGCGGCTGAACGACTACATCAAGCTCTCGAGCGGCGAGGAAGGCTACGTGTCGGATATCGGCTGGCGATCGACGGCCATCCTTTCGCTCGGTAACAGTCTCATCATCGTGCCCAACTCCAAGCTCGCCCAGACCATCGTCACCAATTACCACCTGCCGGTGCAGCAGATGTCCTCCTCGCTCCAGGTCAACGTCCCGTATGACGCCGACCCGGACCGGGTGGAGCGCCTGCTGGTCGAGATCGCCACCGCCGGCGCGAAGGACATTCCCGGCATGCTAGCCGATCCGGCGCCTTCGGCCACGCTCGATCCCGGCTTTCAGGAATCCTCGCTGGGCTTCACGCTCAGCTACCAGATTGCCGAGTTCTCCCAACAGTACGGCGTCCGCCACCAGTTGCGCAAGCGCATTCTCCGCCGCCTGCGCGAGGAGGGCATCGCGGTTCCCTACCCCACCCGCGAAGTCCATCTCGACCGGAACCGGCCGGCCTGACCGGGCGCGTGCGAAAATCGGGTTTCAGACCATGCAGACTTATACGATCGCGGTGATCGCGGGCGACGGCGTGGGCCGGGAGGTGGTGCCGCAGGCCAGGCGCGTCCTCGAGCGCGTCGCGCAAAAACACAAAGTAGCCTTCGCGTTTCAGGACTTCGAGTGGGGCGCGGAGCACTACTTCCGCTGGGGGCGCATGATGCCGGCCGGCGCCATCGACCTGCTCCAGTCCTGCGACGCCATTCTGCTCGGCGCCGTCGGCCATCCGGACATCCCCGATCACATCACCCTCAACGGCCTGCTGCTGCCCATCCGCCGCGCCTTCGATCAATTCGCCAACGTGCGCCCGGCGTATCTCTATCCGGGCGTCGCGTCGCCGCTCGCGAAACCCAAGGGCGGCGAGATCGATTTCGTGGTGGTCCGCGAAAATACCGAAGGCGAATATGCGCAGGTGGGCGGATTCGTCTACCAGCACCAGCCGGAAGAAATCGCCATCCAGACTTCCGTGTTCACGCGCCGTGGCGTGGAACGGATCGTGCGCTTCGCCTTCGAGCTGGCCGTCGCGCGCAATAAGAAGAAACGCGTTGCCTCCATCACCAAATCCAACGCCCAGGGCTTCAGCATGGTGCTTTGGGACCGCACCTTCCGGGATGTGGCGGCGCAATTCCCCGACGTCGAAACCGAATCGCTGCTGGTGGACGCGGCCGCCATGAACTTCGTGCGCCGCCCGGAAACCTTCGACGTGGTGGTGGGCTCCAACCTGTTTTGCGATATTCTGAGCGACCTTTCCGCCGCCATCATCGGCAGCATGGGACTGGCCGCCAGCGCCAATCTCGACCCGCTGCGCCGCTTCCCCTCGATGTTCGAGCCGGTTCACGGCTCGGCGCCGGATATCGCGGGCAAAGGTATCGTCAACCCGCTGGCAGCCATTCTCAGCGCTGCCATGATGCTCGACCATCTGCAAATCGGCGACGCCGCGCGCGAAGTCGAAGCCGCCGTAGCCGCCGTGCTGGCGGAGGGCAAAGTCCGCACGCCGGACCTGGGCGGCTCGAGCTCCACCGAAGCCGTCACCGGCGCGGTGCTGGAGAAGCTTGCCTAGGCCCGAATCCAGCCCACCATCCACCGCGCGCCACGCTTCCCTGGTGGGCGCCGGCATCCTGCTCAGCCGCCTGATCGGCCTGGTCCGCCAGCGCATTTTTTCCCATTACTTCGGACTCTATGACTCCGCCGACGCCTTCAACGCGGCCTTCCGCATTCCCAATTTTCTCCAGAACCTGTTCGGCGAAGGCGTGCTGTCGGCATCCTTCATTCCGGTTTACGCCCGCTTGCTGGCCCAGGGCGATGAAGAGGAAGCCGGCCGCGTGGCGGGCGCTATCGGATCGATTCTGGCGCTGGCTTCTTCGGCGCTGGTGCTGGCCGGAGTGCTGGCCGCGCCCTGGTTGATCGACGCCATCGCGCCCGGTTTCCACGGCGCCAAACGCGAGCTCACCATCCGCATCGTGCGCGTTCTGTTCCCCGGCGCGGGCCTGCTGGCGCTCTCCGCGTGGTGCCTGGGCATCCTCAACAGCCATCGCAAATTCTTTCTCTCCTACACCGCGCCGGTGGTGTGGAACCTGGCCATGATCGCCGCCCTGGTGCTGTTCCGCCGCCAGGCGCCGGACGCTCTCGCGGTCACCCTGGCCTGGGGATCGGTCGCCGGCAGCGCGCTGCAATTCTGCGTGCAGCTTCCGGTGGTCCTGCGCCTGGCGCGCGGGTTGCGGGCCAGCCTCGATACCGGCGCTCCGCAGGTGCGGGAAGTGCTGCGCAACTTCGGCCCGGTATTCGTCAGCCGCGGCGTCGTGCAAATCAGCGGATACGTGGATTCGCTGCTGGCCAGCCTGTTGGGCACCGGCGCCGTGGCCGGCCTGACCAACGCGCAGACGCTGTATCTGCTGCCGGTCAGCTTGTTCGGCATGTCGGTATCGGCCGCGGAGCTGCCCGCCATGTCGAGCGCGCTGGGCGCCGCAGACGAGGTGGGGGCGCACCTGCGCCGCCGCCTGGATTCCGGCTTACGCCAGATCGCCTTTTTCATCGTGCCTTCCGCGATGGCGTTTCTGGCGCTCGGCGGCGTCATCACCGCGGTGCTGTTTCAATCCGGCGCCTTCAACGCCGCTAATTCGCGCTACGTGTGGGCGATCCTGGCCGGCTCCGCGGTGGGCCTGCTGGCGCAAACCTTGGGGCGGCTGTACTCTTCCGCGTATTACGCGCTGCGCGATACGCGCACGCCGCTGCGTTTCGCAATCGTGCGCGTGGTCCTCACCACCGGACTGGGCTACCTGTGCGCGATTCCGCTGCCCCACTGGATTGGCAT
>JBAVIH010000515.1:0-3143 GCA_049686695.1 Bryobacteraceae bacterium | reverse complement strand
CCGCCAAGGTGCTCGCAGCGCGCGGGTTCGCCGATGCGGAATCGGCCCGCCGTTTTCTCCACCCATCGCTCGCCGACCTCCATGACCCGTTCGAGTTGCGCGACATGGAGCCCGCCGTCGGGCGCCTGCGCGCCGCAATTGCCGCCGGCGAACGGATCCTCGTCTACGGCGATTACGACGTGGACGGCACCACGGCGGTGGTGCTGCTGATGACGGCGATTCGCCTTGCCGGCGGCAGCGCGTTCTATCATGTGCCGCACCGCCTGAAAGACGGCTATGGCATGCGCCCCGAAGTGGTCGAGGTTGCGGCCACCGAAGGCGTGAAGCTGATTATCAGCGTAGATACGGGCATTCGCGCGGGCGAGGTTGTGGCGCGGGCCGCGGAGTTGGGCATCGCGGTGATCCTCACCGACCATCATTTGCCGGAAGCCGAGTTGCCGCCGGCGCTGGCCGTGATCAATCCCAACCGCCGGGATTGCCCGTATCCAAACAAAGACCTTTGCGGCGCCGGCGTAGCCTTCAAGCTGGCGCAGGCTTTGCTCACCCGGTCCGGCTGGCCCGCGGAACGGCTGGCGCGCACCTCGGAATCGCTGCTGAAGCTGGTGGCGATTGCCACGGTGGCCGACGTGGTGCCGCTAACGGCCGAGAACCGCGTGATGGTGAAACACGGGCTGGATGGCTTGGGGGATGCGCGCAATCCGGGCCTGCGGGCGCTGCTGAAAGTGGCTGGTATCAAACCCGGCGCGGCGCCCAGCGCGCAACAGGTCGCTTTTCAACTGGCGCCGCGCCTCAACGCCGCCGGCCGCATGGATACCGCGCAGAGCGTCATCGAGTTGTTCTTGACTCTCGCCCCGGCGCGCGCGACCGAGCTGGCGCAACAGCTTCACGATCAAAACGCCGAGCGCCGGCAGGTGCAGGCCGCCATTCGCACCGCCTGCGAGCAGTTGCCAGTCGAGGCTCGCGCCGCGGCCCTGGTTTACTACTCCGAGGGCTGGCACCGCGGCGTGCTCGGCATCGTCGCCAGCAAACTGGTGGAGCGGCTGCACCGGCCGGTGTTCGTGCTCGGACTCAATCGGGAAGATGGCACGGCGCAGGGCTCCGGCCGCAGCATTCCGGCGTTTCATCTGCTGGAAGCCCTGGAATCGATGCGCGACCTGTTCGTGCATTTCGGCGGTCACAAATATGCCGCCGGGGTGACGCTCGAGCGGTCTCGCGTGGATGAGTTTCGCCAGCGCTTCGACGCCTATGCCGCCGCGCGCCTGGGCCCGGAGGATTTTGCGGAGCGGGTCGAGATCGACGCCGTCGTCGATCTCGGCGAACTCACCGAAGCTGCGATTCAGGATGTGTTCGCCCTGGCGCCGTTCGGCCACGGGAATCCGGCCCCGCTATTCGCCGCGCGCGGCGTCGAGGTAGCGGCTGCGCCGGTGGTGATGAAGGAGAAGCACCTGCGCATCGCGGTGCGCCAGAACGGCCGCAACCTGACGCTGAAGGCTTGGAATTTCGCCGAACGCGCCGCCGAGTTCACCCCGGGCGCGCGGCTCGACATCGCGTTCGAACTGGAAGAGGAAGCCTACTCCGCCTCGCGTGGTTACCCAGGCTGGGCCGCGATACTGCAGGACGCCCGGCCCGCGGTGAGCTGATCTTACTTCGGGTAGACCCGGAAATCGTCGAAGTAGGTCACCGAATCGGCAACCGTCCACAAGCCAACCCGGCCGGGGCCGCTGAAAGTCTTGTCGTCGGCCTGCAGGATGCGGCGGTGGTTGACGTAGACCTGGAAGCGGGAGCCGCGCGCGGACACCTTCAGAATGTTCCAGGTGTTGGGCTCGATGTCGTGCGGCACGGCGGTGGCGATCGGCACCCGCTCGCCATCCCGCACCTTGTAGATGGCCACGTTCTTGGTGACGGCGTTGGCGCGCGCCAGGTAATAGTTGTTGGGATCGCGATAGCGCCAGACCACGCCGCCAGCCTGGTCCTGCAGCCCGGAGACCGGTTTGATGCGCACGCTCACGTCCAGGTCGCGCAGGTTGACGCCATCGAAAATGGCCAGCGGGCAGCGGTCGTTGTGATGGTCCACGGAAACCTGGGCCAGCACATATGGCGGACTGGGCGCGGAATTATCCTGGCGGACCTCCCAGCGCGGCTCGACGCCGGCGTGAGTCATGGCTACGGTCCAGCCTGCGGGGGCGTGGCCCACTGCGGCCCGATCGAACGTGACCACCCTGCCCGAAGACGCGAGCAGGCCGAAGGAAATCCAAAATCCCAGAGCCTTGGTCATCGAGCCTTACTCATTGCGAGCCGGCGCCGCATGCTATCACCCGAGTCACCCTGCTTCTATTATCTAACAGTTCGGGGAAGGTTCTGCCGGCTTTCTCTGCTATCACTTTCTCCATGGACGCCAGCTATCCTTGGACCTCTGCTACCATTCTTTCCATGGACCTCAGCTATCCTATCGGCAAGTTCGACTTCAAAGCCCCGGTCGAGCCGGACAGCCGGCCGCAACTGATCGCGGACATCGCCGCCGCGCCCGCCCTGTTTCGGGAAGTGGTCCGCGGCCTGGACGGCGGGCAGCTCGATACGCCTTACCGTCCCGAGGGTTGGACCGTGCGCCAGGTTGTGCATCACGTGGCCGATAGCCACATGAACGCCTACATCCGTTTCCGCCTGGCGCTGACCGAGGAGTCGCCCACCATCAAGCCGTATGCGCAGGCGAAATGGGCGGAGCTGCGCGACGCCAAGACTGCGCCGGTCGACGTATCGCTCAACTTGATTGACGGCCTCCATCAGCGTTGGGTGATTCTGCTCGACGGCTTTTCCGTCGCCGATTTCGACCGCACGTTCCGGCACCCCGAGCTTGGGATTGTGCGCCTCGATACCAACCTGGCGCTCTACGCCTGGCACGGCCGGCACCACTCCGCGCATATCACCGGCCTGCGCGACCGCATGGGCTGGAAATAACCGCCACCAAATTGCCCCGCCGCGCGTCGAATCATTGAGGGTCACCGGTGTCGCCGGCGCACCGGCGGTATAATCGAAACACGGGCCTTCGGAGCGGTCTTCAAACCAATATGCTTAGCCGTATCAAATACCTTGTGGTGAGCGCGTCGGCGTGCCTCACGATCCTGCTTGTCGCCGGCAGCGTCCCC
>JBAVIH010000514.1:0-21086 GCA_049686695.1 Bryobacteraceae bacterium | reverse complement strand
GGCAAGCTAAAGCATGCCCCACCGAAGGCCCTGGTGGGGCATGCTTTAGCTTGCCCGCAAACCGAAACACTATAATTATACGGGACCACACAGTTGGCGACTCGGGGAAAAGCGGTTTGTCTCTTGTCGGGCGGGCTGGACTCTTCCACCTGCCTGGCGCTGGCGCGGCGCGACGGCTTTGCCTGCTACGCGATCACCTTCGATTACGGGCAGCGGCACAAATTCGAATTGGAAGCGGCGGCGCGGGTGGCGGCTGCGCTGGGTGTGGAGCGGCGCCTGGTGGTGAAGGTGGGCCTCGACGTATTCGGCGGATCGGCGTTAACGGCGGATCTGGCGGTGCCCAAGGCGCGGTCGCTCGACGAGATGAGCCACGGCATTCCGGTGACCTACGTACCGGCGCGCAACACCATTTTCCTGTCGCTGGCGCTGGCTTGGGCGGAGGTGCTGGAGAGCGCCGACATCTTCATCGGCGTCAATGCGCTCGACTATTCCGGTTATCCGGATTGCCGGCCGGAATATATCGAGGCATACCAGCGGATGGCCAACCTGGCCACGCGGGCGGGAGTGGAAGGGAGCACGCACCTGACGATTCACACGCCTCTCATCGGCCTCAGCAAGGCGCAGATTGTGACCCTGGCGCGCGAACTGGGCGTGCCGTTCGGCCTGACCCACAGTTGCTACGATCCGGGCCCCGGCGGGCGGCCGTGCGGCGCCTGCGACGCCTGCCTGCTGCGGCGCAAGGGATTCGAAGAGGCCGGCATTGAAGATCGCTGAGCTGTTCTATTCGCTGCAGGGCGAAGGCGCGCTAGTGGGCGTGCCTTCGGTATTCGTGCGCCCGAGCGGCTGCAACCTGCGCTGCGCCTGGTGCGATACCCCGTACACGTCGTGGTCTCCGGAAGGGACGGAGCTCGGGCTCGACCGGATCGTCGATGAAGTCAAGGCGCACCCGGCGCGTCACGTGGTGATCACCGGCGGCGAACCGATGATCCAGCCGGAGATGATGCCGCTCACCGTGCGGCTGCGCGCGCTGGGGCTGCACATCACCATCGAGACCGCGGGCACGGTGTTCCAGCCGGTGGCCTGCGACCTGATGAGCATCAGCCCCAAGCTTTCCAACTCGACGCCCGGCGGCAGCTTCGCGGAGCCGCACGACCGCCTGCGCATTCAGCCGGGGGTGCTCCTGGAGCTGATGGCGCGGTACGAATATCAACTGAAATTCGTGGTCGAGAATCCGGCGGACCTGGACGAAATTCGCGCGCTGATCGAGGCGCTCGATGCGCCGCGGGAGCGCGTGATTCTGATGCCGGAAGGCACCGAGCCGGCGCGGCTGGCCGAGCGCGGCCAATGGCTGGCCGAGATCTGCAAGGAGGAAGGGCTCCGTTTCAGCCCGCGTCTGCACATCGACCTGTGGGGCAGCCGCCGCGGCGTGTGAGGCCGGGTTCGTAGCGCCGGCGGTCTCTGCCGCCGGTGTTTTTTGTGAATATCCGGGACTACGAAACTCCGCAGTGCCGGCGTTGCGCAAGGCGTGCGCGTGATAGCGTGCACTCCCTTCACCTGAACCTGGGCGCCTCCCAAGCTGGTTTGGTAGGGAAGCGAGGCGGCCAGCGCCGTCGCCACGCCGGAGAAATCCCCGAAGACGCTCGCCCATTCGCCGGGGGATATCGGAGAGCTGAAGCTCGCTCCGTTGAAGCTTACGAAGTTCTGGAGGTCGAATTGCCATTGCGCGGCGGTGAGGGCGAACACGCGGGCCGGCGCACAAACGAACAACGCCGCGGCCAGGACTATCGATTGGACTCTACTCTCGTTCTGCAGGCCACAAGAGCTCCTCACCCGGAAACCAAGCTGCCCAATTCAGTATGACACCATGGACTCCGAATCAGGACAATAGCCCTTTCGAGCAAGTGAGCGGTTTGGCGGCGACGGGACCACGTTCCGGCGCGTCGCCGCACCAGGAGAGCGTACTGGTACCGGCTGGGGGCGGCCGCGATTAAGCTGTTTCGTATCTTATTGGAAGCGGTTGTAAGCCATTGATAACGATGGCCCGCATAGAAATTTTCAATTGGACGCGCCGGCTCCCACGGTTTAGGTTGAGACATGGGCACAACAATGAGGATGACCGTAGCGGACGCCGAGGTTGGCCTGTTGCACAGGGTCAGCAACGTTGTCAGCTCGGAGTTGTCGGTAGAAGAGATTCTGGGCGAGGTGCTCGGCCTCGCGGCGCAGGCAACCGCTTGCGACGCATGCCTGATCTACCTCTTCGATCGCAACTCGAACGAAATGGTGCTGCACGCTTCGCAAGTGCCGCACGCCGCGGACTTGGGGAAACTGCGGATCAAGATGGGCGAGGGAGTGACCGGCTGGGTGGCGGAGCACAAGTCGGCGGTGGCGCTCGAGAGAGACGCCTTCGCCGACCCGCGGTTCAAGCGCTTCCGGGCGCTGATCGAGGACACTTACGAGGCGTTCCTTTCGGTGCCGCTGGTCAGCGCCGGGGACCTGATCGGCGTGGTGAACGTGCATCATCGCCTGCCGCACAAGCACTCGAGCGAAGAGATCGGCGTGATGAAATTCATCGGCGAGCAGCTCGGCGTCACCATTTCCAAGTCTCTATTGGAACGGGAGAACGCGCGGCTGATGGAGGAGACGGCGGAAATCCGGCGCGAGCTGGAAACGCGCAAGATCGTGGAACGCGCCAAAGGGCTGCTGCAGCAGAAGTTCGGCATCAGCGAGGAGGATGCCTACTTCCGGCTGCGCAATCAGAGCCGCCGTTTGCGCCGTCCCATGCGGGCGCTGGCGGAAGCCATCATTCTCTCGGAGGATCTGGACCGCGAAGCCGCCGCCGGGCGCGGCGAGAGGGTCGCATAGCAGGTAGGACAGACCATCGCCTTGCGTGGTCTGTCATGCTTCGTTAAGACACGACACCTTGACAGACGACCAAAACCGATCGTCTGTCCTACCCCTTGGCAACTTTTGATCTTGCGGCGGGTTTGAAACAGTACGCAGGCCCGACACTGCGAGAGAATAGGTTGTAAAGGGGTCGCGTGCGAGTTTTTCACCCGACAGCCGGCTTTTTGGTGCTTGTTGCCTGCTTCACCACAGAGGCGGCGTATGGCGCCGATGCGCGGCCGGCGTTCGCCGCACCTTTCGAAACCGCGGGCGAAATCACGCCCCGCAACAGGATCGACGAGCTGGTTTTCGCCCGTTGGAAAGAGTTGGGGCTGAAGCCGGCGAATCCGTGCTCCGACAGCGTGTTCCTGCGGCGGGCTTGGCTCGACGCGACCGGCACTTTGCCGACCGCCCAGCAGGCTACCGAATTTCTCGCGAGCACCGACCCCAACAAGCGCGCCGTCCTCATCGATCGGCTATTGGAGCGGGACGAATTCGCCGACTATCAGGCTATGAAGTGGAGCGATCTGCTGCGCGTCAAAGCCGAGTTTCCGATCGACCTGTGGCCCAACGCCGCCCAGGCGTATTACCACTGGCTTCGCGATTCGGTGCGCCAGAACAAGCCCTACGACCAATTCGTCCGGGAGATGCTGACGGCCAGCGGCAGCAACTTTCGCGAAGCGCCGGTGAACTTCTATCGCGCCATGCAGAACCGGCAGCCGGCGGGGATCGCGCAGACGGTGGCCCTGACTTTCATGGGAGTACGGGCGGAGAAGTGGCCGGCGGCGCGCCTCGATCAAATGGCCGGGTTCTTCTCCGCAGTGGGGTATAAACACACCGACGAATGGAAAGAGGAGATTGTCTTCTTCGATCGCGGCAAAGCGCCGGCGGGCGCGCTGACCTTCCCGGACGGGACGCCGGCCCGGATCGATCCGGACCAGGATCCGCGGGCGGCGTTTGCCGATTGGCTGATCGCACCGGCGAATCCGTGGTTCGCGCGCAACATCGTCAACCGAATCTGGTCCTGGCTGTTGGGCCGCGGGATCGTCCAGGAGCCGGACGACATTCGCGCCGACAATCCGCCGGAAAACCCGCAGTTGCTGGCCTGGCTGGAGCGCGAGCTGGTGGCCTCGCACTATGACCTGAAGCATGTTTTCCGGTTGATCCTCAATTCGAGCGTTTACCAGCTTTCGCCGATACCGCGCGCGGAACGGACGGCCGCGGCGGTGCACTTCGCGGCTTATCCGCTGCGGCGGCTGGATGCGGAAGTGCTCATCGACGCCCTGGATCAAATCACCGGGACGGGCGAAGCCTATTCGAGCGCGATTCCGGAGCCTTACACTTTCATGCCGGATTTCCAGCGCGCCATCAGCCTGCCCGATGGCAGCATCGGCAGCTCCTTCCTGGACCTGTTCGGGCGGCCGGCGCGAGACACCGGGTTGGAGTCGGAACGTAATAACCGGACCAGTGACGCGCAATGGCTGCACATGCTGAATTCGAGCCACGTGCAACGGAAGATCCAGCAGTCGCCGAAGCTGGGGGCCATGATGCGCGAGATTAAGAATCCGCGGGAGCTGGTGACGCAGATCTACCTGACGATTCTTTCGCGCTACCCGACCGACGAAGAATGGAAAGCGATGGCGGCGCATTCGCAATCCGGCGCAGCCAAGGGGCAGGCCGCGGTGATCGATTTGGCCTGGGGATTGATCAACAGCAGCGAGTTTATGTACCGGCATTAGGAGGCATCGAGACATGGATCCCAATTACCGTTGGCTGCCGATCAACCGGCGCGAAGCCCTGCGCGAGGGATTCTTCGGCGCGGCCGGGGTGTTGCTGGCGAGCCGGCTGGCGGGCGCGACGAGCACTGGGAACGCGGCCCCGGCCGCCTTTCAGGCTCCTGCCAAGGCCAAGTCCGTCATCCAAATCTGGATGTGGGGAGGGCCGGCCCATCTCGACACTTTCGACCCCAAGCCGGAGGCGGGCGAGAACTATTGCGGTCCGCTGAACTCGCCGATTGAGACCAATGTGAGCGGCATTCGCATCTGCGAGCTGCTGCCGTTGCTGGCCAAACAGGCGGACAAGTACTCGCTGATCCGCAGCATTACGCACGGGATTTACGCGCACGAGACGGCGTCGTACACGGTGCAGACGGGGCGCATCGCGGGCGGGCACGACGTGTACCCGAGCGTGGGCGCGGTGGTGTCGTTATTCAAAGGGTACAACGCCGGACACAAGGGGCTGATTCCGCCCTACATCGTGCTGACCGAACCGCAGGGCCGGTTCGCCGAAGAGGGCTTCCTGGGGTCGCGGTACAAACCGTTCGCGACCGGCGGCGATCCGGCGCAGGCGCGCTTCGTGGTGGAAGGCGTGGTGGCGCCGGGGCTAACCGATCAGCGGCAGAAGGAGCGGCGCGAGTACCTGCATCAACTCGATACGCTGGGCCACGCCATGCAGGGCGATCCGCAACTGGCGGCCGGCGGCGAGGCCGAGCGGATGGCTTACGAGTTGATCCTGGGCGACGCCGGCAAGGTTTTCGACCTTTCGCAGGAGAAGGACGATTTGCGCGACCGTTACGGGCGGACCACGTTCGGCCAATCGTGCCTGGTGGCGCGTCGGCTGGTCGAGCGCGGCGTGCCATACATCACGGTCAATTATCAGGGCGGCTGGGACACCCACAAGCAGAATTTCCAGGTGATGCGGCGCAGGCTGCCGGAGATGGACAAGGGGCTGGCGACGCTGCTCCAGGATCTTTCCGAGCGCGGGTTGCTGGATAGCACGCTGGTCTGGTGGAACGGCGAATTCGGCCGGAAACCGAAGGTGGATTGGGAAGAGCCCTGGAACGGCGGACGCAACCATTGGGGCGGCGTGTTTTCGGCCCTGGTGGCGGGCGGCGGTTTCAAGGGCGGCCACGTGGTGGGGTCGTCGGATGCGAGAGGAGAAGAGGTGAAGGACCGGCCGGTGTATCCGGCCGATCTGATCGGCAGCATGTACGAGCTGCTCGGTATCGATCCGAGGGGAAAGCTGCCGCATCCGATGGGCATGGAGGCGCGGGTAACGCCCACCGCGGCGGATGGATTACCGCTGGCCGGAAGATTGAAGGAGATCCTGTGAGGCGGGCGGTTTCGGCCGCGCTGGCCGTGGCCGCTTTGGCGTCCGCGCTGGCGGCCCAGCAGAGGCCGCAGATTCCGCACGCGGGATACGTCTATCCGGCCGGAGGGCGGCAGGGCGCCAGCATCGAAGTCCGCGTCGGCGGCGAGTTCCTGAATGGCGCGAGCGCGGTGTATGTTTCCGGCCTGGGAGTCCAGGCGCGCGTAGTCCAATACATTAAGCCGCTGACCGGAGCCGAAGCCCAGAAGCTGCGCGACGAGATGAAGGATCTGCGCGAAAAGCGGGCGGCTTCGCAAAAGCCGGCGGCAGCCGGTGCGGCCAACGTTGTGTTTACGAAAGCCGATGAGAAACGGATGGAAGAGTTGCGCGACAAGCTGGAGGACGTACAACGCAAGCCGTCGATTCCGGCGATTGCCGAGATCGCGATTCTCCAGGTCAGCATCGCGCCGGACGCCGCCGTGGGTCCCCGGCAACTGCGGCTGGACACGGCCGGCGGGCTGACCAACCCAATCGTATTCTGCGTCGGCGAACTGCCGGAGTTCGCGCGGAAGCCGGTGCGCGTGGCGCCCGCCTACAATGTGGTGAACGGCGCGACGCCGGCCAACCGCGCGGCTCCCCGCCCGGCGGAACCGCCGATGGAGATCGCGCTGCCGGCCGTGGTGAATGGCCAGATGACACCGGGAACGGCGGACCAATACCGCTTCCAGGCCAAGCGGGGGCAACACCTGGTGGTCGCGGCCAGCGCGCGGGAACTGATCCCATACGTTTCCGACGCCGTGCCCGGATGGTTTCAAGCGGCGTTGACGCTGCGCGACGGGCAAGGGAAAGAACTCAAGTCGGCGGATCACTTCCTCTTCCATCCCGACCCGCTGATCGAATACGAGATTCCCAGCGACGGCGCGTACATCGCGGAGATCCACGATTCGATTTTCCGGGGCCGCGAAGACTTCGTTTACCGCATCACTATCGGCGAGCTGCCGGTGATCACCAGCATCTTCCCGCTAGGTGGGAAGGCCGGGGCGCGCACGGCCATCGAGACGCGGGGATCGAATCTACCGGTGGCGCGGGTCACCGAAAACTTCAAGGGCAAGGCGAAGGGGGTGTATCCGATTTCCCTGCGGAAGGATGGAAGGACTTCGAATAGCGTGCCCTTTGCGTTGGATTCGCTGCCGGAGACGATGGCGCGCCCGGGGATCGGCCGCCGGGAAAAAGCGCAGCGGGTGAAGCTGCCGATTATCGTGAACGGGCGCGTCGGGCAGCCTGGCGAAGCGGAGTACTTCCGCTTCGAGGGCCGCGCGGGGGACGAAATCGTGGCCGAGGTGTCGGCGCGCAGGCTCGGCTCGCCGCTCGATTCCGTGCTGCGGCTGACGGATGCAGCCGGAAAACAGATCGCCTTCAACGACGATTTCGAAGATCCGGGCGCCGGGCTGATCACGCACCAGGCCGATTCGCTGATTTCCTGCCAACTGCCGGCCAAGGGAAGCTACTACCTGCAGTTGGCGGACGCGCAGGGCAAGGGCGGGGCGGATTACGGCTACCGGCTGCGGATCAGCCATCCGCGGCCGGATTTCGAGCTGCGGGTGGTGCCGTCGAGCCTCAATCTCCGCGCCGGCGCGACGGTTCCCATCACGGTGCGGGCGATCCGCCGGGACGGTTTCCCGGACGAGATCGCACTGAGTCTCAAGGATGCGCCGGCCGATTTCACGCTGAGCGGCGCGGCGGTGCCAGCCGGACAGGACCAGGTGCGAGTTACCCTGACGGTGCCGCGAACGCCGGTCAACGCGCCGCTCTCGATCCACTTGACCGGGCGGGCCACCATCGACGGCCATGAAGTAACCCGCACCGCCATTCCAGCCGAAGACATGGAGCAGGCGTTCGCCTACCATCACCTGGTGGCGGAGGATTCTTGGATGGTACGGGTGATCGGCGAGGGCCCGCGCGGAGCCGGCTGGCGCCCCATCGAAAAGGCCGTGAAGCTGCGGTCCGGCGATGCCACGGCGTTCAACCTCTTCGTTCCTCCCCGCTTTCAACAAGGAGTGCGGTTGGCGTTGAACGAACCGCCGGAGGGGATTTCGATTCAAAGCGTAACCCCGGACTGGGATGGCGTATCCGTGGTTTTGCGCGTGCAGGCCGACAAAGCCAAGGCTGGCCTCAAAGGCAACCTGATCCTGGACGCGTTCCGGGAAGTGGCGCCGAAGCCGGACGCCGCCAACCAGACTCGCCGGCGCCAGCCGCTGGGGACGCTGCCGGCGATTCCGTTCGAAGTGGTCGAGGCCGCGTCGACGGGGAAGAAGTAGAAGTGCGGCCGGCTGAGTTCGCGCTGACGGGGCAAACACACGGGCAAACTAAAGCATGCCCCACCAGTGCGGTGCTGGCGCGCGCCACGGGGTTGGTTATTATGAGTGCATATGCGAATTCCCGTGGTAGCGCCTCTGGCGGCCGTGCTGCTGGCCGGTGGCATCGCGTGTTACGCTCAGCAGATCGGACTGGTACAGAACGCAGCCGCCCGGCAGAACCTCAGTCTGAACGGGCCCTGGAAGATCATCGTCGATCCTTACGAAGCCGGCTACTACGACTTCCATTTGCATCCGATTCCGGACGGCGGCCTCGGCGCAGACCGCGTTCCGGCGGACAAGAGCGACCGCCTGGAAAACACTTTCCTGCCGAACACGCCCACGCTTCAGGTGCCCGGCGACTGGAACACCCAGAAACCGGAGTTTCTCTGGTACGAAGGAACCATCTGGTACAAGCGCGAATTCGACTACGCGAAGCAGCCCGGCCGGCGCCTGTTTCTCTGGTTCGGCGCCGCCAATTACCAGGCCATCGTGTTTCTGAACGGCAAGAAACTCGGCCAGCATGAGGGCGGCTTCACGCCCTTCCAGTTCGAAGTTACCGACGCTGTCCGCAACGGCAAAAACTCCGTGATCGTGAAAGTGGACGACCAGCGCCACGCGGATGCCATCCCGCCGGGTATGACCGATTGGTGGAACTACGGTGGACTAACCCGCGACGTGAAGTTAATCGACGTGCCGGAGACGTTTATTCAGGATTACTTCGTGCAGCTCGAGAAGGGCTCGCTCAACCGCATCGCGGGATGGGTGCGCCTGGATGGAGCCCACAAGCGGCAGAAAATCGCCGTCCGCGTCCCGGAAGCCGGCGCATCCATCACCGTGGATACCGATGAGAACGGTTACGCCCGCTTCGCATTCGACGCCACCCTCACGCCCTGGTCGCCGGAGAGCCCCAAGCTCTACGATGTCCGCGTGGAGGCCGAGTCCGACAGAGTCGAGGATCGCATCGGCTTCCGCACCATCGAGACCGCCGGCCAGAAACTCCTGCTCAACGGCAAGCCGATCTTTCTGCGCGGCATTTCCATTCACGGCGAAGCTCCCTTCCGGGCCGGCCGCGTTTTTTCGGAAGCCGATGCACGCGTGCTTCTCACCTGGGCCAAGGAACTCGGTTGCAACTTCGTACGCCTGGCGCATTACCCCCACGACGAAGCGATGACCCGTTTGGCCGACCGGATGGGCCTGCTGGTGTGGAGCGAGATTCCGGTCTACTGGGTGGTCCAGTGGGAGAACCCAGCCGCCTATTCGACCGCCGAGCGGATGCTCGGCGAAATGATCGCTCGCGACCACAACCGCGCTTCCGTCATCTTCTGGTCGATGGCCAACGAAACGCCGCTGGGCGACGCCCGCACCAAGTTCATCGGCTCGCTGGCGAACAAGGCGCGCGAGCTCGATCCCACGCGCCTGATCACGGCCGCTTTGCTCACCTACTACGCGGACCCGGCCACCATCATGATCGACGATCCGCTGGGCAAATACCTGGATGTGCTCGGCTGCAACGAATACATCGGCTGGTACGACGGCCTGCCCGCCAAGGCCGATACCGTCAGCTTCAAGACCGTCTACGACAAGCCCATGGTTATGAGCGAACTCGGCGGCGGGGCGCCCTTCGGCAGACACGGCGACGAAGATACCGCCTGGACCGAGGAGTACCAGGCCAACGTCTACCGGCACCAGATCCCCATGCTGAAGCGGATTCCGTTCCTGCAGGGCATGACTCCGTGGATTCTGGTGGATTTCCGCTGCCCGCGCCGGTTCCTGACCGGCATCCAGGATTACTACAATCGCAAAGGACTGCTGAGCGACCGGGGCGAAAGGAAACAGGCGTACTACATCCTCCGCGATTACTATCAATCGCTGGCCGGACAGAAGTAACGGCGAAGAATTGAGGGGCTCGGTCTTGGTGAGTCGCACCGTGGAGGAAGTCACCGAACGGCTTCGCCAGCGCATGGGAAGGCCCCCAGGGGAGGGGCAGCCCAGGGTCTATGTCGTGGACGGATCGTCGCTCCGGTTGGAGTGTAGCACCGAACTGGCGAAAACCTACCCGCAGGCGGAGAATGGGGAGAATGGTCGCCGGAAATTGCACTGGCCGGTGGTGCGGATCGTGGTGCTCCACGACGCGGATACGGGGCTGGCGGAACGGCCCTACTGGGGACCGATGTACGGTCCGCAGGCGGTCAGGGAGCAGGCGCTAGCGGAGCGAACTACCAAGCAGGTGCCGGTCGGATCGGTGATCGTCGGCGATCGGAATTTCGGCATTTTTTCTGTGGCGTATCACGCCCAGGCGTGGGGACATGAGGGGATCATCCGTTTGACCGCGGCACGCGCGCGAAAACTAGCCGGCGGGGAGATCTCCCGCATCATCGATCTGGTCGCCCTGTGCAAACTCCCCCGCCGCACCAAACGCCGATCCCACCCCAGAGCTGTTTGGAGCCGCGGCTTCCGCTTCCCCTTCAGAAAGGCGGGGGAAAACTGAGTGACATTAGGTTGATAACCTGCGCGCGACCCGGAGGGTACCCCGGTTAATCGGCGCAGCCGGGCAACGCCCGGCCAGTGCCGATGGCGAGACGCCTAGGAAGCCGTGACTTGAATGGGGAAGCGCTGCGGACGCCAGGGACTCTCGCGCCGGTCCGGCAAAAAGCAGGCCGGGCTCCGCCCGGCTGGACCGATTGACAATCGGTCCGCAGGTTAGCAACCTGCCCCACTAACTAAGAGCCTGGAGCATCGCGCGCAAGGCCTGACCGCGGTGGCTGACGGCGAACTTGCGCTCGCCTTCCACCTCGCCGAAGGTGCAGCCGAAGGGAGGGTAATAGAACAGCGGATCGTATCCGAAGCCGCCGGCGCCGCGCGGCGCGTCGAGAATGATGCCTTCCACGCTGCCCGTGTAGACGCCGGCCACGCGGCCATTGTCCACCAGGGCGATGGCGCAGACGAACCGCGCGCGCCGGTCCTCCACCCCGCGCAGTTCTTCGAGCAGCAGGCGATTGTTGGATTCGTCGGTGGCGCCGGGCCCGGAGAAGCGGGCGGAGTACACGCCGGGAGCGCCGCCCAGCGCTTCCACCTCCAGGCCGGAATCGTCGGCGAAGAGCGGGCCGGACGTGTGGGCGCCATAGTGGCGCGCCTTGATGATGGCGTTGTCGGCGAAGGTGGCGCCGTCTTCCACACAGGGCGGGATCGTGCGGAAGTCGGGCAACGGCTCAATCGCAATACGCTCTCCGGCGGCCAGCGCGAACTCGCGCGCCTTGCCCGGATTGCCGGTGGCGCAAAACAGGTGCAGCGGGGTCTGGCCGAGGCTCAAAGCCGCACCGCGCGCTTCTGCAACTCGACCAGATCGGCGATGCCGCGGCGGGCGAGCGTCAGCAATTCGGCCATCTGGTCGTCGTCGAAAGGCTTGTGCTCGGCGGTGGCCTGCACCTCGATGAACCTGCCGCCGCCGGTCATCACCACATTCATGTCGACGTCGGCCTGCGAGTCTTCTTCATAGCAGAGATCCAGCATCGCCGAGCCGCCGACCAGCCCTACGCTGGTGGCGGCCACGTAGTCGCGCACGGGCATCGACTTGAGAGCGCCGAAATCGACCAGGCGCCGCAGCGCCAGCGCCAGCGCCACAAAGGCTCCCGTGATGGAAGCCGTGCGCGTGCCGCCATCGGCCTGGAGCACGTCGCAATCGAGCATCACGGTGCGCTCGCCGAGCGCCGCCATATCGATCACCGAGCGCAGCGAGCGGCCGATCAGCCGCTGGATTTCGTGGGTCCTGCCCGACGGCCGGCCCTTCACCACCTCGCGTGGCGTGCGCTTGGCGGTCGCCCGAGGCAGCATGGAATACTCGGCCGTCACCCAGCCCTTACCGCTGTTGCGCAGAAACGGCGGCACGGTGTCCTCGACCGTTGCGGCGCACAACACCTGCGTGTGGCCGAGCTTCATCAACACCGAACCTTCCGCCGTCAACAGGTAGCCGGTGACGATTTCCGCCGGGCGCATTGCGCCGGGTTGCCGATTGTCGATCCGCATCAGGGTTGCCTCGAACCGCTCAGGAAGAAGAACAGAAGCAGCATGACAAACAGAATGCCGCCGATGATGAAGACCACGCAGGGAAGAGCGCCCTGCGGGACCACCTTGCTGGACCGCTTGCCCTTGGGCGGCTTGAATTTCGCCATCTATGCGATGGTAGCACCGCGATTTCGCGAGCCGGTGGCTATGGACCGAGGCGCTTCCCGATCGCCGTGGCGCAGCTTCCGCCGCACACCTTGCGCAAAGCGCCGCATCCAGTCGAAGGTCAGGCTAAACAGGAAGCGCAGCCCCCGAAGCAGGTAATTCCCCAGACGGAGCATGCCCCAGCCGGCGGCGGCAAACACGCTGGCAAACAGGATCATCAAGAGACCCTGATATGCAGGAGAAAAGTGATCGAGAAATTCACCTACCGGCCCGCCCAGTTGGACATAGCCGAGCATGACCAGTCTGTCAAACAGACCTGGCAGAAGGACTCGAGTCAGACCGATCAGCATGGTCAGCGCGCCGACCAGGAGGAAGCTGCCCGCAACCGCGTAATAGGCGACCACAATGCCTGCCAGCGCGGCCAGCAGGCCCACCAGCACCCCGACGCCGGCCGATCCCAGGGGAAGCCCGAACAGCGCGATGAGTATCCCGCCCACGACATACAGCGGCAGGTTGCGCTTGGTGCCGGAACGCACCATCGCGCCGGGCAATCGGTCGGACACCACCTCGGCAGGTTCGCCGAAGTTCCGCAACACGGCGAGTATTCTGGCAACGTCGTCTTCGCCCGGCGTCTGCTGGTAAGCCTCATACAGGTGCGACTCGATCTCCCGCAGAAACTCGCCCTGCTCATGCGCCGGAACCAATCGGAGCTGTGACTTCACCCGCTCCAAATAGTCATTGACGATCTTTGCCACCACTTCCGGATAGTTGTTCATTTTGTCTCACCCCTTTCGGACGACAAGTTTCTTCCTAGCATGCTCGGATTGCTCCGGGGCCTTCCACTTCCGCTGGACCAGGGAAACCAATACGTCCAGCTCCTGGCTCAGCGCATCGAAGAGCTGCCGGCCGGAAGCCGTCAGCGCGTAGTATTTGCGAGGTGGCCCCTGATCGGACTCCACCCATTCCGAGCGGACCAAGCCGTCCCGGTCCAGCCGGGCCAGGATGGGATAAATCGTGCCTTCCTTCAATGAGATGGAGCCACTTTCGGAGAGAACCCGGACCAACGAATAGCCGTAATGCCGCTCGTCATACAGAACCCCCATCACGGCCAATTCCAGGATGCCCTTCCGTAGCTGGGTGATCCGCCGGTCTCTGCCTTCGTCTGAGTACTCCACAATGCCTAGTATACGATAATGCCAGCTACCTGGTTCCAATAGTTATTGAAATTCCTCGGGGCCGGCTTATCCGGGCCGGCAAACTGACCGCCGCACTCGTGTCAGAATCAAAGCTGATGGCGTGGGCACTGAAGATTCTGGCGGCGGGCGCGTGTTGCGTGCTGGCCGGCTGCCACAGCCCGGTGGCGGCGCCTCCTGATCTGTTTCCGGCCAGTGCGGCGGGCGGGTGGCGGCTGGTGGCGGCGCGCGAGGTTCCGGTGTCGGAGGCTCCCGATCCGGTGCCGCGCAACGAAATCGACTGGCTGAGAGAGGGTTTGTACGAAGGCCCCGGCAAACTCGCGGCTCGCGTCTACGCGCTCTCCTCGGCGACTGTCGGCCTGGAACTGAGCCAGCGATGGCGGCCCTCCGCCGATACGGTTTTCTTCAATCGAGGCCGCTTTTTCGTGGTCGTCAAATGGCAGGCCGCGCAACGCCAGGCGCTCGAGAGCTTTATCCGAGAACTGGAGGGACGGCTCGGGCCGCCGGATTCGCTTCCGCGGAGCTGAGGGCGCGAAGGACGGTGAATGGTCACTTGCGACGATTTCCGGCGCGGCAGATCCATCACTTGGTTCTTGAGGAGGCATGAAATGAAGCGGCTCTCCATCTATATAGTGCTCTATTACTTGGGCATTTGCTCTCAGGCGAGCGGACAAAGCGGCATCATCTCAACCTCGCATAAGCAAAAGGCGCAGCTTGTCGAGAATTACGGGAAGCTTCCGCTGAGCTTCGAGGCCAACGCGGGGCAGGCTGACCAGCGCGTAAAGTTTCTTTCGCGAGGCAGCGGCTATGGACTGTACCTGACGGGCCAGGAGGCGGTGCTGGCGCTGCGCAAGGGCGATTGCGCCGGGCAGTCGGCGGCAGGCGCCGGAGAGCCGGCTTCTTTCATCCGGCGCGGCGAGGCTGGCTGTGAACGAGAAGCAGACGTGGTGCGGATGCGGCTGGCCGGCGCCAGCGGCGCGGCGGCGGCTCCGGCGGGCGAGGAGCGGTTGCCGGGGACGGCCAACTACTTCATCGGCAGCGATCCGGCCAAATGGCACACCGGCGTCCCCACCTACGCCAAGGTGCGCTACCGCGGCGTCTATCCGGGCGTGGACCTGGTCTATTACGGCAACCAGTGCCAGCTCGAATACGATTTCGTCGTCGCCCCAGGCGGCGACCCAAAGCCGATCCGGCTCCAGTTTGCCGGGGCCAAGGGGCTGCGGCTGGGCGCGGATGGGGATCTGGTGGTTACGGCCGCAGGCGGATCGATGACCTTCCACAAGCCGGTTGTGTACCAGTTGGTCGATGGGCAGCGGAAGCCGGTCGAGGGCAACTTCGCGATGCTGGCCAAGCACACCGTCGGCTTCCGGTTGGGAAGCTATGACCGCGTGAATCCGCTGGTGATCGACCCGGTGCTGGTGTACTCGACGTATCTGGGGGGAAGCGGCAGCGCCGACGACACATACGGCGATTCCGCCACTGCCATCGCCGTCGATGCGGCGGGAAACGCATACGTGGCGGGCGTTACCACATCCGCCGATTTTCCTGTGACTCAGGGTGCCCTCCAGACAACGTACGACGCCTGCGGCCCTGCCAATTGTGATGCAGCGTTCGTCACTAAGCTGAACGCGTCCGGTACCGCGCTGCTCTATTCCACTTACCTGGGCGGCGCCGGCGGGGCTTACGCGAATGCGCTGGCTGTGGATGGCTCCGGCAATGCGTACATCGCAGGCATCGCCACCACCGGCTTTCCGGTGACCCCCGGGGCCTTCCAGACCACGAATGGCTCTTTCCCTAACGGCGCCAACGCTTTTGTCACCAAGCTCAACCCCACCGGGAGCGCGCTGGTCTACTCCACGTACCTTGGCGGCGGCACATCGTACTTAGGCGGCGACAGCGCAGCGGCCTTGGCCGTGGACAACGCGGGCAATGCGTACGTCGCCGGCGTGGCTTTCTCCGACAATTTCCCGGTTACCGCGGGGGCCTTCCAAACTAAGAACAATGCGACCTTGGCTTCCAACGCCTTCGTGAGCAAGCTCGACCCGGCCGGCAGCGCGCTGGTCTATTCCACGTATCTGGGCGGGAGCGGACGCATCCTGTTTTCGATTGGTCCCCAGGTATGGCAAGGGGACGGAGCGACCGGGTTGGCGGTGGACAGCGACGGGAGTGCCTACGTGACCGGTTATGCCTACTCCGCCGATTTTCCGGTTACCGCGGGGGCCTTCCAGAAAACCAATCGTGCACTTGTCCCGTATGGTCCCGGTGGCGTTGCAGCTTCCTATAACCGTACCAATGCGTTTGTTACGAAGCTAAACCCGGCCGGTACGGCGCTGGTCTACTCGACCTATCTGGGCGGGAGTGGCACCTCCGTTTACGGCGACAATCCGACAGGGTTGGCAGTGGACGGCTCCGGCAATGCATACGTTACAGGATGGGCCTATTCCACTGACTTCCCCGTGACGCAGGGAGCCTTCCAGACGACCAATCGCTCCCCGGCCGGCGACAACGCATTCGTCACCAAGCTGAACCCGACCGGCAGCGGTCTGGTCTACTCCACGTACGTGGGCGGAAGCCATGCTGGTGGTTTGGGCGACAGTGCGGATGGGCTGGCGGTGGACAACTCCGGCAATGCGTACATCGCCGGACAGGCATACTCCACGGACTTTCCGGTCACTCAGGGGGCGCTCCGGACCACGAATCACTCTCCGGCTGGCAGCAACGCATTTGTCACCGAGCTGAACCCGGGCGGCAACGGCCTGCTCTACTCCACATACCTGGGCGGGAGCGGCTACGCTGGTTTGGGCGACGGTGCAACCGGGCTGGCTCTCGACGGCTCCGGCAATGTTTACCTGACGGGGTATGCCCGTTCCGCCGACTTCCCGGTGACCGGGGGGGCCTTCCAGACGACCAATCACGCCCCGACCGGCGGACTCAACGCGTTTGTGGCGAAGCTAAACCTGAGCGTGAACCTGCCCGCGCCATCCATCACGCCAGGCGGCATCGTTCCCGTCGACAGCACGGTGGGAACCATCCAGCCCGGCGAATGGGTGTCGATTTACGGCGCGAATCTCGCCAGCGTGGTGGCAACCTGGACCGGGAACTTTCCCCAGTCTCTCGGTGGCGCCAGCGTGACCATCGACGGGAAACTCGCCTATCTCTCGTACGTCAGCCCCGGCCAGATCAACCTGCAAGCCCCGGATGACACGGCAACGGGCACCGTTCCCGTGGTGGTGACGACCGGCGGCGGGAGTGCGACAGCTACCGTGACGCTGGCTCAGTTCGCTCCTTCATTCTTCCTGTTCGATAGCAAACACGTGGCCGGCATCATTCTCAGATTGGACGGATCCGGCGCTTACGGCAGCGGCAGCGACAGCTACGATATCCTCGGCCCGACCGGGACATCGCTTGGCTATCCGACGGTCGCGGCGAAGGCCGGCGACATCGTCGAGCTGTTCGGCACCGGGTTTGGTCCAACCAATCAGGCGGTTCCAGCCGGTCAGGCGTTTTCGGGCGCCGGGGCAACCACCAACACGGTGAACCTGCTCATCAACAACGTGGGTGTCATCCCGATGTGGGCGGGCTTGTCCGGGGCCGGCCTGGACCAGATCAATGTGACTATTCCGGCCGGTCTCGGCACTGGCGATGTGCCCCTGGTAGCGGTCGTGGGAGGAGTGCAGACACCTCCCTACGTGGTGATTTCGCTTCAGTAGGCCGAGCGCCCGGAATCTGTCGCACCATTTCGCGGCCCGCGCGGCAACTATAATGTAAGGAAATCATGCCGTTTTCCGCTGCCGAACTAGCGAGTCCGGGCGCGATTGCGCGCTACGAGGTGGTGATCGGGCTGGAGGTTCATGTCCAGCTCGCCACCGCGACCAAGATTTTTTGCGGGTGCCCGACCAGCTTCGGCGAGCCGCCGAATACCAACGTGTGTCCCGTGTGCCTGGGGCTGCCGGGCGCGCTGCCGGTGCTCAGCCGGCAAGCCGTGGACCTGGCGATCAAGGGCGCGCTGGCGCTCAACTGCCGCATCCGCCCGGTGTCGCGTTTCGCCCGCAAGAACTACTTTTACCCGGACCTGCCCAAGGGCTACCAGATCTCGCAATACGACGAGCCGTTCGCCGAGGGCGGATACGTGGATATCGAAGTCGGCGGCGAGCGCAAGCGCATCGGCGTGACGCGCGTCCACATGGAGGATGACGCCGGCAAGAGCATCCACGAGGGCTTCAAGGATTCGGGCCGCGCCTCCTACGTGGATCTGAACCGCAGCGGCACGCCATTGATCGAGATCGTCGGCGAGCCGGACATGCGCGGCTCCGAGGAGGCGTACGCTTACCTGACCGAGGTCAAGCAGGCGCTCCAGTTCATCGAGGTCTCGAGCTGCGATATGGAAAAGGGCCACCTGCGCTGCGACGCCAACGTCTCGGTGCGGCTGCGCGGGGCCGAGAAGCTGGGCACCAAGGCGGAGATCAAGAATCTGAACTCGTTCCGCTTTTTGAAAGAGGCGCTGGATTACGAGATCGCGCGCCAGGTCGCGGTGCTCGACAGCGGCGGCACTGTGTTGCAGGAAACTAGGGCTTACGATCCGGACCTGGGCCAAACCGCCGGCATGCGCAGTAAGGAGCACGCCCACGATTACCGCTATTTCCCCGAGCCCGACCTGGTGCCGCTGCGGATTGGCGAGGCCTGGCTGGCGTTGGTGAAAGCCGGGATGCCGGAATTGCCGGCGGCACGGCGGGCGCGCTTTACGGGCGATTATGGCTTGCGCGAATACGATGCCGGCGTGCTGACGCAGACACGCGCGTTGAGCGAGTATTACGAAACCGTGGCGCGCGTTTCCGGCGATCCCAAGACCGCCGCGAATTGGGTGATGGGCGACCTGATGGGCGCGCTCAAGGCGGAGGGCAAGGAAATCGCCGAATCGCCGGTGAGCGCCGAAAACCTGGGCGCATTGGCCAGGCTGATCGTCACCGGCGAACTTTCCGGCAAGCTCGCCAAGGAAGTTTTCGCCAAGATGTTTTCGACCGGCGAGGCCGCGGCGGCGATCATCGAACGGGAAGGATTCAGGGAGATCCGCGACACGAGCGCGCTCGAAAAGGTGATCGCGGATGTGATCGCCGCCAGCGCCAAACAGGTGGAGCAGTATCGCGGCGGCAAGACCACGGTGATGAACTACCTGGTGGGCCAGGCGATGAAGGCCACGCGCGGGCAGGCCAGCGTGGCGGTGGTGACGGAGTTGTTTAAGCAGAAGCTGGGGTGAAGAATATGTTGCAAGTTGGCGACAAGGCTCCCGATATCGCGCTGCGCACGGATAGCGGCGCGGAATTCAAGCTGTCCGCTCTCAAGGGCAAACGCGTGGTGCTGTACTTCTATCCCCGGGCCAATACGCCCGGCTGCACTATCGAAGCCTGCGAGTTCCGCGACGGCATCAGGAAGTTCGAGAAGAAGGGCGCGGCGGTGGTGGGCGTATCGCCCGACAAACCGGCCGCGCAAGCCAAGTTCAAGGACAAGTTCGATCTGCCGTTCACCCTACTGGCCGATGAAGAAAAGGCCGCGGCCCAGGCGTATGGCGTGTGGAAAGAGAAGAACATGTACGGCAAGAAGGTGATGGGGATAGTGCGCAGCACCTTCGTGATCGGCCCGGACGGCAAGATCGAAAAGATCTACGCCAAGGTGAAAGCGCAAGGCCACGCCGCGGAAGTGCTGGCCGGGCTGTAGGGGCTACGCGATCGAAGCGGCAACCTGCTCGATTCTGCGGACCCATCCGTCAAAGTGTGGACACTCCCGCCGGAGAGTGGCCATCCCGATTTGCGCTGAAATCTCGGGGCCGGCTACCGTCTTCTTGTAGTCTGGGAAGATTTGCAGGATTCGTTTGGATGGGGCCGTGTCGGACCCGTCATCGATATGTTCTGGACTGGAGAACTCGTTGCGGATCGATACCAGGCCGCCGATCTTCGATGTCTCACCGGGGAACGCGACCTCGAACTTCCACGGCTCGGCAAACAGCAGGGCTTCGAACTCGTGAAGCTGGATGTAGGGGATGAACCGGCGGTGGTCGAGGTCGTGCTCAAATCCCTCTTCCAGACATTTGACCCGCTGTACTGGATCGCGAACCTGTGAACACCGGTCGAAGCTCGGGAAGTCGTCCGGCAAGGCGTATAAGTCGATCATCGTGGTGAACCACGACTCCGGACGACGGTCCTCGCGCATCCATAAGTCGAGATCCTTTCGAAGGTGGCTGTACTTCAGCAGACCTCCGCGAAAGGTTCGGGCATTCATTCTCCCGGTCGTTACGCGGTGAGCGTTGGCAACTACGCCCAGCGGCCCCAGCTCAGTCGCCAGCACGTTATTAACGAAGGTCTCTTCGGTTTGGCCTTCGACTACAACGTGCAGCCGGATCATCGCGCCGGCCTGCCGCCGAGGACGTTCTTCTCCCACAGTTCGGACATGGTGTAATCTTCGCGCCAGGCCGCCAGATCCGAATCGCTCAGGCGCCGGAAAGTAGACTCGCGCCCGATCCGATCCACCACCACGATATCGTGCGGCTCGGACCGGTCGATCAGCGAGACGGACTGGGTGGCGACGATCACCTGGCAGTGCTGGGAGGCGCTTTGGATGAGCGCGGCGAGGACCTCGATCGCATACGGATGCAGGCCGAGTTCGGGCTCGTCCAGAATCAGCACATTCGGCAGGTCCGCCTCGGGCTGTTGCAGGAGCGTGACCAAGGCCATGGCTCGCAACATTCCGTCGGCGGCCTGCGACGCTCCGAAGATTTGATCCGAGCCGCGTTCGCGCCACTTGAGGAGCAGCTTGCCATATTCCGGCTGGAACTCGAAATCGGCAAAAAATGGCAGTATCAGGCGGAGAGTCTCGATGATGCGCCGGTAGTAAGCTGACTCAGCCTCACGGATCCGGTACAGCACAGGCGCCAGATTGCCCGCGTCTTCCTTGAGCCATCGGTCGTCTTCGAAGCTCCATTTGGTCCGTATCCGCGACGTGGGCGAAGTGTCGTGAAACTGATGGACGATGGTGTTGCGGAGGGCGCGCAGGATGAACATCGGGGTCAGGTCATCTCCCTGAGCCCGCGCGCTCGCCTCAGCCATCAGCTTGGGTTCCCGCTGTCCCGCCCCGAGCTGCGTACGGGGGGGGGGCACGCCAAGCCGCTCGAGGCCGTACCATTCGTCGGTGAAAATCAGCGTGTCGCCGGCGGCGTAGGACAGGCGGAAGCCGTATTCATTGCTGGTGACGTCGGTGTCGAACCGCAGAACCGCCTCGATCTCGTGCGTTTTGGACGGTCCATCGTGAAGCAACGCGCTTGCCCCACCCTGCTCCGCCACAAAGGTCTGTAGATTACCCGGTGGCGTGAGTGCCCTTGTCAGCAATCGGAAGAAGGAAAGGAAATTGC
>JBAVIH010000513.1:0-4247 GCA_049686695.1 Bryobacteraceae bacterium | reverse complement strand
GAGATGGCCCTGTACGTGGACCTGGGGACGAACGGCGAGATCGTTTTCGGCAATGCCGATTTCGCGCTGGCCTGCGCGTGCAGTGCGGGCCCCGCGTTCGAAGGCGGCGGCATCCGCTGCGGGATGCGCGCGGACCGCGGCGCGGTGGATGGCGCTTCCATCGACGCGGAAAACGGCGCGATGGACCTTTCCGTGATTGGCGGCGGGCGCGTCCGCGGCCTGTGCGGGTCGGGGTTGATCGCCTTGGCCGACGCCCTGTTCCGCGCCGGCTGGGTCGATCGCGGCGGCAGGCTGACCGGCCGCGTACCCGAGGAACGCCGCCTGGAAGGCAAGTGGGGCGCTGCCATCGCGCTCTCCGCCGACCGGCGGGTGGCGCTCTGGGAACGGGACCTGGCCAGCCTGATTCGCGCCAAAGCGGCGGTCTTCGCCGGCATCCGCTCGCTGGTCGATTCGCTCGGCCCCGGCGGCCCCTCCATCGGGAGGGCCTATGTCTCGGGCAACTTCGGCCGCTACCTCAACCTGCCCGCCGCGGTGGGAATCGGGCTGCTGCCGGACATCCCGCCCGGCCGCTACGGCTACATCGATAACGGCTCGCTCGAAGGCGCCGCCCTGAGCCTGCTCTCACGCGACTTCTTCGCCGAAATCGCCGCCTATCTCACCCGCGTCACTTACGTGGACCTCGCCGACCTCGCCGGCTACATGGACGAGTTCGTGGGCGCCTCGTTCCTGCCCCACACCAGCCCCGAGTTGCTGCGCATGGGATGAACGCCACCGGGACGGACGATTCGAACCAACCCCGCTACCGCGGCGGTGGAAGCGTGGAAGAGGGCGCCGGCTTGCCGTCGACGGTAGTAGCTTCCATCATCTCGACGCGGGTCCCGTCCGGGTCGAACAGGCCCACCTGCCGCTTGTGGTCCACGCCCAGGTTGATTTTCGTCTCGCGCGCGTAACCCTTTCGCGCCGGCCGCGCCTCGAGTGTGGCGACAGCCTTCTCGATATCCGGTACCACCAGGCAGAAGTGATGGTCGACGCCGCGCCGGTCCGGCGGCGGAAGCTCCTTGTAGAGCATGAACTCCACGTGGTTATCTCCATCCGGCACCCGCAGGTTGACCCAGTTCAGCGTCGTGCCGCCCAATCTGCTGCCGCGCCAAGTTTCGTGGCAGCCCAGGATCCCGCCGTAGAACTGTGTGGCCGCGTCGAGGTTGCCCACCAGGATTCCGGCGTGCATCATCCGGTCCGAAATACGCGTCGCCGGCATGTGTTTGCCGGTGTCTTTGCCGGTCCAGCTATCGGGCAGGTATTCCACGATCTCCACGGTGTGGCCGTCCGGATCTACAACCGGGATCTTCTTGTTCCCGATTCGATTCAGGATCGCATGGTCCGGCACTTTAACTCCGCGCGAAGCCAGGTACTGCCGCATCCGCTCCACGTCGTCGGTGTACAGTCCCAAATGGTTCAACTGGCCTTCGCCCTTGTTCGGTTCGTTGAACAGTTCGACGTACTGATGGTCGTTGATTTTCACAAAGGCCACCTGCACCGTGCCATCGGCCTTTGGCAGCGTGAAGGCCTCCTCGTATCCGAGGAAGTCCTCGTAAAACGCGCGCGCCTTCGCCAGATCGCTGACGAAGATGGAGTAGTGGGCCACGCCGAAAACCTTCGGCCGCGCCGGAGGCGCCTGGGCCGACAGAGACAGGCACATCAGAAACCCGAAGAAGTATCTCATCCGTTCCAGGTTACGGCTCCGGCCGGACCACCGCAACCACAGCGTCCGCCCCTCCAAGCCTCACTGATCAAACCGGCTGCCCGCGTCTTCGAACCGCTCGTCGCGCCTGGCAGACCACCCATCATGAATCGTTTGCCGCCGGCTCAGTCCGCTCTGTACGATGAGTGTGCAGGGCGCCGGGCGGAGCGAGAGAGCATGAAACGATCCATTGCGTTTTTCTTCCTATGTTTCCCGGCGCTGTTCCTGACCGGCTGTCCCGACGACGCGGGCCTGCCGCCTCCGCCTCCGCCTCCCGTTCTCGATCCCCAGTACGTGGCATGTATGTCGACTACGCCGGTTGATGCAGGCAACCCGAACGAGCCGGTCATTACGCTGATCGGTCCCCGGGTCATCAGCCAGCCGCTGGGCAGAGCTTATGTTGACTCGGGCGCGACGGCCAGCGATCCCCACGATGGCGACATTACGAGCAAGATCACGGTGACGGGGCTGGCCGACCTGAACACGAATGTGGCAGGCGACTACCTGGTCAGGTACAACGTAACGGATAGCGCCCAGTTGCCCGCCGTCGAGGTGGTGCGGGTGGTGCGCGTGAATGCCGGCACGTTCACGGAGCAGACAGCCAGGGACTTTGGCGCCACCAGCGCCCACCTTCCCTACTACGAGCACCTGCCGGTGAATTACAGCGACGATCCCACGCAAAAGTTTCCCCTCATCGTCTTCCAACACGGCTGGGGAGGGGCGCGATTCACCCCTGACGGAACAGCCGTTCAGACCCCACTCGGAAATCCGGTGGGCGATATGGCGGGACTGATCGCCAGTGGCCTCTGGGACGATTCGCGTCCCTTCATCGTGCTCTCGCCGCAGCGCTGCATAGACCCGGACCTCGATGACTACGATGCGCTGGCGACCAAGATCTTCATCGACTATGCCATCAACACCTACCAGATCGACACCACGCGCATGTACCTGGCTGGCTACAGCGCGGGTTCCTGTCTAACGTGGGATTACGTGAATCACTACCCGAACCAGCTCGCGGCCGTGGTTCCAATGTCCGGCTCCGGGGGGACGACTTCGGGCTGCACGCTCAAACTGACGCCGTCCTGGGCGTTTGAGGCCGCCGACGATCCGGTCGGCCCCTATATGAACCAGGTCGAGACGGTCGAGTCCATCAATGCCTGTAATCCGGCGGAACGCGCCAAGATCACGGTTTTCGCCTCGGGCGGGCACGATATGGCTGAAGAATACCTGACGATCAACCTGACCGGCCTCGGCCAGGGGCTGCCGGATTACGACATCTACGACGAGAACATTTATGACTGGATGCTGGCGCACAGCCGCTTGACGGTGATCCCGTCCGCAATCGCGCTGGGACGTTCGGCCACGCTGAACTGGTCGGTGACGGGCGACTCCTCCTGTGTGGCATCCGGCGACTGGGCCGGGCCGCGGGAGGCAGGCGGTGCCGAATCAGTTACTCCGGCCGCCGGCGGTCTCCACCGCTATCTGTTGACCTGCACGGGATCCGGCGGACCCGTGGTGCAGTCGGCAGAGCTTACAGTGAAAGCTGCGGAGGCGCCCACGCCAACGGATCCTCCGTCGGAAATACGCTAGTGCCGGCCGGAGGACAGACAATGACACGACGCCTTGCGATCCTTTTACCAGGTTTCCTGATGCTGTTCCTGACCGGCTGTCCCGATGATTCGGGGCTTCCACCCCCGCCTCCTCCGCCAACCCCTGAGCTTCCCCAGTATTTGGCGTGCATCTCGACTGTGCCGGTTGACGCAGGCAACCCGAACGAGCCGGTCATTACCCTGATCGGTCCCAGGGTCATCAGCCAGCCGCTGGGCAGCGCTTACGTGGACGCGGGCGCAACCGCCAGCGATCCGCACGATGGTGACATTACGAGCAAGATCACGGTGACGGGGCTGGCCGACCTGAACGCGAATGCCGTGGGCGACTACTTGGTCAGATACAACGTGGTGGATAGCGCCCAGTTGCCCGCCGTCGAGGTGGTGCGAGTGGTTCGCGTGACTGACGGAACATTTGCGGAGCAAACTCCCAGAGACATAGGCACCACCGGTGCCCATCTACCCTATTACGAGCACCTGCCGGTGAACTACAGCAAGGATCCAACGCAAAAGTTTCCCGTACTCGTCTACCAGCACGGTTGGAGCGGGGCGCGATTCACCCCCGATGGAACCGCCGTTCAACTGCCGCTATCCGGGCTGGCGACCGCCGACGTTGTGGGGTTGATTAACAAGGGGCTTTGGGACGATTCGCGTCCTTTCATCGTGCTCTCGCCACAGCGTTGCGTGGACCCTCTGACTTATGTCGTGACCGCCTACGAGACGAAACTCTTTATTGACTACGCAATCGACACATACCAGATCGACACCTCGCGTATTTACTTGGGCGGTTTCAGCCAGGGTTCGGGCGACACGTGGGACTATGTTACTAACTACCCCCATCAGCTCGCGGCTGTAGTTCCGATATCCGGTCCTTATGGAAACACATCGGGTTGCCTCCT
>JBAVIH010000512.1:0-2557 GCA_049686695.1 Bryobacteraceae bacterium | reverse complement strand
CAAATGCACCATCGGCTTGGCGGTCCACTGGCTCTGGTATAAATAGTAGCGGTCTTTGGGAAACCCGGCTAAGTCGATGAAGCCGAAGTAGGAACTGCGTGACGGCCAATCCTGCGGATTCTTGTCCTGCCAACCCCAGAAGGGTGTCGGCTCGCCGATATAGTCGAAGCCGGTCCAGACGAACTCGCCGAGCACTTGCGGGAACTTATCCTGGTAAGTGAACTCAACGTCCGGGCACATAGCCCAATCCGGGGCGACCGTGTCATAACTCGAAACCTGGAGCGACCGGGGGTTTTCGAAAGCTACGATCGGCAGATGATAGACGCCGCGCGAGCTGACGCAGGAGGCAGTCTCCGTGCCGAGGATGATCCAACCCGGATGTTCCTTGAGGATCTGCTCGTAGTGCATCGGCGAGTAATTGAAGCCGGGGATATCGACTTCGGCGGCCATCTTGTTCTTGATGGCGTTGTCCCAACTACTGAAAGCCGAGGTGGTGGGCCGCGTGGGATCTTCCTCGTGGAAGAAACCGGTGAGGCGCCGAGCTTCGCGCCAGCCCTGCACCTCCGGATGGTCCTGCTCGGGGATTTCGTTGCCGATGCTCCACATAATGATGCTCGGATGATTACGGTCGCGGCGCGCCATGTCGCGCGCATCGTCCTCCGACCAGTCGGCGAAGTACTTGCTGTAACCGTTGGGCACCTTGGGGATGCGCCACATATCGAAGGACTCGTCCATCACCAGCAGGCCGAGCCGGTCGCAATATTCGAGGATCTCCGGCGCCGGCGGATTGTGGCTGGTCCGCAGGGCATTGACGCCGGCGGCCTTGAGAATCTGCAACTGGCGTTCGATGGCGCGGCGGTTGACGGCTGCGCCGAGCGCGCCGAGATCGTGATGGTCGCAGACGCCTTGCAGTTTCAGGTGGCGGCCGTTCAGGGAGAAGCCCTTGTCCTTATCGAAGCCGATGGTGCGGATACCGAATGGCGTGGTGTAGCGGTCGAGGGCCAGGTTGTTCACGAGCACCTCGGTCACGAGCGTGTAGAGATAGGGATGGTCGACGTCCCAGCGCTTCGTGTGATTCACGGTCAACATGGTGGGAACGACCACCGGCGTCGCATGCGGACCCTCGACTGGGATCGTCACGGCATTGCCATTGCGGCTCACCATGATGCCGGAGGGATCGAGCACCGAGGTCTGCACGATGGCTTCGACCTCCTTACCGGAGCGGTTGCGCAGGGTCATCTTCGCTGACACGGAGGACTGGTCATCGCTCACCTTGGGCGTCGTGACATAGGTGCCCCAATGGGCGACATATACGGGACCGGTAACATCGAGCCATACGTTGCGATAGATGCCCGCACCCGGATACCAGCGCGACGAGTGATCCTCGGGCGTGAGCCGCACCGCGATGACATTGGACGCGCCGTCGAACTTCAAATAGGGCGTGAGATCCAGGCTGAATCCGATGTAACCGTAAGGCCGCCCGCCCAGGTCATGCCCGTTCAACCAGACTTTCGAATTGGCCATGGCGCCGTCCAACTCGATGCTGAAATACTTTCCTTTGGCTCCGGCCGGCAGCGCGAACGACTTGCGATACCAGCCGGTACCGAAGATGGGCAGCGCGCCGGTATGGGGGTTGAGCTTGGGATCGAACGGCCCTTCGATCGCCCAATCGTGGGGCAGCCGGACGGGGCGCCACGTGGAATCGTCGAAGTCGAGATTCTCCGCGCCTGGGGCTTCGCCTTTGTAGAACCGCCAGCCATCGTTGAAGCTGAGGCGGCGCTCGCCGGAAAGCGCAATCGTCGGGGGAGCCGCATTCGCTTGCGGCAGCAAAGCCAGAAATGCCAGTGCGCCACAGGCGGCGCTGACACGGCGTCGGTAATCGCTCATCGGATGTCCTCGGTAACTTGAGATCGCACCTTATTATCCTAGTACCGAAACGACCTTTCCGGCGACCGTGCGGTCGCCGCCGCTACCGCTGAGTGGCAGCGCAGGCCCCTACGGATGCGTATCAGAGGCTACCGTCGCCGATCAGGCTTAACTGGCGGGGATCGTGCGGCGGCACTTCGGGCGAGAGTTTCTTGAGGTCATCGTGCCGGGGATTGAACTTGCGGATCAATTGGTTCAGGTTGAGAGAGGATTCCCAGATCTCAAACAGCAGGCGGCATCGCGGGCAACTGCCCTCCGCGGGGCGGCCGTCGGTGGCTGGATTGTAGCGCTTGTGGCGCCCGCAACGGCCGTCGAACTTGCGCGCTCGGATCTTCAAAGGCTCGCGTTATACCCTTCCGTTTGTCTGGATTCGCCCTCGCACGCGAATATCCCGTAGCTTGCCGCCCCAAGTTACACGCACATTGTAACCCGCGGCGGAGAAATGGATTGTGAGGCGAATGAGTGCAGCCGGGCTGCTGGACGAGGCCGCGGCAGGCTTGAAGCTGCCCCACCAATAAAAATGGTTCCAAGTGACCCGATTCCCAGCCTTGCCCACCGCCGTCATGCACGGCACTGAACACCGCATTTGAGAGCACTGAGCGTTTCGCCGTTCCGCTCCCCCAAAGCTGTT
>JBAVIH010000511.1:0-1898 GCA_049686695.1 Bryobacteraceae bacterium | reverse complement strand
GCCGCGATCAGCAGTGCGGCCGCGGCCGCCGCCGCCACGCCCCACTGCCAGGCCGGGGCCAGCCGCGGCAAGCGCTTCCAGAAAGGCACCGCGGCGAGTTCCGCATCCACCCGGTCGAAACCCCGGTCCAGCGGCTGCCACGCGTTCGGCGCTTCCGGCAGCAGACCGGCCAGCACCTGCTTGCGGTAGCGGACGCATTCTGCCACCGTGGCTTCCAGCGATTCCAGCTCCGCGCGGCACTGCCAGCAGGCTTCCAGGTGACGGCGGACCTGCCGCGCTTTGCGCCCCGCCAACTCGCCATCCAGCAGGCGCAGCAGCAGGCCTTCCTCGGGATGTCCGGACGGCCAATTATTCATCCCGCACCTTCTTCAAACGCGCCATCGCGCGGCGCAGGAATTCGCTGACGGCCGAAGCGCTGATGCCCATCGCCGCCGCGATCTCCGGATAGCGCAGGCCTTCCATGCGCAGGAACAGGCAGCGTTTCTGCTGGTCCGAGAGCGATTCCACCGCGCGGTGAAAGTGCAGCATGCGCTCGCGTTCCAGCAGGTCGTGTTCGGCGTCGTGCGCCGGCGCGGCCAGCCGGGCTTCCAGGTCCGCATCGAACGGGTTTTCCGAGGCGTGGCGGGCGCGCACCTTCAGACCCCAGTTGTGCGCCACCCGAAATATCCAGCCGCGCGGGTTCTCGATCTCTTCGCCGCGCTTGAGCGCGGCGTAGAGGCGGAGGAAAACTTCCTGGGTGGCGTCCTGCGCCCGCGAAGGCGTCAAACCAAGCGTCATGAGGTACCGGTAGACATCCTCGCGGGACTCCTCAAACAATTGAGCCACTTGAGTTTGCAGTTCCGACGCGGCGCCTTCCTGACGCAAGATAGCCACCAATTCCTCACTCATGTAGAACGCGGCCATACACGAAACTCACCACTAAGACCCCAAAGTGAGCTTTTACACTACACCCCAGGCAATTTTTTTTGCAATATATTTTGGGAACTTCTGCCGTTTGGTGTAGTTGGAATGGCAGGGTGGCGGGTCTTTGTAAGCTGACCTCAAATTTCATGCCCGACCCAACGGTTTGTGCAGCCATCGTCACATATAACAGCGCGCGATATATCCGGCGCTGTCTGGATGCGGTAATCCGCCAGGAGGGCGTCCCGATCGAAATCGTGGTGCTGGACAACGGATCCACCGACGGGACGGCGGCCGCGTTGCGCGAGTTCGACGGACGGGTGCGGGTGATCCGCTGCGGCCGGAACCTGGGCTTCGCCGAAGCGCAGAACCGCGCCATCCGCGCCACCTCCACCGAATGGGTGTTGACGCTGAACCCGGACGTGCTGCTGCGTCCCGGCTTCGTCCGCGCCCTGGTGGAAGCCGGCCAGGCCGACCCGGAGGCAGGAACCGTGTGCGGCAAGCTGCTCTCCATCGGGCCGGGTTTCGAACCCCTGGACGAGGCGCGCATCGATTCGACCGGCATCTGTTTCACGCCCGCCCTGCGGCACTTCGACCGGGGCTGGCGCGAGCCGGATCGCGGCGGCTACCGGAAACTCGAATACGTCTTCGGCGCGTCCGCGGCGGCGGCGCTGTACCGGCGCAGCATGATCGACGACGTAGCCATCGAAGGCGATTTCTTCGATCCCGATTTCTTCGTGTACCGCGAGGACGCCGACGTCGCCTGGCGCGCGCAGTTGTTCGGCTGGCGAACGCTCTATACGCCGGCGGCGGAGGCATTCCACGTGCGCACCGTCACGCCGGCCAACCGGCGATCGGTGCCCGCCATCATCAACATGCACTCGGTGAAGAACCGCTTCCTGATGCGCATCAAGAACGTGACCGCCGGCGTTTACGGCCGTTGCTGGCTGCCCGCCACGCTGCGCGACCTAGTGGTGGTCGGAGGGTCGATCCTGTGG
>JBAVIH010000510.1:0-12118 GCA_049686695.1 Bryobacteraceae bacterium | reverse complement strand
CCGCCGGTGTTCTCTCACGAAGCTGCACGCGAACCCGCGCCGCGGAACTACCGCCGGAACGCGGCGCGGCCTGCGAAGCGGGAGTGCCCGTGCAGCCGCTCCTCAATGCGCAGGAACTGGTTAAATTTCGCGACCCGTTCGCTGCGGCAGCCCGAGCCGGTCTTGATGTGGCCGGCGCCGGTCGCCACCGTCAGATCCGCGATGAAAGTGTCCTCGGTTTCGCCCGACCGGTGAGAGACAAAGCACCCGTAGGCATTGCGTGCCGCCAGTTCCATGGTGTCCAGAGTCTCGGTCACCGACCCGATCTGATTCAGCTTGATGAGGACGGCGTTGGCGAGTCCCTTGTCGATTCCCTGCTGGAGGATTTTCGCATTGGTGCAGAAGAGATCGTCTCCCACCAACTCGATCTTGGCCCCCAGGGCGACCGTCAGATTCCGCCAGCCCTCCCAATCGTTCTCACCCATTCCATCCTCGATGAGCACGATCGGGTATTGGTTGACCCATGACTCCCAGATTTTGATGAGCTCGTCGGAAGTGATCGCCTTCTTGGTGGACTTGAAGAGTACGTACTTCCCGTCGTCCCACATTTCGCTGGCGGCCGGGTCGAGGCAGATCGAGATATCGGTGGACGGCTTGTAGCCGGCCTTGGTAATCGCTTCCAGAATCAGTTCGACAGCTTCCTCGTTCGATTTCAGATCGGGCGCGAAACCTCCCTCATCGCCTACCGCGGTCGAGAGACCCTTGCCGTTCAGCACCTTCTTGAGTGCGTGGAAGGTCTCCATCCCCATGCGGATGGCCTCGGTAAACGATGGCGCGTTGTGTGGCGCAATCATAAACTCCTGGAAGTCGACGGTGTTGTCCGCATGCTTCCCGCCGTTTAGCACGTTCATGCACGGCACCGGCAGAATGCACGCGTTGGCGCCGCCAAGGTATCGGTACAAAGGCAGTGAATGAGCGCTGGCCGCCGCGCGCGCGGTTGCCATGGACACGGCGAGAATCGCATTGGCTCCCAGCTTCGCCTTATTCGGCGTTCCGTCGGCATCGATCATCGCCTGGTCGATGGCTCGCTGATTGGTGGCATCCAGCCCGATCACGGCGTGGGCCAGTTCCTTATTGACGTGATGGGCGGCCTTCGTGCATCCCTTCCCGCCATACCGTTGCTTGTCGCCATCGCGCAATTCGACGGCTTCCTTCTCTCCCGTCGATGCTCCCGAGGGAACGGCCGCAGCGCCGACCGCGCCGCCATCCAGCGCAACCTCGGCTTCGACGGTAGGATTCCCGCGGGAATCCAGAATTTCACGACCTATAACGCTTACGATCTTAGTCATCTATGACTCCTTATGTCTTGTGAATGAGTAGCAAAGTCTGCCGAGAATGAGGAAACTCCCACCGCACGGCAGGAGCTATCGGAACCGGTCGCCCGGCACGGCGAAAGGCGACGCTCCATCACCCGTGCGCTCTCGAAGCTCGACTATAACTCATGGCGCTGGCTCGGGCAACACGGAAGAAACACCGGCAAGCTAAGGCATGCCCCACCAACGGGTCAGCGGTGTGCTTCGGCCACCACGGCGTCAAACGCCGGTTTGGGCTTTCCTTCGCGATCGAACAGCAGGGGATAGTTGGTCCTGCCCTGCGCCGGAAAGTTGTTCAACCAGGAATGCTTGTCGGTGACGCCCCAGAAGGTCACCCGGGTGATAGCGTCGCGGTGCTTCAGGAAAACGCGAAACAGCGCCGCGTAGCGGTCGGCAAGCGCCTGTTGCTGCGGGGCCGGCAACCCGGCTGTATATGGGTTGGAATTGGCGCCGCCCTCGGCCTTGGCGGAGACATCGGCGGTGTGGGTGCGCGTGACCTGGGGCAGCACGTCCACGTCCAGTTCGGTGATGTTGACCTTGACGCCAAGCGCCTGGAAGGCGGCGATGGTCGCATCCACCTTTTCGATATCCGGCCAATCCATGTGGTAATGCCCTTGCAGGCCGACGGCCGCGACCGGTATGCCCTGGGCCAGCAGCTTCCGGATCAGCTCGACGCCGCCTTTTCGCTTGGCCTCGTTTTCGAGCGAGTATTCGTTGTAGTACAGCTCGGCCTTGGGATCGGCTTCGTGGGCGTATTCGAACGCCTTGGCGATGTAGTCGTCGCCGACGATGCGCTGCCATTGAGACCGCCGCAGCGTGCCATCCTCGTTCAGCGCTTCGTTGACCACGTCCCAACCGTTGATGCGTCCCCGATAGCGGCCGACCACGGCGGCGATATGGTCGTGCATGCGGCGAAGCAGTTCCTCCCGGCTTACGGGATTGCCTTTCTCGTCCTCGAACACCCAGCGCGGCGTCTGGCTGTGCCAGACCAGGCAGTGCCCGATGACGAACATGTGGTTCTTCTCGCCGAACGCGACGTAGCGATCGGCCGGCCCGAAGTCGAAACCCTGCGCGGTCGGATGGATCCGCTCCCATTTCAAATCGTTCTCCGGCGTGATCGAGTTGAACTGGGCTTTGACTAGGGCAGCTCCGGCGGCATCACTCTCGGTGTAAATCGACTGGCTGAGCGCCGCGCCAATCCTGAAAGAGCCCTGGTACGCGTCCTTCAGCGTGGTCTGCGCGCAGAGCGGCAGACACAACCGGCCCGCCACCAGGGCCGCGAGAACAATCGACTTGGAAGACATGGTTTCTCCTTTCGCGGGGGGCGGTCACGCTCCCGGCGTTTCCTGGGTCGCGTATGTCTTGCGGCGCGCGATCAGATCGTCCGCAATCTTACGGTTCAATTCCCGGTTGATCGGGTAGAAGAAGAGGCAGGCGGCCGCGGCGGCGAACGTCAGTGCCGGAAACACGCTCGCGGTCAGCCGGATACCGAGCAAGGACTGCGCGCTCTGGGCGGCGTTGGACACGTAACCATAGGCCGAGAGCAGCCAGCCGGCCATCGCCCCGCCCAGTGCCAGTCCGGCCCACAGCGCAAACACCACCGCCGAAGTCACGGCCGCGGTCGCGCGGCGTCCCGTCTTCCACTCGCCGTAGTCCGCGACATCGCCAATCATGGCCCACAGCAGCGGCCCCGACCAGCCAAACGCGAACTGGCGGAGAATCTCCGAACCGATGATGAGAGTGGTCGCCGTCGCCGGGAGGAACAGCAGCACGGCGCTCAGCACGGCCACCAGCGCCACGCTCACGATGAACAGGGTCCGCTTGCCGATTCGCACCGACAACGAACTGGAGAGAGCGACGCCGATCAGCAATGCAGCCAACCCGAAGCCGTTGAACCAGCTAAACAGCGTTTCGTGCCCGGCATAGTATTTGAAAAAGGGCAACATCACGCTGCCGCGCATCACGATCGCAATGAAGTAAAAGAGGGTCACCAGAAAGAGCGCGATCAGCGGTCCGTTCCGGAAAAGATCCTTCAGGTCCGTCCCCACCGAACTCTTCTGCCCGGGATCGGGCTGAATCCGCTCCTTTGTGGCGAGGAAAGCGATGACGAAGAAAAGGACGCTGAGCACGGAGAAGAGCCCCATCGTCATCTGCCAGCCCTTCGCACTGCTGCCTTGCCCGAAGTAGTTGCGGAGCGGAATGGCCAGGCTCTGAATTATGAAGCCCGCGCTATTGGCAAAGATCTGCCGGTAGGTTGCGATACTGGTCCGCTCGTCCGGATCGTCCGTCATGACACCCGTCAGCGCCGCGTACGGAACGTTGTTGATCGTATAGATCAGTCTCAGCAGGAAGTAAGTCACGTAAGCATAGAGGACCTTACCGCCCATGCCGATGTTAGGGGTGGTAAAAGTCAGAATCCCGATGATTCCGAACGGCACTGCCGTCCACAGTAGCCAGGGACGGAACTTGCCCCACCGGGTGACGGTCCTGTCCGCGATAAAGCCCATCACCGGATTGAGCACGGCGGAAATCAGACCAACCACGAGAAAGAGCGTTCCCGCTTGTGCCGGCGTCAGCCCGAACGTATCGGTGTAAAAGCTCAAAATCAGTGCGATCATCGCCTGGAAGATAAAGTTCGCCGCCAGGTCTCCAAGGCCGTAACCTACCTTTTCCCCGAACGATATCTTTTGCGTCATAGCAGCCTCGTTTCTCTCCACGCACGCATCGCCGACCTTGCCGGCGGGTCCACTTGTTCGGCGTGGAACTACCTGGTCACCTGCAGAACCAGCTTCTGAAGATCGGCATCCCGCGACGAGGTTCCGACCATGATTTCGAAATCTCCGGGTTCCACCCGGTACTTCATATTTACGTCCCAGAAGGCCAGCGACTCGGGCGTGATCTCGAACCGGACCGTGGCGGTCTGCCCCGGTTCCAGGTCAACCCTGCGGAACCCTTTCAACTCTTTCACCGGCCGGGTGACCGAGCTGACCAGGTCGCGGATATACATCTGCACCACTTCGCTTCCCGCCCGCGCGCCGGTGTTCGTGACATCGGCCAGAGCTTCCGCCGACCCGGTAGATGTCATTCGCCGCTTCGAGAGTCGAACGTTACCCACGCTGAATGTCGTGTAACTCAAGCCGAAGCCGAAGGGGTAAAGCGGCGTGACGTCATCGAACAGATAGCCGCGGCGGGCGGATGGCTTGTAGTTATAGAAAGCCGGCAGATGGCCCGCCGAGCGCGGCACCGAGATGGGCAGCTTTCCGCCCGGGTTATAGTCGCCGAACAGAACGTCAGCCACGGCGCGGCCGGTTTCCTGGCCGAGATACCAGCACTCGAAAATGGCCGCCGCTTTCTCCGCCACGCGCTGGATGGAGTTCGGCCGGCCATGGAACAGGAACACGATCAACGGCTTGCCGGTGGCGGCGATCGCATCCACCAGTTCCTGCTGCCTGCCGATCAGGTCGAGGCTGGGGCGGTCGCCCATATGGTTCAGATTCCAAGCCTCGCGCGAGGTCTGCTCATTGCCGCCGATAGCCAGCACCACCACCTCGGCCTTGCGCGCCACCTTGACCGCTTCGGCGATCAGCTTGCGGTCTTCCACCGGATCGCTGGGCAGCACTTCGTCCTGATTCCACGAACCAGGCTGGGTGATCTTGCAACCTTCGCTATAGAGCACCTTCACCTGCGAACCGGCTTTGGCGCGGATGCCATCGAGCACGGTGACCGTGGCTTTGGGCACGCCGCTATAGCCGCCCAGCAGGCTGCGGTTGGCGTTGGGGCCGATCACGGCAATCGTTTTGAGTGAGTTCGGATCGAGCGGCGCCGCGCCGCCTTCGTTCTTCAGCAGCGTGATCGAGCGGCGCGCCGCATCGAGGGCCAGCGCGCGGTGCGCGTCGCAGCCTACCACGCGATCCGCTTCATCCGGGTCCACATACGGATCGTCGAACAAGCCCAGGCGGAACTTCCAGCGCAGCATGGGCTCGATCAATTCGTCGAGCTCCGCTTCGCGCAGCACGCCCTTGCGCACGAGCTCGGTCAGGTGCAGGTAACAATCGGGTTCCGGCAGTTCGATATTGACGCCGGCCCGCACCGCCAGCGCGCACGATTCCTTCTTGTCCTTGGCGACAAAATGGCCGTGGGTGTCGGGGCGGTAACCGAGCTCCCAAATCGCGTAATAATCGGATACCACGAAGCCGTCGAACCCCCACTCCTTGCGCAGGACGTCGCGCAGCAGCCAGCGGTTGGCGTGGGACGGCACGCCATCAACCTCGTTGTAGGATGCCATCACGCTGATGGCTCCGGCCTTGTGCAGCGTCTGCTCGAAGGGGAACAGGAAGGTCCCCCGTATCACGCGCTCGGAGATGTCCGCCGGAGCGCAGTTCATGCCGGATTCCGGCTGGCCGTGGCCGGTAATGTGTTTGAGGGTGGCGATGACGCGCGTTTTGTCGTGGAAGGAGGCGTCGCCCTGAAATCCACGCACGGCCGCAATGCCCATCCGCGAGGCGACGTACGGATCCTCGCCGTAGGTCTCTTCGACGCGGCCCCAGCGCGGGTCGCGCGCCACATCCACCACCGGCGTCAGTGCCTGGTGGGCGCCGCGCAGCCGCGCCTCCAGAGCGGTCATCGTGAACAGCGCCTCGACCAACTCCGGGTCGAAGCTGGCCCCCAACGCGATCGGTTGCGGGAAGCTGGTGCCGCCGACGGCGGCGTGGCCGTGGAGGCACTCTTCGTGGAAGATCACCGGGATGCCGAGACGGCTGTTCTCGACGAAGAACTTTTGGATGGCGTTGGTCAGCTCCGCCATGCCGCGCGCGTCCTTACCCCCGCCCGCGTCGCTCGGCCGGCCCACCTGGCCGACGCCGCGCCCGTGCCTGAAGGCCTGGCGCGCCTTGGCCAAATCGAAGTTGCCGCCCGAGTCCACCAGCTTGGCGGCCTTCTCCTGCCAGACGCACATCATCTGGGCGGCCTTCTCCTCCAGCGTCATTCGCGACATCAGGTCACGCACGCGCTTGGCGACAGGCAAATCGCGCTTCCGGTAAAGGGGCTCGCTCGCGCTCTTTTTCTTAGTCGGTTTTTTCATAAATGCGGCCTCGCTGCAAGTGTCTTGCCGTGAATTTGTTCTAGCCTCAAACTATAATCAGATGTCCAAATCGAAAATGCAAGTTGGGGCCGGAATCCGTGGGGCAGACCCCCAGGTCTGCGCGGGTCCCCCTGGACCCGCTCTTCGCCATAGAAACCGAGCACTCACTTGCGACAATGCGCGACCAGGGGGTCGCGCGCGGACGGGGGCGTCCGCCCCACAGCTTACCCAGCCGCCCGGCAGGCAGAGGAGCATGGGGCACTTGTCTCACGAGCATACGCCGAAGTCTTTCTCGAGGACCAGCGCCACCGTGCCGCGCAGGCGCGCCACACTGCCTTCGCGCGCCGGAATCAACTCCGGGGCCACGCCGCCGGGCAACACCTGCTCCAGAATCTGCGGCTGAATCACCGCTTCAAAACGTTTCCAGGAACGGGTGAGGTCGCCCACCACCACGATCCGTTCGGGCGCAAATCCGGCTACCAGCATGCGCATGCCGCGGCCCAGGTTGAAAGCCATGTTTTCGAGAGCGTCCTCGGCGCGCCTGTCTCCCTGATCCGCAAGGCTCAGCAGGTCGAGGAAGCTCAATCCGGCGGATTCGGAACCGGAGCCGGATTCGCGGTAATACCGCAGCGCCGCGCGATTGGAGGCGAACACCTCCCAACAGCCGCGGCGGCCGCACCCGCAGAGCGGACCCTGCGGTTCGAGCGGCACGTGGCCGAACTCTCCGGCCATTCCACTGACACCCCGAACGATCTGGCCATTGAGCAGGATTCCCGTGCCGACGCCCTCGGAGACGGTGACCACCACCAGGTTGCGAACCTGCTCCATATGGTCGAACCAGACGGCCGCCAGCGCGCAGGCCGTGGCGGCGTTCTCGATTTCCACTTCCAGGCCGGTCGCCTCCATCAGCGGCGTCCGCAGATCCACGTCGCGCCATCCGAGATTGGGTGCGAACACAAGCCGGTTCGACCCCGGGATGTAGCGGCCCGGCACGCTGACCCCGATCCCTTCGATCTTCCTGCCCCGGCACGACGCCACGATGTGCCGGATCACTTCGATCAGGCGGCCCATGGTGAACTCGGGGTCCGGTGTGGTGACGATCGCCTCCTGCGAGATGAACCTGCCGTTGGCGTCCGCCACCGCCGCGGTGATCTGGGACGGGCGGATATCCACGCCGATGATCACGCGCTCGTCATTGAGGCGCAGGAAAGTGGGCCGCCGGCCCCTGGGCAAGCGGCCAGTCGGCCCCGTCAGCACCCAGTTCTCCTGAATCAGTTGTTCGACGATCAAAGAGATCGTGCTGCGCTGCATCCCGGAAACGCGCGCCAGGTCCGCGCGCGAAATGGGCTGGCGCTTGCGGATCAGGTTGAGGACAATGCGCCGGTTGATGCCGCGGACGTCTTCGCTCGAGGCGCCCTGTGGCCGAGTCTTGTCAGTCACCGGCATTCCGGTTTCGGCCACCTTCGAACGATCGGCGCTCACTGAACCTTCTTGCCGGTCCACTCAATGGACTGTCCGCCTCCGTCGCCGGCTCTTTCCGAGGTGAGATGCAGGTCGGCGCCGCTGACCTTCCCTTTGTAACTCAGTTTCAGTTCGGTTCCCTGCAGGTCGGCGGTGATGCTGAACGACAGGTTGTCCCCGTCCACTTTCCCGTCCGCGATGGTGGACTTGCCCAACATCGTGCTGGTAGTTTCGCCGGTGAGCTTGTTTCCGTCCACCTTGAAGACGAAGGTTCGCTCCATGGTTCCGTCAGGGCCCTCCGCCGTCGCCTTCCAGGTGCCGGCGATATCCGCGGCCGCGGCCGCCACCGCGAACGCTGCCATCAGAATCAAAAGACGCTTCATGGCGCCATTCCTTTCCCCATCATTCTTGCACCTTTCGCGCTTCCCGCGGCGGGCTTGCCGGCACTGTCAGAGTTTCACCGCCAGGGCCAGGCCGTCGCCCATGGTGGCCATGCTGAGCGCGATGCGCCGGTCGGATTCGAGGTGACTGTTGAATTCCCGGATGGCCACGGTGTCGGCATCGCGGTTGGCCGGATCGTCTACCGTGCCATGGAGCAGAACGTTATCGGCGGCGGCCAGCCCGCCCGGCCGCAGCAGCCGCAGCGCGCGCTCATAGTACTCGATGTAGTTGCCCTTGTCGGCGTCGATGAAAATGAAATCGAAGCTGCCGGCCTGGCCCTCTTTCAGCAACCCATCCAGTGAATCGAGCGCCGGGGCGAGCCGCAGCTCGATGCGATCCTCCACGCCGGCGTCGCGCCAGGTTCGCCGGGCGATCCGGGCGTGCTCTTCGCTCTTATCGCAGGCGATCAGCCTTCCGCCCGGCGCCAGCCCAAGCGCAATCCAGGTCGAGCTGTAGCCCATGAAGATGCCGACTTCGAGAGCCTTGCGCCCGCCGGTCACACACGCCAGCAGGTGCAGGAACTGGCCCTGTTCGGGCGCCACCTGCCACGAAGCGTACGGGTGGTCTTCGGTGGATTCGCGCAGCTTCCGCAGCGCCTCCGGTTCGCGCAGGGTCACGTCGCGAACATAAGCCAGCAACGAATCGGTAAGCGGAGTCTGGGTGCGGGACATGCGGCCATTCTACCGCGGGCGCAAAGCAGCGGAGGTTGTCGGGACGCATCGCGTCCTCTGTAACCAAGCACTTGACGCGTACGGTCTAACCGTACATACTGGAATCATGCAGGGATGACATGCTTGTTCGCTTTCGTCACAAAGGGTTAAGGAAGCTCCATGACGATGGGAACGCCAAGGGGGTACCGCCCACGATGGCCGACAAGCTGAGCAAGCTGCTGTTCGCGCTCGAGACCGCCGAGACTCTGGAGCAACTTCGCAGGTTTCCGGGCTGGAAGCTGCATCCCCTCAAAGGCGACCTGGGAGAATTCCGGAGCATAACCGTTACCGGAAACTGGCGGCTGATTTTCCGCTACGACGAACAGATGAACACCGCCAGCGATATTGATTTGATCGACTACCATTAGGAGGCTCGCAATGCCCATGAAGAGCCCGCCCCATCCGGGCGACCTGATCAAGACCGAGATCATCGAAGCCCTCGGCCTCAACGTGTCGAAGGCCTCGGAGATTCTGAAAGTGCGGCGCGCCACGCTCTCCGACCTCCTGCACGGCAAGGCGTCGCTGACGCCGGAGATGGCCCTGCGAATCGAAAAGGCGTTCGGCCCGAACATGGACCACCTTCTGCGCATGCAGCTCGCCTACGACGTGGCGCAGACGCGGCAACATTCCGGAGACATCGCCGTCAAGCGGTACGTCCCGGCGTGAAGAGACAAGAACTTCACAGCGGCGCCACGTTGAAGCCTTCCACCACCATGATCGGTATCTCGCCGCGCGTGTCGGCGTCGGCAAGATCGGTGACGATCGTTCTACGCTCGCCGGGCATCAGGGCTACATAGTTGTCGCTGTACAGCGCGGGCAGAATCCGGTCACCGGTTTTTTCGCGGACTGCTTTGACGCGGACCATCAGCGCCGGCGTGGCGGAAGCGTTATGCAGTTCGGTCGAGAGATGCCAGCGCCCGCCGCGCTGCTCCACGCCGGTCACGGCTTCCACATTCGCCTTGGCCAGCGTGCCCAGCGCCCGATAGTCGGCTTCGTCGGTTCCGCGCCAGTAGAAATTCTCGGAGACGGTTTCGTCGCCGCGCAGTAGCTTCAGCCGCAGGAAATGCACCGCGGTCAGCCCGGCGGGGTATTCCATCTTAATACAGGTGACCGTGCTGTCCTCGGCGCTATCCACGGGCGCGGTCTTTTCCCAGCGCGCGGAGCCATCCAGGTTCAGCACTTCCACGCGCGCCGTCAGCCCGCGCGCATCGCCGCCCGAGTAGTTCACCACTTCGACGGTTTCGTCGGCCGCGTTCCATTGGATGTGCAGCGGCTCGGCGCCCTTCTTGCTGCCGAAGTAGCCGGCGCCGGGATTGAAATAGTAGTCGTAGGTCTGCCACAGCAGCGACGGCCATGCCGAATGGCTCATCCAGATCAGCAGGCCGCCCCGGTAGCGGCTTTGCGATTCGAACATGGCGCGATGGGTTTCGTAGTCGAGGAACTGCGCCAGTTCGACAAACTCCTCGATGTTCTTGGCGCCGCCGTACCGTTTGTCGACGACCTTGAAGAACGAGTTTTCGGCCCTGCCTTCGCCGGGACCGAGATCGTGCTCGCCCCACGTGCGATTGGGCGGCCAGAGGGCATCTCGCGGCATCATGGCGCGCACGCTCTCGATGGCCGGGATGTCCGGCACGCCCATTTCGCTGTGCAGCGTGCGCTTCGGAATGCTGCTGAAATAGGACTTTTGCGGCATGATCCAATACGGCCCGCCGCCGCTCACCGCGCCGTCCGCGGAATCGGAAATGTAGTGGCTGCCGGGAGCCAGCTCGCCGAGCGCCCGGCGAATGCCATCGTCCAGCGCGGCCGGCGGGTACCCTTCGTTGCGGCCGCAATAAAGCCCGATGGAAGGATGGTTGCGAATCCGCAACACGGTGTCGCGGACGTTGCGCAGAAACATTGCCGGATCGTCCGGATCGGGGCCGTCCCACGGGTTCGCCAGCCAGAACTCCTGCCACACCACGATCCCGTAGCGGTCGCAGGCCTCGTAAAAAGCGTCGTCGAAGGTTTGCCCCACCCAGTTGCGGATCATGGTGAAGTTCATGTCGCGGTGGTAACGCACTGCCGCGTCGTATTCGCGGGCGCGGTAGCGCAGCAGATCCTCGCTGAAGCCCCAGTTGCCGCCGCGCGGCACGAAGCGCCGTCCATTAATAAAGATGCGCAGCGCGCCGCCTTCCTCGCTGTAGGTGAACTGGCGGACGCCGGTCTGAAACCGCTTGGTATCGGATGCCTGCCCATCGGCGGTTTCGAATTGCAATTCAACCGCGTAGAGGTTCGGATCGCCATAGCCATTGGGCCACCACAATTTCGGATTCTGCAGGCGCAGTTCCGGGTGCGCGGCGGGATCGAGCTTCACCACCTTCGCCGATGCCGGACCCACGGTGACGGGCATTTCGAATGCGGCGTCGCCAAAGCGAACGCGCAGCTTGCCCGCCACCGGCCGCGGCTCGTGGTTGCGAAGCGTCAGCTCCAGGCTGACGTCCGCGCGCGAGGTATCCGGCAGCGGCAGGCTGGTCGAGACCAGCGGATCTTCGATGGTGACCGGGCCGCTCCCGGTCAGGTACACGCTGTTCCAGATGCCGGTGTCGCGGCCGCGCACGGCCGGCATCCAATCCCAGCCGATCGAAGAGTGAAACGTCGGATTGTCCGCGCCCAGCGCGCCGCCGTTGCTGCCGAAGCCCATCACGGTCTTCTCTTTGGTCGATCCCGGCGTGCGGTTCTTTTCGATGCGAACCGCCATCGCATTGACCTGGCCGGGGCGAAGTCTGCCCGTCAAGTCGAAACGGCCGCGCATAAACGCGCCTTCGATCCGCCCCAGCTTCTCGCCATTCAAAAACACGTCGGCCTTCCAGTTGATGCCGTCGAAATTGAGCCAGACGCGCCGTTGGACTAGCTCGGCCGGCGCCACGAACTCATTGCGATACCAGAAATCGGCGCAGAAGAACGAATCCGAAATCAGGTTCTGGTTGTCGCCATAGTTGGGATCGGGGATCGCGCCCGCGTTCAGGTAACTGGTGAGCACCGTGCCGGGAACGGTCGCGGTCATCCAGTCGCGGTCCGCAAACCCAGGCCGTGAG
>JBAVIH010000509.1:0-3748 GCA_049686695.1 Bryobacteraceae bacterium | reverse complement strand
CTACTGCACTACGTGGGCGGTCAGCACCAGGAACAGGGCCTGGTCGTGGGATACGCCAATGCGGCCGACCACCACTTTCTCGCCTTCCTTCACGTCGACGCTCGCGCTGAGAGTCAAATTGTTTTCAATGGCAGGCCAATGGATGCTCGCTAGCATGCCGTCCAGCCGCACCGTCGATCCATCCGGAGCCAAACTGGCGGCGTGAATACGAAAAAGAGTCGTGACCGATCCGTTGTTCACTGTTCCGCCCTCGCTCCTGGCATCCGCCTGTTCCCCGGTTCGCGTGCGCAGTTCGATCAGATCCACCTGCCGGTAATTCTTGAATGGGAACGCGCCCTTGAGCTGTGCCACCACGTTCTCCAGTTCCTTGGGAATGGGGCCGCCCACGTCGTGTTCGGCGTCGGTACCCACGATCAGGTTGACCGTCAACTCGATGTTCTTGGGCGCAGCCGACGGCACGTCCAACTGCTTGATGGCATCTTCAATCACCGCCATCCCCCTCTTTTCCGCCGTCACGGCAATGGCGCGCATCTGAGTATTCTGGTCTGCCGAGCCCCCCAGCGCGCGCACCAGGTTCACGACTTGCACGGGGTCGGCGTACTTTAGCACGAAGAGTTTCTGCACCGGGGCCGCCCTCCACGCCCGCGCCTCTTCGGCTGCTTGCCTTGCCAGATCGTCGGACAGAGTGGACGACTTCGACTGCGGGTTCTTGTTATCCTGCGCCGCCAAAGACAGGGCGGCCAGCATCAATACGGCAGCGATTCGTTTCATCGTTATTCTCCTTTTTCTTCGAATAGCCAATAGATCACCACGTTTGGATCGTCGGTCGCCAATTGCACCATGCGCACCGGGGAATCCTCGACGGCGGCCCTGAGAATCGGTTCGACCTGGGGGTTGACAGACGAAAGCGTCTGTCCCACTTTGCCCACTTTGCCTGGTGGGGCAGGCGCTTTCGCCTGCCAACCGATTCTTTTACGGCTTCCGAGGGGACGGTCACTTCCGCGCTCGCGCGGCAAGGGGCGTTCGACTGCCGGCGCCACGGCAACCAGGCGTGGCAGGTTCGGCGCCGGCATCGCGGCCGGCTTCATCACCCCGAAAATCACCCACACCGCCGCGGCGGCAGCCAACCCAGCCGCCCAGGCCCACATCCACAGAACACGCCGGCGCGGCGGCTTCACCAGCTCCGCCAGCACGCGCCCGCGCACGGCCGCGTAATGCTCTGCCGCCAACGGCTCCGCGTGGGCTTCGCGCAATCCATCGAGCCCTGAGCGCAAATCCGCCGCCAGAGAGCGGCAAGCCGCGCACTGGCTCAAGTGCCGCTCGACGGCGGCCGCTTCGGCCGTTCCCAGGTCGCCGCCGGCAAAGAGCGCGACCCGCTCTTCCCACATCGCACAAGTCATAAGCGCCTCCGCGAATAGCGCTCCACAAAATCCCGCACCTTCAACCTGGCTTTGGAAATCTGCGAGCGCACGGTCGCGACGCTCGAACCCAGCACGCCCGCCACCTCGGCGGTGGAAAGCCCTTCCAGATCGCGCAGCACCAGCGCTGCGCGTTCCTTTTCGGAGAGCATCCGCAGGCCGCGCAGCAGCAGCGCCCTTCGCTCGGCCTCGCCCGCACGCTGCTGCGGATCGCCGCCGGCGGCAGCCAGTTCCGCCGCGTCATCCACAGAAACCGTCGTCGGCCGGCGCCGCCGCATATCGTGGCAGACATTCACCGTCACCCGGTACAGCCAGGCGGCCAGATTACCGGTGTCGAGCCTGGCGAGGTTGCGGTAGAGCCGCAGGAACACCTCCTGCGAAGCGTCCTGCGCGTCCTCGAGATTGCCGGCCAGGCGGTAAGCCGTCCCCAGCACCAGGCGTTCATAGCGGCGCATCAGCAGATCGAATGCCGCCCGGTCGCCGGCGCGTGCGGCTTCGAGTGTGCTGTCCCGGCCCTCCGGCTCGTCGCCCGCTTCAGCCGCCAGTGCCAGAGTTTTCATCCTCTATCAGATAAACTGCCGGCGAGGCCAAAGCGTGGATGCGATTTTCGGCCAAACCACGCTACACTGGCCCCTAGACCTTTCCATGACCACATCGCCCGGCGCGCAACCTTCGCAAGCCCAGTACGACACCCGGTTTTTCGGCCATCCGCGCGGCTTGGCCACGCTGTTCTTCACCGAAATGTGGGAGCGCTTCAGCTACTACGGCATGCGCGCCATCCTCATTTATTACATGACCGACAAGATCGTCAAGGGCGGGCTGGGCTTCAACGACGATAAGGCCGGCGCGGTCTACGGCCTCTATACCGCCATGGTCTACCTGCTGTGCCTGGGCGGCGGATGGGTGGCGGACCGCATTGTCGGACAACAGCGGGCCGTGCTTCTGGGCGGCCTGTTCATCGCTGCCGGCGAGTTTTGCCTGATGGGGCCAAGCGAGGGCGCGTTCTACCTGGCGCTGGTGCTGTTGATGGTGGGCACGGGTCTGCTGAAAGGCAACGTCAGCACCATCGTCGGGCAGCTCTACCGGCAGGGCGATCCGCGGCGCGATTCCGGCTTTTCTATTTTTTACATGGGGATCAACATCGGTTCGTTGATTTCCCCGATCTTTTGCGGCTGGGTGGGAGAACGGATCAGTTGGCGGCTGGGTTTCGGGCTGGCCGGCCTGGGGATGCTGGCCGGCGTCATTCAGTATGTGCTCGGCGCCAGGTACCTGGGCGATGCCGGCCGCGATCCCGCATCCACTGGTAATGCCGCGGGGGACCTCCGGCAGCGGCGCAACGCCATCTGGGCCGTGGGCGGCGGCCTAGCGGTGTTTGCCGTGCTTGGCACGCTGGGCGCCACCGGCGTGATCGCGTTCACAGCTTCGCTGGTCTCCGATTCGCTGGGCTGGGCCTTGCTGGGTATCTCGGTGGTGGTGTTTGCGTGGCTGATCTTCTCGCGCACCTGGACGCTCGAAGAGCGCAAGCGATCGGCGGCCATTCTGGTGCTGTTCGTGGCGTCGGCGATTTTCTGGGCGTCCTTCGAGCAGGCAGGCTCGTCGCTCAGCTTGTTCGCCGAGCGCAGCACGGACAGGCACATCTTCGGCTACGAATTCCCCGCGAGCTGGTTCCAGTTCGTCCAGCCGATTTTCGTGATCCTGCTGGCCCCGGTTTTCGCCTGGCTCTGGCTATGGCTGAACCGCCGCCACGCCGAGCCGTCGAGCCCCGCCAAGTTTTCGATGGGCCTGCTGTGGGCCGGTCTGGCGTTGGCCATCCTGGTGCCCGCAGCCATGATGTCGGCGCACGGCGCGCTGGTATCGTCCTGGTGGCTCACCGGAACGTATTTTCTTCAGACTCTGGGCGAGATGTGCCTGAGCCCGGTGGGGTTGAGCGCTATGACGAAACTGGCGCCGGCGCGCGCGGCCGGTTTCATGATGGGGATCTGGTTCCTATCGCTCAGCATCGGCAACTGGATGGCGGGCAAAGCCGCGTCGCTCTACAGTTCGATTCCGCTGCCCTCGCTGTTCGGAATCGTGGCCGGCTGCACTATCGTCGCAGCCCTGGTGCTGGTGCTATTGATCCGGCCGACGGTGCGGTTGATGTCCGGCGTGAACTGAGGTGGGGCGGAAGTCGGGTTGGGGGCATGGACGGTGGCAAGCTAAAGCATGCCCCACCAATAAAAATGGTTCCAAGTGACCCGATTCCCAGCCTTGCCCACCGCCGTCATGCACGGCACTGAACACCGCATTTGAGAGCACTGAGCGTTTCGCCGTTCCGCTCCCCCAAAGCTGTT
>JBAVIH010000508.1:0-3977 GCA_049686695.1 Bryobacteraceae bacterium | reverse complement strand
CTCGAGATCCACGAGCCCCCGCGCCTCGGCAAGCGCGACAAGACTATCCTCCAGCCCGGCATGGCCGTCACCATCGAGCCCGGCGTCTACCTGGAAGACTTCGGCGGCATCCGCATCGAAGACACCGTCGAGGTGACCGCAACCGGCTGCCGCATCCTGACCCCAACATCCAAAGAACTACGCGTGATCTAAACGGGCAAGCTAAACGGGCAAGCTGAAGCATGCCCCACCAAAGGCAGGCACGATGTTGGTGGGGCATGCTTTAGCTTGCCCGTATGTTCGTCCCCGCAGCCGCTTCCCGCTGGAAGTATTCCACCGTAAGGCGCAGCCCATCTTCGAGCGTCACTCGAGGCTCCCAGCCCAGCGCCTTGCGCGCTTTGCCGATGTCGGGGCAGCGCTGTTTGGGGTCGTCCTCGGGCAGCGGCCGGAACTCGGTGGGCGACTGCGAACCGGTCAGCCGCCGTATGTGCTCGGCGAATTCGAGAATCGTCATTTCGCGCGGGTTGCCCAGGTTCACCGGGTAGCGTTCCTCGGAGAGCATCAGGCGGTAGAGGCCGTCCACCAGGTCGCTCGCGTAGCAGAAACTGCGGGTCTGCGAGCCGTCGCCAAAAACCGTGATCGGCGTCCCGGCGAGCGCCTCGCAGAGAAAAGCCGGTACCACGCGGCCGTCGTCCAGCTTCATGCGCGGCCCGTAGGTGTTAAAGATGCGCGCGATGTTGGTGGCCAGGCCGTGCTTGCGGTGGTAGGCCATGGTTAGAGCTTCGGCGAAGCGCTTGCTCTCGTCGTAGCACGAGCGCGGCCCGACCGGGTTCACGTGGCCCCAGTACGATTCCACCTGCGGGTGCACCTCCGGATCGCCATAGCATTCCGAAGTGGAAGTCAGCAGGAAGCGCGCGCTCTTCTCCAGCGCCAGGTCGAGCATGCGCCGCGTGCCGGCCGAGCCCACCGCCAGGGTTTCGATCGGGTGTTCGTGATAATCCTTCGGGCTGGCCGGCGAGGCCATGTTCACCACCGCATCCACCGCGCCCGCGATCGAAAACGGCTCGGTGATGTCTTGCCGGATCAGACTGAAACGCGGTTCGTCCGCCAAGTGCGCGAGATTGCGCGCCGCTCCGGTGAGGAAATTGTCGAGCCCCACCACCGTGTGCCCTTCCGCCAGCAGGCGGTCGCAAAAATGGGACCCTATGAACCCGGCCGCGCCGGAAACCACAATACGCAAGGAAACCTCCTTCTTGATTCTATCCGGGCAGCGGGGCCGGCTCCATCACGGACAAGAACCGGCAAGCCAAAGCATACCCTACCGATGGTGCTACGCTTGAGACTTTGGCGAATCCCGATGCACCCATCGTGGTTGGAACGCTTCATTCTGGTTGTGCTGGCCACCGCTTCGGCGTGGCTGTTCTGGAGGCGCTTTCGCTCCGTGGTGCATGCGTTGCGCACCGCGCGCCCGACGCCGGATTATGGCCTCGCGCCCATCGGCCCCCGCATCCGCCAATTTCTCTGGGAAGTCTTGGCCCAGGGTAAGGTGATTCGCGGACGCCCGCTCGCCGGTCTGGCACACGCGTTCGTGTTCTGGGGATTCTGCGCCTTCGCCCTGGTCACCCTGAATCATTTCGCCGAGGCATTCGGCGTAGCGCTGCTCTCGCCGGCAAGCGTTTGGGGCCGCGCCTATCTGGATTTCGTGGGTGCGTGGGCGGTCGCGGTCGCGATAGCGATTACCGGCCTCTTCGTGCGCCGCTTTGTCGCGCGGCCGGTCTGGCTCGGCAAGCTCTCCAGGGAATCGGGCGTGATCGCGGGTCTGATCTTCTTTCTGATGCTCACCTACCTGGCCGGGCTGAAGCTGCCCGAGGGCGCCGCGGCGCACGCCAACTGGTGGCTGCACACGCTGGCGCTGCTGGCCTTTGTGCCGCTGATTCCGCATACCAAGCACTTGCACCTGGCGCTCAGCCCCGTAACCGTGTTCCTCCGCCGGCAAGGCTTCAGCCGCATACCGCCGCTTTCCGGTGACGACGATTTCGGCCTCGACACCGGCAAGCGAGTCACCCGCATCGATGCCCTACAGGCATTCACCTGCGTCGAATGCGGCCGCTGCACCGAGCATTGCCCGGCGTACTCGACCGGCAAGGTCTTGAACCCCAAGGAAATCGTGCTTGGGCTGCGTCATTACCTGAACGAATTCTCGACCGCCGGCGAAGAGCCGCTGCTGGGCCGCCACATCGACGAAGAGGCCGCGTTTCAATGCACCACCTGCGGCGGCTGCGAATTCGAGTGCCCGGTGGGGATTCAGCATTTGCCGCTGATCGTCGGCTTGCGGCGCGGCGCGGTGAACACCGGGAAATGGGAGAACGATTACGGCTCCAAGCTGTTCCTCAACCTGGAACGTAACGGCAACGCGCTCGGCTTCTCCGCCGCCGACCGGCAGAAGTTCATCGAGAAGAACCGACTGCCGTTCTTCGACGGCACGCAGGAATACTGCCTCTGGCTGGGCTGCATGGGCGCTTACGACAGCCAAGGGCGGGAGATTGTGCTGGCACTGGCGCGCGTGCTGCGCCATGCCGGCGTCACCTTCGGCGTACCGCGCCAGGAAAAGTGCACCGGCGATCCGGCGCGCCGCCTGGGCAACGACCTGGCGGCCGCCCAGGTGGCGGAAGCCAACATCGAAACGCTACGCGCGGCGAAGGTGGGCCGCATGGTATCCATCTGCCCGCATTGCGTCCGCACCATCGGTACCGACTGGAAGGAATACGGAGCCGCCTTCGACATCGTTCATCACAGCGAACTGCTGGCGCGGTTGGGCGCCCGGCTGCCGGCCGCCCAGGGCGCGGCCGGCGAAGTCGTATTCCACGATCCCTGCTACCTGGGCCGTTACCGCAACATCTATGACGAGCCGCGCAGCGTGATCGGGCGTTACGCGGAGGTGGCCGAGCCGCCGCGCACCCGCCAGCGTTCCTTCTGCTGCGGCGCCGGCGGCGGGCAGATGTTCCTCGGCGAAGAGAAGGGGAAACGCATCAACCTGGCGCGCGCCGAAGAACTGCTGGCCACTGGCGCTCCCGTGATCGGCACCGCTTGCCCCTTCTGCCAGAGCATGTTTCGCGACGCCCTCGGCACGCTGACCCAGTCGCCGCCCAAGCTGCTCGATATCGCGCAGATCGCGACCGCGGCGCTGCCGGACCTTTAATCAAAAACTCCCCACGTCATCATGGAAGCGCTGAGCAACCGTTTCCTGGCGATCCCCGTAGGCATCGGCGGTCAAGAAACGGCGATGTGAGAAATGTGCGCCGGAGGATTAGCGAGAGATCTGAGCCGCGGCGATGGCTTTCTTCGGGTCGATCAGGTTGCGGCGGCCGTCGGCCGTTTTCTCGGCGGTCTTACGGATTATGTCGATTACCTCCGGCGGAGTGAGCTTCGGATTCACGACCAGGATCTTGGCCGCCAGGTTGGCCACGTTGGGAGAGGCCATTGAGGTGCCCGACATCTTGAGGCGGTCGCCGCCCGGAATGTAGCTCTCGACTTCGTAGCCGTTGGCGTCCACCACCACGGTCGGACCGTAGCTGGTGAACGAGGCCTCGTCGCCGGCCTTGTCCACCGCTCCCACGGTGAGCAGGTTCGGGACTCTCAGGCCGGCCGGGATGGCTTCCTCGAAGCTCGAATCGGCATTGGCGTTGCCGGCGGCGGCCACGAAGAGAATCTCCGGCGCGGAGAGCATGGCTTTTTCCAGCGCGCCTTTCTCGATCTCGAACCACTCGCGGGCGGTCTTCTTCCGTTCGTCAACGTCCTTGCCGATGGCGCACTTCTCCATGTCATCTTCGTAATCTTTGACCGAACCGCCCCAACTCATGTTCACGACCCTTACTTGGTTCCTCTTAAAGAAGTCCACGTAGTCTCGGACGGCCGCGGCTCCGCGGTCGGTCAGCTCACGCGAAGGGCAGGGGTCGGGGATCATCTTCCAGTCAAAGGTAAGGCGGCCGGCTACCAGG
>JBAVIH010000507.1:0-2630 GCA_049686695.1 Bryobacteraceae bacterium | reverse complement strand
GTCCGCCCCAACGCGCGCTCGGCGGCGCGCGCCATGGAAGCGCCCGCCTTGCCCGCGCCGATTACGTAAACGTGGTGGAAGCGGGAATAATCGCGGCGCGCCAGGTAGCGCGTTACCGCGTCGTGCGGATCGGCCGCCCGCAGCGCGGCGCGAAAAATGGGAGCGGCCTGGCGTCGCAGCGTGGGCCTAGTCATCGAAAGAATTCGTGCGCCAGGATGGCGGCGGCGACGGCCTCCGGATCGTCCGTCTCGATGGGGATGTGGATGTCGGCCAGCCGGTAAATGTCGCGGCGTTCGTGGAACAGCGCCGCCAGCTTCTCGGGATCGCGCGCCAGCGGCCGGTGAGCGGCCTGCGCCACGCGGCGGGCGATGCGGTCGAAATCGCAATCCAGCCAGACGCTCACGCCGTTGCCGGCCGCCAGCTCGCGGTTGGCCGGGGCGAGGAACGCCCCGCCGCCCAGCGCCACCACGGCCGGCCGGCCATGCTCGATCGAGCGTACGTGCTGCGTCAGCATCTCGCTCTCGATGCGGCGGAACTCGGCCTCGCCGCGGGTATCGAAAATATGCGCGATGGCGGTCTTCTCGGCCGCCTCGATTTCGTCGTCGAGATCGAAAAAACTCCAGCCCAGCCGGTGCGCCAGGTGACGTCCCACGGTGGATTTGCCGCTGGCCATGAAGCCCAGCAGGTAGATGCCCGGAGTTTGCTTGAGCCGCAGGTTCATGCCGTTCCATTCATGCGCGCCATGCGCGCTTCGACGGCGCGCGGCAACAGGCGCGCCAGCCCCACCAGCAACCATCCCACGCGCGGCGACATCACCGTGCGCGCGTCGCGCTCGACGCCACGGCGGATATCCGCGGCGCATTCCGCGGCCGTGATGGCGAACCGCCGGCCCTTCACCACCTGCGGCGGAACTTCGCCCACGCTGCGCCGCTGAAATTCGGTGATCACGTAACCGGGGCACACCAGCATGGTGCGGATGCCGTCGCGGCGCAGCTCCATGCGCAGCCCCTCGGTGAGCGCGCCGACGGCGTATTTGGACGCGCTGTACACCGTCATCCAGGGCAGCACGATCTTGCCGCCGATGGATCCCACGTTGACGATGGTTCCGCTCCGCCGCGCGCGCATGTGCGGCGTCACCAGTTGAATCATGCCGAGCAGAGCGAAGAAGTTCAGCTCCATCAGCCGGCGCACCTCGGCCTCCGGGGCTTCCCAGGACGGAATGTACAAGCCGCTGCCGGCGTTGTCGATCAGGATGTCGATGGCGCCAAACCGTTCGAGGGTCCGCTCCACCACCCGCCGCCGCACGCTTTCGTCGGTGATATCGCCGGCCGTGATCAGCGCCCGATCACCGCCGGCGCGGCGCAATCCTTCTTCCGAGCGGGCGCACAACGAGAGCTGCGCGCCCGAGCGCGCGAACTCCGCCGCGCACGCCGCTCCGATGCCCGCCGAAGCGCCGGTGATCAGCGCGACTTTACCGTCGATCCGCATATCATGGTCCGGGCAAGCTAAAGCATGCCCCACCCGAGAAACGCCATAATAGTACCATGCCTGCGCGGCTGCTCCCGTTGTTCCCTTTGCAGGTTGTGGTGTTTCCGCGCACCAGTTTGCAGCTGCACATTTTCGAAGAGCGTTACAAGCTTATGGTAGGGGAAGCGATCCGCCGGGAAGACGAGTTTGGCATCGTGCTCGGCCGGGAGCAGGGCATTGCGAGCGCTGGTTGCACCGTGGCGGTGGAAAAGGTGCTCGAGCGCTATCCCGACGGGCGCATGGATATTCTGACGCGCGGCCGCAGACGTTTCGAGATCGTGCTGATCGATGAAGAGCTGGATTACCTGCGGGCCGAGGTCCAATACTTCGACGATGAGGATACGGCCCAGCCGGAGCCCGAAGTCCGCGAACAGGCGCTGCGCCATTTCAACTCGCTGAAGAAACTGGGTGGCGCGCAAGGCTGCGGCGAGCCCGACCTGGCGGACCCGCAGCTCAGTTTTCAACTGGCGCAGGGCCTGCCCGACCTCAATTTTCTCAATGCCCTGTTGCGGCAGCGGTCGGAAGCCTCCCGGCTCAAGCAGCTCAACCAATACCTGGCCGATTACATTTCGCGGCAGCGCGTCATCGAGCGCGTGCAGGGGGTCGCGCCGACCAACGGGTTCGGCGGCAATCGCAGGGAGCTGTAGCGTGAGGATGACGATCCGTCGCGGCGGGCCGCGTTTCGGGCGTTCGCCTGGATTCGCGGCTTCAGCCCTGTTGCACCTGGCGGCGCTGCTGTGGGTGGTGTTCAGCCCCATCGCTCCGCCCGAAGACCCGCGCCCGCTCTACAACCGCGAAATCCGCCCTTACGAAGCGCACCTGATCTGGTATAACCTGCGCGACAAACTGCCCGAGATCAAGCCGGCCGAGGCGGCGGAGCCGAAGCCGCCCCGCGCGTTTCGCAAATTCCAGCAACAAATTGTGGCGAAGCAGGTCGAACTGCTGCGTCCGCCGCAACTGATCCGCGTTCCCGCCCCGGAGATTCCGCTGGCGCAGCCGCTCGAGCTGCCCAACCTGCTGGCCGTCGCGCCGCCCAAGCCAGTGCGCCCGTTCGCGCCGCCGCCGGACCGTGCGAAACCGCCCGAGGAGCGCTCGTTGCCGGC